>NZ_CAJPQR010000058.1 GCF_905372745.1 uncultured Campylobacter sp. | reverse complement strand
AGCTCCTTTTTAAGTAGCTCAAGCAGGTTAAATTTTAGCTCGTTTATATTTTGTCCTGTCGCCGAAGATATCGGCATCACAAAAAAAGGCTTGGCGGCGTCAAATTCATAAATATCTTGTTTAAATTTCATCTCGCCAGCCGCGCCCGCAAGTCCCAAATGCGACAAAAACGCGTCAAATTTTTCCCGCAAATTTTCGGCCGCGTCCGCGCGAGTTAGTGCGATCGCATAGTCTCTTTTTGTAAGCTCTCCTGAAAATTTCGCTGTCTCGGCCCTTAGCGCGTCAAACTGATCCTCGAGGCCGCGATAGTTCGCAAGATCGAGCATAAAAAGTAAAATTTTAGTGCGCTCAACGTGTTTTAAAAACTGCACGCCAAGCCCGCGCCCCTCGCTTGCGCCCTCGATGATACCAGGGATATCGGCCATAACAAAGCCGCTGTATTCGTCGACCTCGACTAGGCCTAGCTTTGGCGTGAGCGTGGTAAATTCGTAGTTTGCGATCTGCGGTTTGGCGTTTGAGACGGTCGAGATCAGCGTGCTTTTGCCCACGTTTGGAAAGCCCACGAGCCCAACGTCGGCGATGAGTTTTAGCTCCAGCCGCACCTCGCGCGTTTCGCCCTCTAGGCCTTTTTGCGCGTATTCAGGGGCTTGGTTGATCGAGCTTTTAAAGTGCACGTTGCCAAGCCCGCCTTTGCCGCCTTTTAAAAATAGCTCGCGCTGCCCTTCGCTAGTTAAGTCGCAGAGTAGCTCGCCCGTCTGGGCATCTAGCACCGCGGTGCCGGGAGGCACGATGAGATCGAGGTGTTCGCCTCTTTTACCGTGCATTCTCCGCCCCGTGCCCGCTTCGCCGTTTTGCGCGCGCATGGCCTTTTTGCCTTTATATGCCGCCAGCGTGTGCGTGTTGTTATCGGCGACGAAATATACATCGCCGCCGTCGCCGCCGTCGCCGCCGTCCGGTCCGCCCAAAATCACGTGTTTTTCGCGGCGAAAGCTCACCGAGCCGGCCCCGCCGTGACCCGAGCTTAGGGTTAAATTTACGCTATCTATAAACATTTTTTGCCTTAGTTTTTAGAGATATTATATCTAAAATTATCAAAACTATACCAATGCCACAGCAAGATCACTTTTAAAATCGGGGTTTATCTTAAAAATTTGAGCGTTGCTTTCATAGAGATTTTTCCAAGACGTAAAACCATAGTCAGCTGGTTTTGCCTTATTGCCTTTGTTTTGCAAAAAGTTCACTACTTTAGCATTGCAAACATAGCTGCTACTGCCGCTATTTTCCTTAATTGCTTGAACAATGCCAGAAAGATCGCAAATTTTATCTATTTGACGGTGTAATAAAATAAAATTTGAATATGCATCCTTTGCCGATTGTTTGGTTTTTTGCTCCCCAAAACCCAAAACTATTTTCCCTAATTTTTTAAGCTTTATAGTAAGCGGCATAAAGTCGCAGTCGCTTGAAATGATACCTATGGCATCTATTTGGGTAGACACCATAATATCCTCGAGTGCATCTAAGCAAAGTGATAAGTCGGCACAATTAGACTTGTAATTAAAAACATGAACAGATTCTATGTCACTGGCCTGCAAAACCTCATCCCATCCACAATGTTTAGTAAAATCTTTATACGCTTTTTTTATAATGATCTCGTAGCGCTCGTTTTGACAATAACTTATTACATCACGCAAGAAAACGTGGCTTACATTTTGACAGTCAAAATATAAAGCTATTTTCATATTCACTCCTTAAGCTTGCTCCTCCCGAAGGAGGAGAACATCTATTTTTTAGGCGGATTATTTCCGCGACCTTTACCACTTGGATTACCTGTAGTGCTCGGACCATTTGGCGGTCTTATTCCTGATTTTGCCATTGTTAACCCTTTTTTATTTAATTTAGCCGTTCAAAATCGGCTATAAAATGAGCGGACTGTATAAATATATTTTGCTAGCCGCAACCTACTTTTGCAAATACCAAAGCTACTCGTCGTCAGCATCATCGCCCAAATAATCATCGTTGTTTGGATTATGCGCATCCGCCCAGTCATCCATATTGGCGTCATTATTTGGATTGTTTATATCCGACCACAAATCAAGCTCTTCTTGACTCATACCTGACGCATCCATTCTTATCACCTCCTTTCTTGTGGTATAATTTTGGAATTTTACAAAAAGGCTGGGCGACATATGGCGACAAAAAATTATGAGCATGAATGTAAAGAACTTGTAGAAAATATACAAAACGGTGTAAGCCAAACAAGATGTACGCTGAGAGATTTTTTAAAATCTTTTGTAGATTTTGATGAAATTTTACACAGTGAAAAAGAGGTGGAAGGAAGAGCAAAAAGATATGAAAAGCTCATGCAAAGAGTTAAAAACAAAAAGTCAAGCACTCAAGAAACGTTTGATAAACTAAAAGCGATTTATAGGTTTTTACTTGATAGCGATGAATATAAAAAACTTAACTGCTACAAGCCGCTCGTTGATGACAAATTTGAAATAGAAATTTTAGGAGATGAATTATATAAAAAAATCAAAAGCCAGTCTAAAATATAGAACATTCCGAGAATTTTTTATCATCCTTTAAGCACTTTTTTATTTTCTCAATACATTGGTTTTTTCTATAGCTAGAACCTTGCTCGCCCACACAAGTAGAAATAAAAGCATATTCCTGCTCTACCGAATATCTCTCTAAAAACATCTCATATCCCCCGTAGGCTATTGCCCCAGCTACAATAGCACCAAACCAAAAACTTCCACCAGATCTAGCTGTCGATTGGTTCTCTTTTATAGCTTCGCTCATTAGATTTTTTAATATATTGCCATCTTGTATGTATTTTACAACTTTTTCAGCATCACTCGGACTGATTTTATTATCCGTTATGTCAATTTTTAAAGACTTAATACTTTCGTCAATAAGAGCATTTATATCTTTTAGTAAATCTTTATCTAATATATTTTCAACAAGATATTTTAA
>NZ_CAJPQR010000057.1 GCF_905372745.1 uncultured Campylobacter sp. | reverse complement strand
AATTTAAAAAAATTTGGAAAAGATTTTTGGGTGGTATTGGATTTGAATGAAAATACCTCCCCCCTAGAAACGCACAAACTAGATACGTTTTCTTTAAAGGAGAGCTACTTAAATCCAAATCAATCCTTTTATTTTTTAGGTATCGTAGAATTTTTTTCTCCACGGACTTGAGCCTGATCTTTCGATGGAGTGATACTAGAGTATGAAACCTGCGCAAATCCGGTTTCCGGTGTCACGGTTATGATAGCCGTCTTTTTAGCTGTACTTAAAACTATTTGACAATTTTGGCCATTATGAACCAGCCTGTCATAACCTCTAGTCGCACCGCCGCCGGTCGTGCTCACTGCCTGCATAGGCCTTCCAAATTCATCAAAAGAAATAGTTTGCAAGTTGCTGTCTCCGCATACGCCGCGCAACTGCACATTAGTTATACCGAATTTTTTTACCAAATTATATTTCATACTGGCCTTTTTGCAACTGGCTTTTGAAATACCGCTCCATCCGGAGCTCATAAATTTATTCGGCTCCAACGGGTCTCTTGCTACTTCTTCTTCCGAATTTAAATTTCCAGTAGCGCTTCTATCATTATAAACGCTATATCTCCATTCGCTCGAGCCGTCGCAAAATGAAGCTTTGGTAAAACCTATACTCCATCTCTTTTTAAACCAGTTGGCGTCAGTAGGATCAAATTTATTATCCTGCATCGCTAGATGCTGGGTATAACGGATATGCGACATCACTTGGTCGGCGGCTTCGGCGATGTGATCGTCGTTTATTCTCGGTAGCGCCATAACGGCTATTATTCCTATTACTACTATTGCCACGACAAGTTCTAAAATCGTAAAGGCCTTTTTCATTCATTCTTCCCTAATTATCTTTCTTTTAACTTAAATCTTGCAATCTTTTTGCCGAATTTACTAACGGCAATATTATCATAATTATCACTCAAGCTCAAATTTAGCAGGCGTAGATCTGCATCCTCGCTCGTGTTTATGCCGTAGAATTTAAGCCTCAAAGCTAGCTTTTTATCATCCGTAAAAATTTTTTCTATACCCCTATCTTTTAGTTCTTTTGCAAGCTCTTTTGCTACATGGTATCTATAAACGAAATGCTTAGTCGGGTCTTTTAGTATGCCATAAAGCGTCTCGTTAAAAAGCACGAACAAAAATCCAACAAGTAAAGAAGCTACCACAAAAGAGGCTAAAATTTTATATCCTCGCCTAAACATCGGTAGTCTCACGCGGTACGAGCTAAAAAACACCCGAACTAAAATCGGTACGGAAATAATGCAAAAAGGCAGGTAGTTTTCGAGCTCCAATCGCTGTCTGATCGATAAAAACAAGCAAAATAAAAACGCCGTTATACAAACGAACCAGAGTAAATTTTTGGCCTCTTTTATCCAAATTCTATACATAGCATATACGAAATAGACGAAAATAAAAGGCGAAAACGCGGCTGCAAAAATACTCACGGTATCAAGCAAATGGCCGCTAGGCTTGCCGCCGGAGTTAAATCCGTAAAGATAGAAACAAAGCGCGAAAAGCAGCGCCGAGGTCCACGCCATCCTAGCGTCGCGTCTATAAACTCCGAAAATAAAAATCGCCGAAAAATAAACCAAAAACGCGCCGCTAACAAAAGGCAACACGCATAAAAGCGCGTAAAAAGCTAGCATTTTGCGTAGTTGATAAAGATAAATGCTCAAAAGCGAGAGCGCGATTATGATACCGGCGTCGTTTACCAAAATCGCCGATGCCATCGTCGCAGGAAGCAATATAAACACGACTGCGCTTACTACTCGGTCAAATTTGCGTTTTAAAATTTGCTTTGAGATCTTGTAAAGTAGCGCGACGCTAAAAATATGGCAAATAACAAAAGGAAGCCGCAAAGCATAGTCGTTTTGTCCGAAAATCTCGACTGAAAATCTAGCCAAAACGGCCGAAATTTTAGACGAGCTATAAAACGCATCCGCCTCGTAGTAGCTAATGCTAAGCGTGCTAATCGCATACGATAAAAAACAAAAATCTATAAGGCAGATGATAAAAAGTAAAAACGTTTCCGAGCGTAGCATGCTAAATTTAGGGCTTAAATTTGCTCTTCCCAGAAAAACTCTATCCACTCGTGCGCCTCTTTTACCGTAAAGTCGGGCAACAAAAGCGCTTTTTGTTTATAAAATATAGTCGCGATCTTTAGCTTAATATGCGGGAAACGCTTTAAAAGCTCTTGTTTGATAGCTATCATGCTCTCGCCCGTATCTATCATATCGTCCACTATCAAAATTTTATTAAATTTAGATAGATCAGGAACGTTAAAGACATCTATAGTATCGAGCTTTTTAGTCTCTTCGTAGTGAATTGAGTTTAGCGTAAAAAGATTGCGGTTATTTAGCAGACTCGCTAAAAAATGCCCTAAAGTAAGCCCTCCGCGAGCGACCGCCAAAATCACTTCTGGCTCGAAGTTTTCTTTGATATCTCGCGCCATTATTTTTACGTCTTTATGAAATTCCTCAAACGGATACTTTAGCATGTTTTCTCCTCAGTGTACTAAAAATACTATAAAACTAATGAGCGCAAGCACGATAACGCCGATATTTACGTATTCCCACTCGCGCCTCATGATACGAACCAGCAAATACGCCATAAACCCAAACGAGAGTCCTGTAGTAATCGAGTAAGTAAGCGGCATTAAAATGACTATTAAAAACGTCGATAAGGCTATAGCCGGATCTTTAAAATTTATATTTCCAAGCTCGCTAAACATCAGCACGCCCACCATCACGAGTATCGGATATATCGCGTTTGAAGGGATGGCTTTAAAAAGCGGCAGCATAAAAATCGTAAACACGAAAAATAGTCCGCAAAATACCGCCGTTAGTCCCGTCTTGCCGCCCTCTTCTACGCCACTAGCGCTCTCGGCAAAAGACGTCGTCGTACTAACGCCTACTAACGAGCCGGCTACCGTAGCTACCGCATCGGCTTCGAGGGTTTTTTCTAGTTTTTCGACGCCTTTTTGGTTGCTCTCGTCAAAGATTCCCGCCCTATTTCCCACGCCAGCTAGCGTGCCGATAGAGTCGAAAAGATCGGTTACGAAAAATGTAACGATCACCGGAAGCAGCGCAAAAGATAGCGCGCCCATGATATCAAGCTCTAAAAATATCGGCGATATCGAGGCCGGTAGCGAGATAAATTCTTTCGGATAGGGCGCGATACCGAAAATCCAAGCTATCACCGAGGTCGTAAATACCGCGATGATGAAGGCTCCCTTAACCTTCCACGCCCAAAAAAGTATAACAAAAAATAACCCCACAAAGCCCAAAATAACGTTTGGATCTTTTAAATTTCCAAGTCCAACCAGCACGGCGTCGTTATTTACGACTACGCCCATTTGCTGAAGCCCGACGAAGGCGATAAAAGCGCCTATGCCCGCGCTTATCGAGCGTCTGACGTCGTCCGGGATAGATTTTAAGACCCAGATTCTAAAATTCGTAAAAGATAGCACGACGAAAATTATACCCGAGATGAAAACCACGCCCAAAGCTGTCTGCCACGGTATTTGCATGCCTAGCACGAGACCAAATGTAAAATAAGCGTTCAGCCCCATTCCCACGCTCATAGCCACGGGCGTGTTCGCCCATATACCGTTTAGCACGGTAGCGATCACCGTGATGAGCGCCGTAGCCGTGATGAGCGCGTCCATCGGCATACCCGTTTTGCTCATGATTATCGCGTTTACCGGCACGATATACATCATCGTTAAAAAGGTCGTGAGTCCTGCGCTAAACTCGGTCTTTACGCTAGTGCCGTTTTGCTTTAGTTTAAAAAAATCCAACTTCGCCCCCTTAGTTATCGTAAATTTTTAGTTCGTTATACAGGCTATCTCGCTCGACGGGGACAAAGCCCGAGGTCTGGATAATATCGGTAAAATTTCTAAGACTCATACCGCTTGCCGATTTCGCTCCGGCCGCGCTTTGGATGCTCTCTTTTTCTATCGTGCCGTCTAGATCGTCGGCGCCGAATTCTTGCGCGACCATGGCTAAATTTATCGTCGAGGTCGCCCAGTACGCCTTTATGTGCGCGACGTTATCGAGCACTAGGCGCGAGATCGCAAAGGTCTTTAAAATTTCGACCGAGCCGGGATAGTTTTCCACTTTTAGATAGTTGTTGTCGCGCTGATAAACAAGCGGGATAAAGGCGTTAAATCCGCCCGTCTTGTCCTGCAAATCACGAATCCTTAGCATATGGTCGATGCGGTTTTGCCTGCTTTCTACGTGGCCAAACAGCATCGTGGCATTGCTTTCTCTGCCCTTTTCGTGCCAAAGGCGGTGGATTTTGAGCCAGTTTTCCGAGCTCACCTTGCCTTTGCAGATTTTACGCCTAACCTCCTCGTCAAAGATCTCCGCTCCGCCGCCGGGCATTGAGTCCACGCCGTATTCGAGCATCTTTTCTACGACCTCTTCGTAGCTAAGGCCGTGTTTTCGCGAGAGGAAATCAACCTCCGCCGCAGTTAGAGCTTTGACGTGGATTTGCGGGTATTTTTCCTTTATTTTTTTAAAAATTTCCAAATACCACTGCCACGATGTGTCGGGATTATGCGCCGAGACGATGTGTATCTCTTTTGCGCCGCCGGCGACGCTTTTTTCGACGATTTTTATTATTTCCTCGTGGCTCATCGTGTATGGGTTTGGATTTTTACGGTTTGCCGAAAACGCGCAAAATTTACACACGTCCGCGCAGATATTGGTCGGGTTTATGTGGCGATTTACGTTAAAAAATACCTTTTTGCCGTGCAGTTTTCGCCGTTTGGCGTTTGCGAATTTACCCAGCGTAAAAAGGTCTAGGTCGTATAAGCCGGCGCATTCGTCCGCGTCCAGACGTTCGCCGCTTTGGAGTTTTTCTATTAAAT
>NZ_CAJPQR010000056.1 GCF_905372745.1 uncultured Campylobacter sp. | reverse complement strand
ATTATTACCTTTAGATTACAAAATATATCGATGAAAATTATATCAGAATTTAACGTTTTTGGAGCAATTTAAAGAAAAAGGGGCTTTCGCCCCGAAAGTTGCGCGGTAATTACGCAGCAGGATAAACAGAAACTTTTTTTCTATTTTTATCTAGTCTTTCGAATTTAACAAAACCGTCGATTAGAGCGAAAATCGTGTGATCTTTGCCTAGACCGACGTTGCTGCCCGCGTGAGTGGCGGTACCGCGCTGGCGGATGATGATGTTGCCCGCGCGAACGAATTCGCCGCCGAATTTTTTAACGCCTAAGCGTCGTCCGATGGAATCTCGGTTATTCTGGGTTGAGCCTTGACCTTTTTTGTGTGCCATTTCTTATCTCCTTAAGCTGCGATACTTACGACTTTTACGCGTGTAAACTGTCTTCTAAAACCGCGTTTTAGTTTTGAGTCTTTGCGTCTGCGTTTTTTGTAAATAACGACTTTTTTATCCTTGCCCTCGTTTACGACTTCAAGAACGACTTTCGCACCCTTTACGAACGGCGCGCCTACCTTTACTTCACCGTCGTTTACGCACAAAACGTCCGTAATCTCGACTGATGATTTTGCTTCAGCACTGAAATGGTCAAGCTTAAGATATTCGCCTTCGCTGACGCGATACTGCTTGCCGCCGTGCCTAAATATAGCGTATTTTGACATACTCTACCTTTCTAAATTTGGTAAGACCAAAAAGCGCTTTTGGATTTCAAAAGACTTGGGGAGCTTTGTTGGTTGTAAGAGACGGATGATACCTAAAAATTTATAAATTTTGGTTTAATGTCCTAGCTTTTAAAATTTCGTCCGCCAGGTTTTTAGGTCACGCGCAAGAGCAAAAATCCTCCTTAAACTTTCCGTCGTAGCGTAAAATTTAACCTCCTTTTGGGTATAATCGCCCAAATTTAAGCAAATTTGAGCCAAAACGCTCGGCAAGATAAATTTAGGACGAAAATGGCAGGCGAAGACCAAGAAAAAACCGAAGAACCCACCTCCAAAAAGATCGAAGACGCGCGCAAGGACGGCAACGTCCCCAAAAGCCAAGACCTCGCGGGCTTCGTCACGCTCGCGGTTGCGATCTTCGTCGTAGTGGCGCTTCTTGGCTTCATCGGCGATCAGTTTTTCACGCTGTATAACTACTATCAGAGCCTAATCGGTCAGGAGTTTACGCGCAAACTACTATTTAGCGTCGCGATCACGACGATATTTCGCACGCTGCTCATCATCCTACCTATCGCCGTTTGCATCGCGATCGCGGGCGTCGTCGCTAATCTCATGCAGTTTGGATTTATATTTACCACAAAGCCTTTGGAGCCGAATTTAAACAAAATCAACCCGCTAAAAGGACTCAAAAATCTCTTTTCTCTTAAAAAACTGATAGATGGCATCAAAATGGTACTCAAGGTCACGGCGGTTTTTACGGTCGGATTTTTGATGTTTTTAAGCTTCATCAAAGAGCTGCCGCATACGCTGTTTTTCTCGATGGCAGCGCAGCTAGCGTGGCTAAAAGAAAAAATGCTGATTTTAGCCGCCGTGATGCTCATCGTGATGTTTATCATCGGGCTTCTTGACGTGCTGATCGTGCGTTTTCAGTATTTTCGCGACCTAAGAATGAGCAAGCAGGAGATCAAGGATGAGTACAAACAGATGGAGGGCGACCCGCAGGTAAAAGGACGCATCCGTCAGCTGCAAATGCGAGCCGCGCGCAACAGAATGATGCAAAATATCCCGCAAGCAGACGTCATCATCACCAACCCGACCCACTACGCCGTCGCCCTTCGCTACGATAAAACAAAGGAAAAAGCGCCGGTGATACTAGCTAAGGGCGTGGATTTTCTAGCGCTTCGCATCAAGCAAATCGGAGTGCAAAACAACGTCAAAATCGTCGAAAATCCGCCGCTAGCGCGCGAGCTATACAAGATGTGCGAGGTAAACGATATGATACCTGCAGAGCTCTTTCGTGCCGTCGCCGAGGTGCTAAGCTTCGTCTACATGAGCGACAAACGAAAATTCGGCGATAGATTGAAGTGAAATTTAAATTTAACTTTTTAGCTCTAAATTTAAAGCCAAATTCGGAGTCAAATTTGCGCCGCTCAAATTTGAATAAATTTTAGAATTCTATCCGCCGAGACCCGAATCTTTAAAATGTTAAATTTGGTTTTATTAAATTTAGCACTGTGTGCCAAATTTAATCTTTCTTGTTAAGGGGGAAGGGGCTTGAATTACGAAGTCGCTCCCTTCCCCCTTAATGATCCCCCCAACCCCTACGACGTGAGATGTTGCTGCACTGCGTGCGGATTGAATTTGGCACACCGCGCCACAGATTTTTTAGTTTAATATTTTTGTGGTGCGGGTCTCGGCGACTCAAATTTATAAATTTAATGTCAAATTTGAACGTAAAAAAGTTAAGGCGCAGTATTTTTGTTCTAGACGAGGCGCTTTTAAATTTGGCGACGGGAGTTACCTTGTCGGTAATGACCGAGCCAAATTTAAAAGTAACGAAGTATAAAGGAAAAAGACAAGCCACAAAGGCAGCTTGTCTAAAAGCAAGATTATTTAATAAATCCGTACAGATTAGCTAGCACCCAACCCACTGCGCACGAACTAAACACGCCGATAAGACCCGGGATGATGAAGCTATGGTTGATGACGTATTTACCGATGTGCGTAGTACCCGAGCGGTCAAACTGGATCGCCGCAAGGTCGCTCGGATAAGTAGGAAGGATAAAGTATCCGTAGCAAGCCGTAGCAAACGCGACGATGATGCCTGGATCCACGCCGATCTGAACGGCAAGCGGTACGAACGTCGCGGCGGCTGCGGCTTGAGAGTTTAGGAACTTAGAAATCAGCATACCTACGATGATATACATCCACGGATAAGCCTTCATCACCTCTCCTAACGAGCCTTTTAGCATCTCGATATGAGAGTGGAACATCGTATCTGCCATCCAGCTAATGCCGTAGATCGCGACAAGCGCAACCATACCGCTGTGGAAAATCTCGTTTTGAGCGATCTTAGCAGCCTTGATGCCTGAGTAGATCATCATGATAGAAGCAGCCAGTAGCATGAAAATTTGGATCGTATCGACCATGCCTAGAGGGGCGGTCTTTTTCATAGTATCTTTTACTACGATGCTAGCGTTTGCGACGGTTTCGGTTTTACCCTCTTTAGTAATAACTACGTTGCCGTCTTGAAGCACGATGGTTTGAGTTACTTTTTTGTCTTTATCTAGGACTTCTACGTTCGTAAATTTAGTAGCGTCTTTTACTTTGTTATCTTTTACGTTTGAGACGACTTTGCTATCATCTACGGTAGATACGACTTGGCCGTCTTTTACGGTGATGTTTTTAACTACTTTTTTATCTACTACGATTTCGATAGATTTACCCGGGACGTCGCTAGTCCAGCTAGGGCGAAGCTGTTTATAGTAGCCTAGAACCGCCACGATAGCGATGGTAGCTAGGAATATCCACATTATATTCCATTGCTTTTTAGGCAGATGAACGCCGACTAGCGATTTAGAATCGTCAGAGCCGTAGATGTATTTTCTTTGCTCCGGATCTTTAATTTTTTCTTGAAATTCAGGGTCTTTATCGAGGTCTTTTCCTCTAAATACGGAAAAAGTACCGATGCAAAGCACGCCTATAAAGGTAGCCGGAATCGTAACTTTAAGCAAATCTACATAGCTAGTAAAGCCATCGATATGAACGGTGCCCGTGCCTAGCAAAACCGCGACCATAGATACGCCCGCAACCGAAACCGGGCTAGCGATGATAGCTAGCTGAGACGAGATCGTGGTAGCAGCTAGCGGTCTTTCCGGACGGATACCGCTTTTCATCGATACGTCGTAAATGATCGGTAGCAGCGTGTAAACCGTGTGTCCGGTACCGCATAGAACCGTTAGCGTCCAGCCGCAAACCGGAGCTAGATAACAAACTAACTTAGGATGCTTTCTAAGCGCTTTTTCCGCAATTTGAAGCATAACGTCAAGACCGCCCGCGGCTTGCAAAGTAGCGCTTGCTACGACGACGGCTAGGATCGTAAGGATAACGTCGATAGCGGGTTTGCCCGGCTTCATATCAAATGCAAATACCAAGATAACAAGACCGATGCCTCCTAGTACACCCAGCGCCATACCGCCTTTTTTAGCGCCGTAGAACAGACATCCGAGTACGACTATTAGTTGGAGAGTGAACTGCATGCTTTCACTCAAACTGGTTAGGAATTCCATTTTTTCTCCTTTTAGGAAATTACGGCGCGATTATATAAATATTAAAATTAAATACTAATAAAAAAATTAAAAATACATTCGTATATATTAATCTAGCGTTTAATAATAAATTTTATCCATTCCATAAATTTAAAAATTAAATACCCTTTTTAAATGCGTTTAAAAGAAAAATTTATATATAATCCTAAGATAAAAAATTAATAATTATACTTAAGGAGCAAACATGCAAATTCCTATTCACTACGGCAAAGAGGATATCATCGAACTAAATGTTCCACAGAAAAATTTACTAGGCGTTTTTAACCCCAACCCCGTGGCTAAATTTGACGAAACGGCGCTCATCGCAAAGGCTCTGGCAAATCCGATAAATCAAAAAAGCTTTGACGAGTTTATAGCAGGCGACGAAAAGATCGTAATTATCGTAAACGACGGCACAAGACCTACGCCGACGGCCAAAGTTTTAAAGCAAATTTACCCAAAAATCCGCGATAAAAATAAAACCTTCATCATCGCCACGGGCTGCCACAGAGAGGGCACGCTAGAAGAGTACGAGATGATCTTCGGCAAAGAAATTTACGCGGAGATTAGCGCCAAAGGCGAAGTATGCGACCACGACTCGAAAAAAGACGAGATGAGCTATCTAGGAGAATCCAAAAACGGCACGCAGATGTATCTAAACAAAATCGTGGCAGAAGCCAAAAAGGTAATCGTTATAGGCTCGGTCGAACCGCACTATTTCGCGGGCTACACTGGCGGACGAAAGGCGTTTTTACCAGGAGTCGCCAAATACGAAACCATCGAGCAAAATCACAAACTAGCCCTTAGCGCCGACGCACAAGCTCTGCGCCTAGAGGGCAACCCCGTGCACGAGGATATGATCGACGCGATGAAAGTTCTTGCGCACATCGACGTTTTTTCGATCCAGACGGTGCTTGA
>NZ_CAJPQR010000055.1 GCF_905372745.1 uncultured Campylobacter sp. | reverse complement strand
CGAAGATAAGGCATGTAGCCTATCGAGTCAAATTTTAACGAAATCCGCAAAAAGCGCGCAAAAGACAAGCCGCCAAAAAGCAAAAGAGACTAAAAAGGCCAGATCGCCTCCATAAGCTTCGTCCCCCACGGCTTCCTCGTCGCCCTATCCACGTCGCCTTCGGTTTTATATAGGATCTTTGCGTCGGCGATGTAGCGCGAGTCGATCTCGTTGGCGTTTGAGATGTCGTACGGGCGGATCACGCCGCTAAGCTGCATGATCTGCTTTTCGCCGTTTATGAGCAGTTCGCGCGAGCCCTCGATAAAGTAGTTGCCGTTTTCTAGCACCTTGATGATGCGCGCTGAGATCGTAGTCGTAAAGGCCTCTGCACGCACGCTAGATCCCGCGCCCGTAAATTCATTTTTATTGCCCGCGCTAAAGCCGATGTCGCCGGCTTTGTTTAGCTGAGTGGCCAGCGTAGATAGCGGCGCAGAGCCTGCGGTAAATATCCCTCCGCCAAGGCTTATCGCACTGTTTTTGCTCGTGTCGTGCTTGCCGCTGGAGCTTTGGTTGGCGCGCTCGCTGATGACGACGGTTACGATGTCGTTTACGTTCATCGCCTTACGGTCGGCAAAAAGCGGGTTGTCGCCGCGACCGAAAAGGCTGCCCGCGTTTGGTTGGTTATTGACCTGCTTGGCGGGAAGTTGCTCGACGTAAACGGGCGGCTTCATGTCTATGTGAGGGTCGGCGCTAGGCAAGCATCCGCTCAAAAACGCTGCTGCAAGGGCGCAAAAGTAAATATTTTTTCTCACGCTTTACCTTAAAGTGAAAATTTTACGATAAAATAAGCAAATCAAGTTCCAAAAGGAAAATTATGGCTGACTCTATCCTTGCGCTTGGCGCGAATTTTCAAGAAATTTACGAAATTATATCAGCAAAATTTAAAAATGTAGCCGTTTTTGACCCCATCAATGATTTTTACGGGCTCGAAAATGCCCAAAAAGCCTTTGAAAACGGCAGCGAGCGCGAGTTTTTTAAAAGCGCGATAAATGAATTTGACCGACTAGCCGAGAGTGCTGATTTCGTACTCGTTAAACCAGCGCAAAGTATAGCAAATATCGGCGAAATAGAGCTAAATTTACAGATCGCGAGACATTTAAACGTTCCGGTTTTTTGCCGAGAAAATTTGAGCTTTTTTACGCGAAACTCAAAGCTAATCGTAAGCGGAAATTTGGATGAAATTTTAAATGCAAAGCAAGATATCATCACGCCTTTGCGCTTTGAAAATTCGCTATTTAAGCTCGCTGCAAAGGATAAAAAAACCGTCGTTTTGCCTGAAAGCGAAGATGAGCGGATACTAAGAGCGAGCGAAATTTTACTAAAAAGCGGCGCGGTAAATTTGATCCTTTTGGGCGACGAAAACGAGGTCAAATTTGAAGCGGAAAAACTAGGCGTAAATTTAAGCGGCGCGAGATTTATAAATTTAGAAAAAAACGAGTACGCAGATTGCCTAACCGCTGCGCTTTTTGAAGCTCGCAAAAGCAAGGGCGTGAGCCTAGAGCAAGCTTGTGAGCTAGTGCGAGATAGGACGTATTTTGCTACGATGATGGTACAAGAAGGACTAGCCCACGCCATGGTGAGCGGTGCAAATACGACCACGGCGCACACTATCCGACCCGCGCTTCAGGTCATCAAAACCCGCCCAGATAGCCCGCTAGTTTCAAGCTCGTTTATAATGTGCTTTGCAGAGGAGATCCTGGTCTACGCCGACTGCGCGATAAATCCAAACCCGGATGCCCGGCAACTCGCCCAAATCGCCCTAGCCTCGGCGAATACGGCGCGCGCGTTCGGACTGGAGCCGCGAGTAGCGATGTTAAGCTACTCTAGCGGAGATAGCGGCAGCGGGGCAGATATAGACCTAGTTAGGAGTGCCGGCGAGATAGCGCGAGGACTAGATCCCGCCCTAAAAATCGAAGCTCCCGTACAGTACGATGCGGCCGTAGATCCCGCCGTAGCGCGCAAAAAGCTGCCAAACAGCGACGTAGCTGGCCGCGCGAACGTTTTTGTATTTCCAAATTTAAACGCGGGCAATATCGGCTATAAAATCGCGCAACGAAGCGCAAACTGCGTCGCCGTCGGACCGATCTTGCAGGGTCTAAAAAAACCCGTAAACGACCTAAGTCGCGGATGCGGCGTGGGAGATGTCGTAAATACGGTCCTAATAAGCGCGATACAAGCCGCAAACGAAGGAGAAAAATAGTGAAAATTTTGGTTTTAAACTCAGGCAGCTCGTCGGTTAAATTTCAGCTTTTTGATATGGCGGATAATCGCGTCATCGCTAGCGGTCTAGTCGAAAAAATCGGCGAAGCAAGCTCCTATGCCAAGCTAAAAGACGTTAGCTCGGATAAAATTTACGAGGAGCGCGCGCCGCTAAAAGACCACCACGAGGGGCTTGAGGCGATGAGGCGGCTGTTTGTTAGCTCAGATATCCTGCATGATTTTAGCGAGCTAGACGGCATCGGGCACCGCATCGTGCACGGTGGCGAGAGCTTTAGCGACTCGGCTCTAGTCACCCCTGACGTCATCGCCAAAATCGAGCAAAACTCCGTTCTAGCACCCCTTCACAACCCCGGCCACCTAGCGGGCATCAAAAATGCAATGCATGAGAGTGGTAAAAAGGTGCCTCACGTCGTCGTTTTTGATACCGTATTTCATCAAACTATCCCCGAGTACGCCTACCGCTATGCCCTGCCATTTGATCTTTGCAAGAGGCTGCACATCCGCAGATACGGTTTTCACGGCACTTCGCACCACTACGTGACTAAAAAAGCCGCCGAGTATCTAGGCGTGCCGTACGAGAAATTTAACGCTATCTCGCTGCATCTTGGCAACGGAGCCTCCGCCTGCGCAGTGCAAGGGGGCAAGAGCGTCGATACCTCGATGGGCCTAAGTCCGCTAGAAGGCCTGATAATGGGCACTAGAAGCGGCGATATGGACCCCGCGGTGCTTACATATCTTTTAAATTTAGGCGAGCTCACGGCCGAGGGCATAGACGCGTTTTTAAACAAAAAAAGCGGACTGCTAGGCATCTGCGGCTCAAACGACATGCGCGAAGTGGTCGTTAAGATGCAAGGCGGCGACGAGCGCGCGCATCTAGCCTTTGAGATGTTTTGCTACCGTATAAAAAAATATATCGGCGCGTATTACGCGGTTTTGGGCCGAGTGGATGCGGTCGTTTTTACTGGCGGTATCGGCGAAAACGCCCCGTATAGCCGCGAGAAAATCTGCAACGATCTCACGCACATTGGTATCAAGATCGATCACGAGCTAAATTTCGCCGCAAGCGGCGGTATACGCGATCTAAGCGCCCCTGACGCAGCGGTAAAAACTCTCGTCGTGCCTACTAACGAGGAGCTAGAAATCGCGCTGGAAACAAAAAGGGTGATAGAAAATCTCTAAATTCGACCGCTTAAATTTGAGTTTTTGCCCGCCGTATTTGCCGCTTTGATTTGGCATTAAAGCAAATTTGACGAGTCGCTTCTAGGACTCGGTCAAATTTGATCTTAAATTTACGATTAAAAACGGCGGCAAATTTCAAATTTACGCCGTGCCAAATTTGACTCCAAATCTACCGGATTTTAAAAATCCTCGCTCAAATTTACCCGCCCGAATTTACTTTATTTTAAGCCGCGCTCGGTCAAAATTTACGTAAATTTTAATCAAAAGCGAGCAAATGACCCTTTCGCAAGCATTTATATTAACCAAAAACAAACAAAAAGAGTGCCGAGCTAGAGTCGCGGTATCTCCTACAAGCGTTATTTTGGGCGTCGGTGTCATAGTGCTCTTTCTTATCTTCGAAAATAGATTTGATAGCGATCAGCTCTCGTCATTTGGCTTTGTGATGGTGTTTTTGCTTGTTATTTCTCATTATCTTTTTAAAATACTTAATCACATCGAAAAAGTAGAAAAAGCAAAAGAGGAATACAACGAATTTTACAAAGAAGTTTTCGTCCGCGCGCTCATCGGTGAGATCGACGAGAGCTTTACGTATAGCGCCTACGGCGGCATCTCGCAGAGCGAATTTAATGCGGCCGGGGTTTATAGACCCAGCACATTTTATAGCGAAGATAGCGTGCGCGGCGTCTATAAAGGCGTCAAATTTAACCTGTGCGAGGTCATCAACCACGAGCGCGAATACCCGCGCGTAAACAACAAATACGTCGCCGCCTTCGTCCTGCTAAAATACGTGTTTGATCAGTATTCGGACTTCAAAGGCAGCGTGCTAGTTTGCGAGTTTAACAAGAAATTTCGCGGCAAAACGACCGTCGTTAGCAAGGATTTTAATACTAAATTTTTAGGCGACAAAGAGCTGCTCGACGATGTCAAATTTAACGAAAATTTTAGAGTTTTTACGACGGATAAGGTGGAGGCGAGATATCTGCTCACGCCTGCGTTTATGGGCAAGCTAAATATACTAAAAGCCTACAAAAACACGCTAAAATCGCCCAGCGTAGCCTTTATGGATAACAAATTTTACCTATTTTGCTTTAGTAGGAGAAATTTTTTTGAGGGGCGGCTTTTTGATAAACTAGACATCGCCGAGGCTCGCCGCGAGCAAAGATACGTGAGGCAGATGCTTAGCGTCATCGACGAGCTAAATTTGAGCTTAGATATTTATCTGAAATAATTTTCGTAAGCGATTTTGCGACTAAATTTAGGCTCTTTGGGTTTGAAGTTTTTGCGCGACGTAAATTTATGTGCGTTGCCGCAAAAACACGACTTTAAGCTTAAATTTTTGCATAAATTTGCCCTATTTTGCTAAATCCGAACGCAAAATTTAGGTTTATCTCTACCTCATAATTTAGCGCACTTAAATTTATCGCCTTTTGCCGTTTAAAGCTTGATTTCGACATTAAATTTATAAAAAGATTAAACGATTTTAGACGGGCAAAATAGCGCAGATTTTAGCTATAATGCTTTTCAATTTTTTATAAATTTAAGGAAAATATCTTGAAATACGCGCTTGATTGCAAGGATAGTTTTGAAAACTCGTTTATATTTTGGCTCACGAGATACGTTAAATTTAAGCTTAGCTCGCTCTCAAACAAAGAGCTTCGCGACCCAAAGGCGCTAGCAAGCGTAAATTTCGCCCTTAGCCGCGAGATAAAAAACATAGATCAGCTAGACGGCCTCGTAAAATCGGCTAGAAACGCTGGACTAACGGGCATAAATACATACTTTAATCCGCTTAAAAAGATATTCGAGACGCTCAAATTTTACGAGCTAGAGAGCCTAAAGCAGATCGACGAGGAGCTGCTAAGCGAGGTGCTAGCTAGCGTCACGGGCGGGCTTAGCGACGCGAGCAAAAAAAACTACCGCATAAGCGCGATAAATTTTTTCGCATTTTTGGATAAGCAAAACGAAGAGGACGGCAAGGCGCACGTCTTTGACATCGAGCTAAAAAACTGGGGCGGCGTGGGCGGAGCGCGCGGGCAAAAGTTGCCTGAATTTATGAGCGAGGATGAGGTAAAAAGATTTTTGGAGGCGATCGAAAACGCGGAGTTTAAAAGCAATGCCAACCGCAACAAGCTCATCATAAAAATCATTATTTTCACGGGTATTCGCGTGAGCGAGGCGCTAAATCTAAAGCGCAAAGACATAGCCGAGGACGGCGAACTCTACGTCATAAGAATCCGCGGTAAAGGCAACAAATACCGCGTCGTGATGATCAAGCGCCGCCTCATCGAAGCCCATCTGGACGCGATCGCGATAAACTATATAAATAAAGAAGGCTATCTTTTTATCAACAAAAAAGGCACGCGCCTAACGCAGGCCTACGTGAGCCGCATCGTCGAGCAGATACTCTTTAAAGCAGGTATCCGCAAGGAAAAAAACGGCGCTCACATGCTGCGCCATACCTTTGCCACGATGCTTTACAAAAAGCAAAAAGACCTGGTTTTGGTGCAAGAAGCGCTTGGGCACGCGAGCCTAAATACTTCGCGAATTTACACGCATTTTGATAGCGAAAAGCTAAAGCTCGCCGCGCAGGTAGCCGAGGAGCTAAGCGAGGAGTAACGCCCGCCGAGTCGGCATTTAAAAAGCCGTAATTCTCGCGCTTTGCTTGCCCGTCTGTGATGTGTTTTTTTGGAAAAATTTTGTTTCGGGCTTTTTTGGATTTTGATACGATGCTTTTTAAAAATTTATTTTAGATTCCTGCTCGTTTGCATCTTTGCTTTCTAGCGTTTATTTAAGCGCGTTTTTGCCAATTTACCGCATAAATCCGTGTTTTTACGGGCGTAAGCTTCGTGCATTTATCGCGTTTTAAAAAACGAATAAAACGAGAAAAATTAGCTAAATTTGCATGGTACTTTTAAAAAAACCAAAAATGATTTTTTGCTTTCTAATTTTTAAAATTTTAGGCGGTTTTATATGTTTTTGTAGATGGATTACGAGC
>NZ_CAJPQR010000054.1 GCF_905372745.1 uncultured Campylobacter sp. | reverse complement strand
ATTTAAAATCGCTAAAAATATTACGGGCACGATGAAAACGGCGTCCGTAGCGCTTGAAAGCGAGACTCTGAAGCTAAAAAAAGTAAAGCAAACGAGTAAAACGGATAGGTTCATTTGCCTCTTTTTACCAGATAAATTCCGCCAAAAAACAGCCCGATTCCGGCAAACGCAAGGATAAATTTAAGCGCGTAAGCCCCAAAATCCTCCTCACTTTCGTCAAATTTGGTCTTTGAGGCATCGCTTGACGCGTTACTTTCGGCGCTTTTTAGCTCGTCTTTGTTTGCGGTAAATTTTATCCTTTTTTCGTGCGCTAGTCCGCCGTCGATCAGGATTTCAAATTCATCTGCGGGGATTTTAGCTCTGGCAAAGCCGTTTTCATCTGTTTGAGTGCCTCCTATCTGGGTGCCGTCTTTTATGAAAGATACAGGGCAATTTTTACAAGGGGAATTTCCGTAAAAATAGCTTTTTATCTCGACAAATTCGCCCTCTTGCTTTGCAAAGCCTTTTAGCGAGTGCGCATTTAGGATGCTTGCAAAAAGCGCGATCAAAAATATTTTTAGCAAATCAAAAGATCCTTTTTAACCCTGTAAATAAAAGAAAGCGCAAAAAGCGAAATGATCCCCTCAAGCGCCATGAGGGCTAAATTTGAAGTAAAAACGAGCGCGGCTACGGGAGCGAATTCTTTACCGTTTAAAACGAGCGTCAAGGAGAGCAAAGCCGAGGAGCAAAGTATAGGCAAAAACCCGACTAGAAACCAGAAAAACGACCTGTATCGCTTAAAAGATAACTTTAAAAGATAGGGGCTAAGAAGCGCGGGGGAGGCGATGATCAGCAAATTTACGCCAAGCGCGCTCAGGCCGCCGTAACCAAACAGCAAGGCCTGAAAAAACAGCGCGATAAAAATAGCCAAAACGGCATTTGCGCCCAAAAACGCCCCCGCAAGGCCGCTTAGCACGAGATGTATCGACGTAACGCCGATAGGCACGTGGATAAAAGACGCCATAAAAAACATCGCGCTGACGGCGGCAACTTTTGGTATCTCGCTCGTTTTTAGCTTGTAAATCAAGCTAGATACCAAAACAACGCAAACGGCCGAGCAAGGCACGATGATTTCGGGTTTTAAAACGCCTTCGCTAATGTGCATTTATTTATACTCTTTGGTTTGCACCCAGATGACGGCTCCAAGCTCCACGGGATACTCTTTGCCCTCGTGTTTTATCTTTTGGTCGTCGTCTATGAGCGCGGCAAATCCCCACCAGCCCTCAAGTGGCATCGCAAAGCTAAATTCGCCCTGCTCGTTGGTGTTTACGACCTGAGTTACGTGCGCATCGGACGGAGCTTTTAGTCCTTTGGTATTATAGTACTCTACCTCGACGGTTACGTTTTTAGCGGGTTTTCCTTTATAATAAACCACGCCTGAGAACAAATTTCCCTTATAAAGCCCATACGGACGCGTTAGCGGCACTATCTCGGCTTTTAGTCCGGCCGGTTTATCCCAGCCCTCACCGTAGCCGTAGGCATCGACGACGGTTTTTGTTATGTGCCTTATAAATTTATCCTCCGCAGGCTCGAAATAGGGCTTTGGATCCATATAAAACTGATAAATGCCGGGCTCTTTTACGTCGTAGCTAGCCGTAAAGTAGCTAAATTTATCCTCTTTAAGCTCTTTTAGGTCTTTTATCGCCTCTTTTTTACCGTTTATAAAAACGCCCGCCTCGTTTGGAAGGGTCAGATTCATCATATCGCCCTCAAAAGGATGGCTAAATTTGTAAGTAATCTGCAAATTCGCCTCTTTCTCGTCGTCCACGGTCGAATTTGACGGTACGACCATACCAAAATGCGCATAAGCGCTAACGCCCAAAAGCATAAGCGCCAAAGACTTGATTTTCATTTTTGCTCCTTTTGAAGGTATTTGTTAAACGAAATTGTACCCCCGCAAAGCTTATTATTTATTAAATTTTTGAGATAAATCATATTTAAAGTATAAGAAAAATATTTTGGTATTATTTATAACTGCACAAAATAATAAACAAAGTTTTTAAATTTAGTCGGCAGAATTTAATGCCGATATAAGTGCCGGTAGGTTTCAATGAAAACCGCGTTCTTGTAGGCAAAATGTAGCAAAGTAGCATTTAGATATGATAACGTCGCGGCTAAAATCAGCTTAGTTTATCTCGAGCCAAAATAATTAATAACAATCTAAGCCCAAAAAAGACAAAATACAATTTAAATATTTTATATATAAAGGAGTAGAGATGAAAAGAGTTTTTGTTTTACTCGTCGTTTTGTTTTCTGTTGGATTTTCCGAAGATCTTACGAAGCTAGGAGCAGAAGCTTATAATCAGGGTGACTACCAAAAAGCAGCCCAGTTATGGCAGAAGGATTGTGACGAGGAAAATGCTTTTAGTTGCGGCGTTTTAGGATCTTTATATGCGGAAGGCAAAGGGGTTAGACAAGATTATCAAAAAGCAGTCAACTTATGGCAGAAGGCTTGTGACGGCGGAGAGGCTTTGAATTGCGGCGGTTTAGGAGCTTTATATGCAGAAGGCAAAGGGGTAAGGCAAGATTATCAAAAGGCAGCCCACTTTTATCAAAAAGCTTGTGATGGAGGAATTGCTGGGGGTTGCGCCAGTTTAGGTGTTTTATACGAATACGGTCAAGGCGTAAGACAGAATTTTTCTACTGCAAAAGAGTACTACGGCAAAGCCTGCGATTTAGGGCTTCAGCTAGGATGCGATTATTATAGAATACTAAATGAAAAAGACCGCTAACACTGCCTATCCGGCCGCTCTGCGGTCGGTTTCTTGCTGATTAACGGGGACGCTAATCACGATTTCCGCTGCTTTACCAAACTGCATTTGTAGTTTTTTAAGACGCAATTACTAAAATAGCGAAGTAGACGTTAAGAGATCTTACAAGCAGCGGCGCAAGTCGTATCTATACGCTTAATTTTCTAAGCCGCATTTTCGAGACGAATTTCTATCTCCAAAATGCGGCAAATTTACAAAGTCAAATTTGAACCCGTCGCGAGCTAAGTAAATTTAGCTCGCTCTAAGCAAATTTAAGCTTTTAATCCGAAAGATTAAAACGCCCAACTAAATTTGGCGTTTACGCCGTTTGATTTTACATTGCTGCCGTATGCTCCAACATAGCTAAGGCCGACTCTAAAATTTCTGGTAAACGCAGCCTCGATACCAAGCTCGGTAGTGGCTAGATCTTTTAGCTTTTCACCCTCTAGTTTAGTTGCGCCAAGGCCTGTAACGTTCATATGAGCGCTCGGGGTTTTATCGCCTAGGAAACGGTTGTAGGCTACATCGGCTTTTGCGACTAGGCCTACGCCGTCCATGGTAAATGCGATACTAGGTTTTATGCCCACGCTTGCGACTTGTAAATCTCTATCCTCGTTTCTGATCTGCACCAAAGAATTTGCTACATCGTCGTTTTTAAAGCGGATATAGGTTAGTCCCGCATAAGGCTCCAGACTAAAGCCGTTTTCATAGCTTAGCCCCGTATAGGCGATCTGGGCAAATGCGCTGATAGCGGACGCATCGGCGTCTTTATACTCGTAAGCCAAAGGAGCGTATGAGTTAACGACTCTTTTTTCTTGATCAAATTTTGAGTAGATAGCGCCTAGGCTGATTTTGATAGGATCAAGTCCTATGTCGCCGTATATACCCGCATGCGCGTCTTTGCTTTTGACCGCCTTGCTGTCGCCTAGCTTGTGGTTTGTTTTGCCAAGGCCTACGAATACGCCAGCTTTCGAGCTATCGCCTACTAGAAAATCGACGCCCACTAGATTCGTAAATGCGTTCGTGCCTAGTCTGCCGCCGGCGTTATTGTCAGAAGTCACCCTGCTTGCGCTGCTAAGCAGCCAAAGCTCGACTCCCGTATCGATATCGGCTCTTTTAGCACCGTTTTTGTTTTTAACCGAATTTGCTAGCATAAACGAGTCTACGGCGGAGTTGTTTTGCGCTTTAAAGTCTAGATCGTTTGAAAACGCGCCAAAGTATGCCGCCGCTACGCTATGAGTGGCTCCTAGCATAGACGAATAAATAGCGCTGCTAGGATTTGCCTCGACCAATCTAGCAAACGACTTCTCGGCGCTAGTAGAGGCTACCTCCTCCATGCTTTTGCCTTTTTGCAAAGAAAGAGCCAAATTTGAGCCGCCAACAGTTTCTTTAGCGGTTTTAAAGAACGCATAGCTATCCTCTACGTTAGCTAAATTTACGCCCGCAAAGTTTCCGCTCGCGCTTACGGTTTTCTTTAGGGTCGGATTTGCCGCCAAATTTGCAAGCTCGGCGTTTGATAGCAGTGCAGCCTTTAATAAAGATCCCTCTTTAAAGGTTAAATTTAGATTATGTGCGCCGTCGTTAACTACAAATGCGCCGCCCGCGTTTATAATAGCATTAACTTGCGTATCGTCGCTTGCCTTGGTCGTGCTCACGAAACCGCTAGCGCTTGGCGTTTTGTAAGCAAGAGCGTTTAAAACCTCAAATTCGCCGCCTTTATGGACGTTTATGCTTCTTGAAGAAGAGATTGATTGATTTAGGGCTGAAATTTTACCGCCGTATATATTTACCGCTCCGGTAAAGCTATTGTCTCCGGCAAGAGTCAAAGCGCCGTCTCCTCTTTTAGTTAGCGAGCCTTCATAGCCCTCCGCCGCTCTTGCAGACCTAGCCTGCTCTCTTGCGGTTTCAAAGGTCATCTCGGCTTTTTCTTCCGCGCTCAAATTTGGCTTAGCGTTAAGAGCCGCTTTTCTAGCCGCCCAAGCCGCAGCGTCGCTATCGTCCTCGGTTTTTCTAAATTTGATGGCGAAGTCTGAGATGTTATTTGTCCAGATATCGTTTTGATTCATCGTGACGTCAAAGTTTCCTAAGAACTGCCCTGGACCAAACATCGCTTTACCAAGGTCGAGTATACCCCAACCCCAGACGTTACTAGGTACGCCCTCGCCGTCGCTACCCCAACGCTCTAGCATGCCGCCTGCACCGTGACCGGCTCTTAGCGTCCTTTGTCTAGCCGTAGTTAGCATAGTTTCTCTAATCTGAGGCATGCTCATATACGGATAGCGCTGCATTATGACGCCCAAGGCTCCGCTAACGTGAGGAGCGGCCATAGAAGTACCGCCCGATGATTTATATATAGCTTTGCCGTATGTTGCATTGTCGGTAAGCTCGACGTATGCGGAATAAATCTCCTCGGCCGGCGCAGCTATCGTCCACCACTTCGAGTGTCCGGCAAGGTTAAATTCCTGAATATCCGAGGACGCCTTATGTCCTCTTATGTATTCGTTAGAATCATTAGGATAGCCATCCGCGCCGGTTTGACCCGTGACATTGATCCAGTAGTCCTCAGCATCCGGCCTAAAATAAGGCAATGCCGCACGCGTGAAAGATTCGGCCATTAGGCTCCTATTTCCTGCCGTAAATACCTGAATAACCCCTCTTTTTACCGCTACTTCGTAAGCCGCGTCCAAGAAGCTTTTTTCGCCGCTAGTTACGAACTGATAATAAGCCTTTTTGGCCTCGTTCATATCTTTTAAATTTATATGGTCTTTTGCCGCGGTAGTTTGATTGGCTACGGCCACGTCGTAAAATTCCACGTCGTATTCGGGTACGGCTCGCCAGTCATAAGTAGGCTTATATCCCAGCGCGCCCGCAAAAGAGGAATTTACGCGCCTATTAGAACCCCAGCTGTTGTTTATCACTTTCGCGCCCGCGTCGGCTAAAGCGGTGTAGCCTTTTAAGAAATAGTTGTAGTCTTGATTTGGCCCGTACGTCATATTATCGTTGCCGCCGGTATTTGCGGAGTATAGTTGTGCGCCAAACGCTACGCCGTGCATACCGCTACCGTCTCTGCTAGCCGCCATCGTGCCGCCCACGTGAGTGCCGTGAGCGTCGTTTACGCCCCTTATCCAGCTACCGTCCGTATTAAAGGCTTCGCCTTTTTTAAATACGCCGTTATCGTTTTTATCATAGTTTCGCTTGCCGTCTTTTACGGGTTGATTTTTATCTATCGGGCCGTTTCCTAGCGCGGCATCAGGGTATCTCATGCCGTTTTTGCTATAGTTGCCGATAGTTTTTACGGTATGGATCCTACCGTCTTGAAACTCCGGGTGGCTCAAAAGTACGCCCGAGTCCATGACGCCGATCTTCGTTCCGCTACCGTTAAAGCCCAGCGCATAAGCCGTAGAGGCGTTCATCGAGACTAAGCCCCAGTCGCTTTTATACTCCGTGCTCTCCCAGCTAGAAGTATTTCCGGAAACGCCGGCTTCGGTGTAAGCATAAGCTCCGCTTGCGGCTAGTAGCAAGCAGGTGAGCGCCGAAAGAGGCAAATTTGAGCCCTTGTTACTGCGTAAATTTGCAAATTTACGCGACGTGCTTGAATGCATTATTTTCCTTTCGTTTAAGAGAATTTAAAATATGTTATTATACTTTGCTTTAA
>NZ_CAJPQR010000053.1 GCF_905372745.1 uncultured Campylobacter sp. | reverse complement strand
GCCTAAACGGCGCGGCCGCGCGCAAAGTCTGCGTCGGCGACGTCGTCATCATCGTTGCTTACGCGCTTCTTAGCGCCAAAAAAGCGAGAGATTTCGAACCAAAAATCGTGCAGGTAAACGAGCAAAACGAGATCGTAAAATAATATACGCCCAAATTTGCCGTCTCTGCGGCGGTAGGTTTAAATTTACGTTTTATGGCGACGAGCTAAATTTGCGATAAGGTCTAGGCTGGTGCGGCGCGACGGTCATTCGCAAGCGAACGAAAGGCGAACGTGCTAAATAGCAGTTTGTTTAAATTTACCGCCGTTTGGCGTTAAATTTGATGCGGTCAGTAAAATTTGGCGAAAATGGGCAAAATTTTGCGCCTGAATTTAAAAGGATTCGCAA
The DNA here is from genome assembly GCF_905372745.1 of uncultured Campylobacter sp. Lineage (GTDB taxonomy): Bacteria > Campylobacterota > Campylobacteria > Campylobacterales > Campylobacteraceae > Campylobacter_A. The sequence continues at coordinate 7,768 of NZ_CAJPQR010000053.1, read as the reverse complement.
AATGATAGCGATTTATTTCAGCTCCACGGGCAATACGAAGCATTGCGTGGAGAGATTTATAGAGCGTCTGGGCAAGGGCATCCCCGCGGTTTGACCCGGGACGAGGGCTGCGGCGAGCTGCTAAAGTGCCATGGCGACATCATCCTTGCCTATCCCGTTTACTTTAGCGACCTGCCGCAGATCGTGCGCGAGTTTATTTGCGAAAACAGCGCGAATTTCCGCGGCAAAAACGTCTTTATCATCGCTACGATGGAGATTTTTAGCGGCGACGGAGCGGGCTGCGCAGCTAGGATCCTAAGGCGGGCGGGCGCGAAGATAACGGGCGGCGCGCATATTAGAATGCCCGCATTTATCCTCGACGTGGCGATTTTTAGCTATTCGGCGCAGAAAAACGAGTGCCTGATCAAGGAGGCAAACGCCAAACTAGAGCGCGTTGCGCAGGCATTTGCCGCGGGCAATCCGCCGCAGGAGGGGCTGGGGATACTATGCCGCATCACAGGGCTTTTGGGGCAGCGGCTGTGGATGAAAATTTGGGACAAAACGCCCTTTGCTAAGCGTAAACCGAGCCTTGATACGGCACGGTGCAGCTGATGCGGCGAGTGTGCGAAATCCTGTCCGATGCGAAACATAAAAATCGCGCGCGGCGAGGCAAAATTCGGCGAGCGCTGCACGATTTGTTATAGATGCGTGAACAGGTGCAAGCAAAAGGCGATAATGATCCTAGGCAAGGCGAAAAATCTGGAAAATCACGCCACGCCCCGTAAAAACGAGACTCGCGCGGACTTTATGATATTATTTTTGGTTTCTTGCCGATTTTGCCGACATGGCACTTTAGCCTCTCGTCAGATACGGTCGGGAAAAGAAATCTCTTTTCGCGGCTCCACAAAACGCCCGTTTCTGCGTAGTCTTGCAGGGTTTCTTGCAGCTTTTGCGCCGCACCGGCCATACCGAATGAATTATACGCATATATTTCGCGTAAATTTTCATCCTCGTCCAGCCTTTGTATAACGATCTCGTAGTCTAATGATTTATAAATATCTTTTAACCGCACAAGACTAACGAAGGGCGTAGCTTCGCCGTCTTGCGAGGCAGACAAAAGATAGGCAAAAGGGTGCAGGTAAACGCTCTCTATCCGTCTTGCGTTTGGCGCTACGGAGTCGCTTGCGGCTACGAAAAAATCTTTAAATTTATTTGCCGCGCAACTTTGCGTAAATAAAACGTCTATTTCGTTTAAATTTATACTTATGGTCTTTATTTATTCGGTTTTTGTAAAAAATATATTAAAAAACTCAAAAAACGAATTCCTGCGATGCTGCGCAAACGAATACAAATTTTCTGCGATTTTGATAACATAAACGCTATCTATATCGCAAATAAAATTTTTATTTAATTTTAACAAGCCGTTCCTTTTTTATTTTGCCTAGGCGCCTTAGCCTTTAGCGACACTATTTAGCTTGATTATACCGTATTTGCGCGTCGTTTGGACTTAGCGGTTTTGCGGGGCGCGCCGGGTTTACCCGCAAAGTAGCTGGGGCGCCAAATTTTAGACTCAGAGGAAAACCGTAAATTTGCCAAGATAAAACAAATTTGCCCCGCCGCCTACTAGCTAGCCCAGGTACGCTTTTAGCTCCGCTATTTGCCGCTTAACCTCGGCTATGATTTCCGGCGAGTTTTCCCAAATTTCAAGAAAATCCCATACCTCGTCAGGCGGGTCGATCATATTTTCCAAAATCGCAACGACTTTCCGGATAGTCGGTTGCAATTTATCTAAAAAATCGGTCGGACACGCATACGGCGAGCCAAAGCAGGCCAAAACGTGCGCGGCAGCCCTGATCTCATCATAATTTTCGTTTTTCGGATCGAAATTCGCCGCCGTACTTTCTATTAGGTCGAAAATTTTACTCTCCCAAAATCTCGCAAACCAGTCCGCCGCCTCGTCGTTTTCGTACGCTTTGTAACCCCAGTCGCCCATTTTAGCCCCTTTTGATAAAAATTACCCTCAAATTTGGCGGCTTTTCGGACTTAAATTTGCCAGTCCGCGCTCGTATCCGCCGCGAGTTTTAAAGGCGGGAACGAAACTTGCATTGCAGAGCTTAAAAAAGTAAATTTAGCTTAAATTGGCTAAAATAATGCGAAATTTGAAAGGATGTTTATGTTTGAGGGGATCGATTTTTCAAAAATGGGGCAGATGCTCGAGGAGGCGCAAAAAAAGGCGCAAGAAATCGAGCAGGAGAGTCAAAAGCGCGAATTTAGCGTAAAAAGCGGCGGCGGGCTCATCAGCGTCAGGGCAAACGGCAAGGGCGAGGTGCTCGATATCAGCATCGACGATAGCTTGCTGGAGGACAAGGAGAGCTTGCAGATCTTGCTTATTAGCGCCGTAAATGACGTGCTAAAGATGATCGAGGACGACCGTAAAAACGCCGCGTCAAGGATGCTGGGCGGGTTTGCCGGTATGGGACTAGGGCAATGAAACGCGCAGCTTTCTCGCGCCGTTTGGACGCGGTTTTGGGGCTTACGCGAGCGAATTTAGCTTTGAGGGGAGGGCGAATTTGCGCTGCCGATAAACAAAACGGACCAGTAAATTCAGGCTTAAATTCTTCTACGTCTGCGAGCCGAATTTGCGCCGCTCGTGCCGTAAAGAGCGCGGTAAATTTGAGCTCAAATTCGCGCACCCGTTCAGTAAAATTTGACGCTTCTTTAAATCCGCGCGAAATTTCGCAAAAAACTAGTCTGGGTGCCAAAACGGCGACGAATTTGACTCCAAATTTGACGGCGAATTTAGCCCGCAAATTTTGCTCTCCCGTTTTTGCGGCTTTTATGATTTGCGCTCTTACAGCGTCGCTTAGAGCCGAGCCGCGCCCGACGCAGGATGATTTTAACGCTTGTTTTGAGAAAAACATGCCAGCCATGGTAAACGTCGCGGGCAACGGCGGTATCGCGATCACGCCGAATTTAATCGCCGTACCTAAAGGCGAAATCCCCGTGAAAAACTACGTCAAATTTGACCCGTATCTTGGCCTCTATCTGGTCGCCTCAGACGCCAAACTCGAGCCCGTAAAGATGGCTGAGGATAACGCGACGAAAAAAAGCGACTGGGTCAGCGTCACGCGCGATCTAAACGCGACCGTCTACGGCCACGTAAAGGCGCAGGCGCAGGCGCTAGGCGAGCTGGACGCGCTCACGTTTGACGTAAACGGCACGGGCGCCGTGCTAAGCCCCTGCTGCAAACTACGCGGTATCGCCGTGGGCGGGGATAAATTTGTCCCGAGCCGCTATTTGCGGCACTTTGCAGCGTATAAAGACGTGTACTACGGCGACGTAGGCGCGGTTTTTGAGGAGCGAGACGGCAAACTCTACGTAAAAGGAGTCGATCCGCTCGGACGCGGCGCAGCGCTGATGGCGGGAGATGAAATTTTAAGCGTAAACGGCGAAAAAATGCAGAGCTTGCGCGAGCTAAACGAGAGGATTTTGTTCGCCGCAAAAGGCGAGCGACTCAAATTTGAAATCAAGCGCGGCGAAGACGTCGTAAAGTTTAGCGTCGCGGTTTCAGACGAGGTAAAAAAAGAACAAAAAACCGCGCCTAAAACGGACGAAAATATCACAAAAATAGCCCCAAAACCGCAGCCCGCACCAAATACGGACGCCTCTAGCGTGCGAAAGCTCTACGGACTGACGTTTGACGAAAAACTAAGGGTAAAGAGCGTGGACGGAGAGTCGGATGCGGCGAGGTTTGGCCTCAGAATCGGCGACAAGTTGATACAAGTAGGCGCTAAGGTCGTGAAAAATCGCAAAGAAGCCCTTGCGCTCATAGCTAAAAATCGAGGACAACGCTTGCTTTTTAGGCGAGATGGCTTTGACTTTTTTTACAACGCGCGGTAGGTTCTAGGCGTTTTTGGACGGCCGCGGCGATAGATTTGCTTGTTTTGCAGTGCTAGATTCGGACGCAAATTTAGCTTTTTGGGCCGTTTTTGTTTGTTTCGCAAAAAATTCCGCGCTAGATTCGTCCGGTTTTGCGGTGCTCTAGGCATCCTTGCGTCAAAGTTAGCTTATTTTTGGGCGCGTTTAATTTTCGCGCGTTACGACCGCCGAGCTTTAAGTGCAAGACGGCTTTTTCGGGCGTAAATTTAAGCTTTTTGTGCCGTGGCTCAATCTGGTAGCAAGGCGATCCGCCCGTTAAATTTAGCTCGCTACGAAACAGACGACTTTGCTAGCTTGGGCGTAAAATCGCAGCTTTTAGAGGCGTTACATAGCCTCGCAAAATAAGTAAATTTAGCGCAAGCAAGGATTTGTTCGGCGGTTAAAGCAATTTGGGATCTGCCTTTATCAAACAAAAACAAAACGGAGAAAGAATGCAAAATCATAAAAACTCGAAGGAAAGATTAAATGTGCGAATTTACGCGGAAGATAAAGCCTTAAAATCAAATTTCGCTCGCTTTAAAACCTTGCCGCAAAGCTCAAGTTTGGTGCAGGTTTTTAGCGCAAATTCGGACGAAAATTTACCGAGCGCGCGCAGCCTGATTTTACCGCGTAAATTTAACGAGACCAAGGCTCTTAAATCGTCCAAAAACCATCTGAAGCGCGCAACTTTTTCGGAAATAAAAGTTTCAAATTTAGCCTGCGAAAACGGCGAAGACCTTGCGCGAAATCAGGCTCCTCTTTTGTCGCTTGCAAAGCCGTCGACATTTCAAAAATTTAGCGCCGAGCAAAAGCGAAATTTAGCGCAGATATCGCCTAGCGGCAAAAAAATGCGGGTTTACACAAATGACGCTCCAGACCCAAATTTGCCGCAAAAAATGTCTAATCCGGCTAACGAAAAAGGGCTAAATTTAAACAAGTCGCGAGCGCTGCTGACAGATCAAAATCAAGCGCAAAGCTTGCGCGCGAGCTCGCCTCAAAATCAGCCTCAAATTTTAAACGCGGCCAAATCTAAAATAAACTCCGAAAACCCGGCTCAAAGCCCGAAAAATAGAGCAAATTTAATCTCGCTAAACGCGGCAAAAGGTTCGTGTTTTAGCTCGGGCTCAAATTTGCAACAAACAGCGCCCAGCGCCGCCGATCAGGACGCGCTTTTGGCCGAGTTTAAGGCGTTTTTGAGCGCGCATTTGCCAAGCAACCCCAGCTTTCATCCGTGCTTTGACGAGGCGCTTTCGTACACGCTAAAATCGGGCGGCAAGCACTTTCGCGCGATGCTAGTCGCAGGCGTCGTAGCGGCGGTGCGTCCAGAGCGCAAAGAGGCGGCGTTCCACGTCGCGCTGGCATTTGAGACGATGCACAGCTACTCGCTCATCCACGACGATCTGCCGGCGATGGACGACTCGGATCTGCGCCGCGGACAGCCTAGTCTGCACGTCAAATTTGACGAAGTGACGGCGATCCTGGCTGGCGACGCTCTAAACACCCACGCCTTTTATCAGATAGCAAGGGCTCCGCTAGATGCGGACGCGCGCATAAAATGCGTCGAGATCCTAAGCCGCAACGCAGGCATCTACGGCATGGCGCTAGGGCAGGCGGTGGATTGTTATTTCGAAAATCAAAAGCTAGGGCTTGAAGAGCTAAAATTTCTGCACATGCACAAGACCGCGCGCCTCATCGCGGCGAGCTTGCAAGCAGGCTGCGTCGTAGCGGGGTTAGACGAGGCGGAGGCTGCGCGTATCTACGACATCGGGCTTGATCTAGGGCTGGCGTTTCAGATCGCAGACGACATCATCGACGCGACGCAAAGCGCCGAAACGGCAGGCAAACCGACGCATAACGACGGCGCTAAAAACTCATTTACCAACCTTCTTGGCGTGGATGGCGCGGTGCAGGCCAAAAACGAGCTCATCGCAAAGATAGAGCGCGAGCTAGGCGGCGTGCATGCAGGCATCCAGGCTATCGTGATGGGCCTCATCGACAAGCATTTGCGCTAAATTTGATTAAATTTTTCTTGGATATAACCCTAAATGTTGATTTAATATAAATCTGTCAGAACTTTAACTGTTTGCCGTTAGATCTTGTTTATCACCTTGTGCCGGTTTAAACTATCAAGCTTTACGGTTCGTCAAATTTGCGACCGTTTTTATGCGCTTATCGTAAATTTGGCTCCTTTTTACTCGTAGATTTTTTGAGGGATAATGCGTGCTGTCGTATCCGTATCGCTAACCGTTTTTTGGCGTATATTTAATTTTCGCGCGCTAAAATTATAAACATTTACCGCCGGCACTTAAATTTGGATGGATTTCATATCTTGGATAATCAAAATTTAAAGATAAATTTAAAAATATTTACGTCAAGGACTTACGCTTGTTTTGTGTAAATTTTTAATTCTGTTGGTGGATTTTACTATATTGTGACTTGTTTAACCGCACAAATGCTCTAAAATTGAATAAGCGCGTATATTTTACGTTAAATTTATCGTCCATTCTAGTTGGATAAATCTTAAATTAGCCTCTTTTCTTTTGCCGATTGTAGTGCTTAAAACCAAGTCGAAAACGGTACGAAATATCGCACCGGTCGCACAATCCATCCTTGTAGATTTCAAATTTCACTGTACAAATCTCGCATGAAATGCGGCCAAAATTAATACATGACTCAAAATATCTTCGTTTGAAGCTAAATTTGGCACGAAAATTTAATAAAAATACGCACGGGTAAGCGCTTGACTCTAAACCTGGTTAATCCCAAACACTCGCAAACCCACTCAAAACGTCAAGCCAAAATATGTCGCACTACCTTAACGCGACATATATAAATACTATCTGCACGATGCGAAGATGGCTTGAATAGCATAAATAAGTACTTTAGACATATTAAATTCTACCATAGTCAAGCTTTTCAAGGCCGTAGCGTATCAAAATGGTATACGTTGTTGTATTTGCTTTTACCTAAGATATCGATACTATTTATGAGTTGTTTAAAATACGACGACTTTGATAAATCAACCAACTAATTTTACAGAGCGTAGTTACAAGTGGCTTACCGGAAGCAAATTTCAAAAAGACATAGAACTTCATCAGCCATTCTAAACTAATTTTAGGTACACAAGGCTTTAAAGGGCTAGAGGATTGAGCTAGGTAAGATAACTACGGCAAAGTACTAAAATACGCATTTAGTATAATATTTATCGTTAACTATAGTTACGCTAAAGACGGCGCAATCCTCTTTGTTTAGGTTTTTATATGCCAGAATTTAACATAGGCAAGGCGCATGAATTTCTCCATCGTAAATTTTATGCATAAAATTCTTGATTTAAATTTATTATTAACCTAAAAGTCGTTGTATACCTTACCGCAATAAACCGATGCAACAGAAACCTAAATCTGGCAAAACAAAATATATTTATCCTAAATTCGAAAAAATAATGGTATAAAATGCATAAGAATAATAAAATGCAGAACAAAAAGAAATATTCCAGTAATATACTGGCCGGGAGATAGGGATTCGAACCCCAGGAGGCTTTCACACCTCAACGGTTTTCAAGACCGCCGCTTTCGACCGCTCAGCCATCTCCCGTAAAAATGTTTTGGCTAATTATAGCCAAATTTATTCGGTTTTTTCCTTAACGTAGGAAGCGCCTTTGTTGACTTTTTCCTTTGACCATTCAACGGCGTTATTCGTGTCTTCTTTGGCTCCGCGCCAAGTATTTGAACAACCAACCATAAACAAAGTAGCAGATAATAGCACTAGTAAATAACGCATTTTCTCTCCTTAAATTTTGGAGGCGACACCCGGATTCGAACCGGGGATCAAAGCTTTGCAGGCTCATGCCTTACCACTTGGCTATGTCGCC
>NZ_CAJPQR010000052.1 GCF_905372745.1 uncultured Campylobacter sp. | reverse complement strand
TACTGCCATGTGGACTCCTTTTAATGTTCTTAGTTATGGTTTGACGTCTTAAAGGTGGGTTAAAAAGCTAAAAGTTCTATACTTATAGGCTTAAAACGGGTTAAATTTTATTTACCGCTCAGCATCTAAGGCATATCAGCCTTTTGGCTTCGGCAAATAAATCCTAAAAAGTTTGATTAATAAAATTTAAGTCCGCATCTAAACTTAAAACCGCTTTAAAAAGTTGGGGGATTATATCAAAAAAAACATATAATTTAATTAATCGGCTATTTAAACTAGCATTTATGGCTTTTGCCGCTTAAATTTAGCTTTAATTTAGCTATTTTTAAATATAATCCAAGCTTCAATTCACACACACCAGTCCTAAAATTTGGTTGCGTTTGTTAAAAACAAATGTTAATGGGTGTGGAGGAGAAACCTAAATTTCGGGGAAACCCACAAGGAGAAAACTCATGGTAACAATGAGAGATTTGCTAGAGTGCGGCGTTCATTTCGGACACCAAACACGCAGATGGAATCCGAAGATGAAAAAATTCATTTTCGGCGAAAGAAAAGGTATCTATATCATAGATCTACAAAAAACTATCCGCTACTTCCGCTACACTTATAACGTCGTTCGCGACGCGGCTGCAGAGGGCAAGACTATACTTTTCGTAGGCACTAAAAAGCAAGCCGGCGCAACTTTAAAAGAGTACGCTGAAAAATGCGGCATGCCGTACGTAAATCACCGCTGGCTAGGCGGCATGATGACGAACTTCGGCACTATCCGCCAATCTATCCGCAAGCTCGAAGTAATCGAGGCTATGGAAGAAGACGGCTCTATAAATTTACTAACTAAAAAAGAAGCTCTAATGCTTCGCCGCAAAAAAGAGAAGCTTCTAGCGTCTCTAGGCGGTATCAGAAACCTAAAAACCGTGCCTGATATGATTTTCGTCATCGATACGGTAAAAGAAAAAATCGCCGTACAAGAGGCTAACCGCCTAAAAATCCCTGTCGTAGCTCCGATCGATACAAACTGCGATCCTGACGTTATCGACTTCCCGATCCCTGGCAACGACGACGCGATCCGCTCGGTTCAGCTTTTCTGCCAAGAGATGGCTGAGGCTATCATCGAGGGACGCTCTCAGCTTGAAAAAGACGGCGGCGAGCTAGAAGAAGGCAAAGAGGCCGTAAGCCAAGCCGAAAAAGACGCAGTCGTAAACGAGGCTGTAAACGAAGACTTCTCTGAGGACTTCAGCGAGGACGAAGAGTAATGGAAATCAGCGCACAAATGGTAAAAGAGCTCCGCGAATCAACCGGAGCCGGAATGATGGACTGCAAAAAGGCGCTAGCCGAGGCTAACGGCAATATGGAAAAGGCCGTCGATATCCTTCGCGAAAAAGGTCTAGGTCAAGCCGCTAAAAAGGCTGACCGCCTAGCTAGCGAGGGTCTTGTGAGCGTTGTCGTTTGCGACCACTGCAAAACCGCAACTATCAGCGAGATAAACTCCGAGACAGACTTCGTCGCTAAAAACGCTCAGTTTCAAAATTTGACCAAAGACACTACGGCTCACATCCAAACGAATTTGATAAAAGACATCGAGAGCCTAAACGCAAGCGTTATCAACGGCGTTAAATTTGAAGATTATTTTAAAACCCAGATCGCTACTATCGGCGAAAATTTGGTCGTTCGCCGCTTTGAGACTATAAAAGCGGACGACAAAGGCGTAGTAAATGGCTACGTACACTCAAACGGCCGCGTAGGCGTATTAATCGGCCTAGCTTGCCAAAGCGCAGAAATCGCAAACAAAGCGGCTGAATTCGCAAGAAATTTGTGTATGCACGCAGCTGCTATGAAGCCAAGCGTTATAAGCTACAAAGACCTTGACAAAGAGTTCGTCGAGAAGGAATTTATCGCGCTTCGCGCCGAGCTTGAAAAAGATAACGAAGAGCTAAAGCGCCTAGGCAAGCCGCTTCATCACATCCCTGAGTATGCTAGCCGCTGCCAAATAGGCGATGCAGAGCTTGCAAAGGCTACAAAAGCGATCGAAGAAGAGCTAAAAGCCGAGGGCAAACCTGAGAAAATTTGGGACAAGATCATCCCTGGCAAGATCGAGAGATTTTATGCGGACAACACTGTTTTAGATCAGCGCCTTACGCTACTTGGACAGTTTTACGTAATGGACGATAAAAAAACTATCGAGCAAGTCGTTGAAGAAAAAGGCAAAGAGCTAGGCGGCAAGATCGAAGTAGTAAAATACGTTCGCTTCGAGCTTGGCGAAGGCCTAGAGAAGAAAAACGAGGACTTTGCGGCCGAAGTTGCGGCACAAATAGGCTAAAGTTTAATGGAAATCTTAAAGGGCGTAAATCTAGGCTTTGCGTATGATTATACGCTCTTTGAGGATGTAAATTTAAGCGTAAATGCCGGCGGTAGCTGCGCTATAACGGGCGTCAGCGGCTGCGGCAAATCAACCATACTCCACATACTTTCTACTCTTTTACGACCCAAAAACGGCGAAGTTATCTACGGCGGTAAGTCGCTTTACGATCTATCAGCAAACGAACTCTTGCGTATCCGCAGATTTGATTTCGGTATCATTTTTCAGGCGCACTATCTTTTTAAAGGCTTTAGTGCGCACGAAAATATCGAGCTAGCTTCCGTTTTATCCGCGCAAAAAATCGACGATGAAATTTTGTCGAATTTAAAGATAGACGGCGTAATGAATCAAAAAGTAGGCGAGCTAAGCGGCGGGCAGCAGCAGCGCGTATCGATCGCTAGAGTGCTTTGCAAAAAGCCGCGCGTGATATTTGCCGACGAGCCGACGGGAAATCTAGACAAACAGACTGCAAACGAAGTGATGCAAACGCTGTTTAACTACATCAAAGCAAATGATGCGGCACTGGTTTTGGTCACTCACGACAACGAGCTTGCGCAAAGATGCGACGAGGTTTACCGCCTCGAGGACAAAAAGCTCTCTTTAACTTCGCGTTAATTTGCTTAATTTTTTGATATTTTTGCCAAATAGTCTGTATGCTATTTTGCTAAATTTAGCCTTTGGCGATATTGCCAGGTAGAGTAGATAGCTTGATTATTTAGTAAAATTTTGGCCTAATTTTTTTGATTAAATTGCAGCGGTTGCGGCGCTATATTTGCAGTAACGCCGGCAGGAACAGCCCCGGCTTTTGTGCGTAGCTTTAACCGCTTAAATTTAACGAAAAGGCCGGCTTTGCCTTAGCTTGTTTTGACTGTTTTATCGTTTTGCTTTTGTGGTAAAGTCGGCCATCAAATTTAGCCTAGTAACGGCGTTTGGATTTTAAAAATAGATCATTTTGCTAACGCTAAACGTGCCACAAGTCTATGTTTTATCCGTGCAGCGTCTTTGATGAGTTTAAGTCCTAAATTTAGTAAAACGCAAAACTGCTTTGACCTTGGAGGTCAAAATAGCGGCGCGTCTAACCGTAAGTACTCGTAGATTTTTATAATATAAAATCATAATTTTACGCCGTTTTCGTCGCCGAATTTTGCCTTGCGCGGTTACATAATCAAAGCTTGGAATCAAGCCGTCTATTTAGTAGTAAATGCCGCGCAAAGACATATGGCCGCGAGATTTGACAAAGTAGTCGTAAGCTAAAGGGAACGTAAATTAGGCATTAACGGCGTAACGCAAAAACTAAAAATAACGCGATAAAAATAAGGTTAAATTTCACGAACTATTTTTGCGATAAGCAAGCTAAATTTAACCCCGAATAAAAGTAAATTCTACTAAAATAGCCATAGATTTCGTACGAAAATCGGTTGGTTAGCCGCGCTAGGTTTTAGAAGCGCGAGCTAAATTTATTTAGACGAAAACCAAGCCGAATGCGAAAATTTAAATCAAAAACGAAAGAGTCAGGTGGAACTAGTCGAGTTTTTCGCGCCCGAGCGCGTCATCACCTTTATGCTACTGTTTGCGCGTATCGGCGGGCTGATGTTGTTTTTCCCGTTTTACGGACACGAGCAGATCCCTATGAGCGTCAAGACCGCGTTTTCGTTTTTACTCACGCTATTTTTGTTTCCGCTTGCTAGCATTAAAAACGGCGAAATTTACTATCTAGCCGTCGAGATCGTGAGCGAGGCGGCGCTGGGTGTTTGCGCGGGGTTGCTGCTTCACATCGTTTTTGCTAGTTTGCAGCTAGCAGGCGAGCAGATATCGATGATCATGGGCTTTTCGATGGCTACGGTGCTAGATCCGCAGACGGGTATCAGCTCGCCCGTGATCTCAAATATCATAAATTTCCTCGCTCTTATGACATTTTTGGCCTTCGATGGGCATCATCTTATCCTGCTTTTTATCTCAAATTCTCTTACGCACATTCCGCTGGGCGGCTTTTACCCGAGTCCTGATATCGTGCAGTACGCCTCAAAGTCCATGATAAATTTATTTACTTTCGGATTTATCATTTCTTTCCCGATTTTGGCGCTTTCGCTGCTTTCTGATTTGATTTTTGGAATGCTCATGAAGACGATGCCGCAGTTTAACCTGCTAGTCGTGGGCTATCCGATCAAGATCACGATCGGCTTTGCCGTGCTGATCGCGATACTAGCTGGTATGATGGAGCTTTTTAGGCAGCTGGTGCTTCGCGTTATCAACGACCTTCCGTCGCTATTTTTCTAAAACTAAGCTTGAAGTAATGGAAAATATCTTAAAATATGCTCTTTAGGTTTATAAAAGGAGACTTCGTGAAAATCGTCATCATAAACGAAAATCCGGCCGTATCGCGCCTTGCTACGTTAGCGCTTGATAAAATCGGTCTTGAATACGCTCAGATCGGCAACGCCGGCGAGCTTGACGGTCTTTGCGACGTGCTTATCGTAGATAGCGACTCGGACGCTAAGGATACGAACCTAAAACAATTTGCAAACAAAATTTTATATCTTTCTTCTAAAAACGCCCCGACTTTCGAAGGTGCCGATAGGATACTGCCAAAGCCGTTTTTGCCTACCGAATTTATCGCTATCGTCGAAGATCTGGCCAACAAGAGCAAAGAGGCCGCTAGCGAGGCTAAGGCCGAGGCTCAAGACGATGAAGTGTCGGTAAAGGGATTTGAGTTTATGGATGATTTGGGCGATGAAATATTTAAAGAAGAGCCTGCTCCTATCGATGCCGACGAGTTTGATTTAGATGGTATTTTGGATGACGATCCGGTTTTATCCGGCGACGAAGCAGCCGGTTTTGAGGAGCCCGGCGAGACGGTTAAATCTACGGACGATGCGAGCCAAGAGCCTGAGAGCAAGGCGGATGAGCCAAATTTCGACGAATCAGAGGCGGATAACGATAAATTTGAAGATATAAACGAGCAAGAAGCGCTAGGTGAACTCGATGATTTTGAAATAGCCGTAAAAGAAGAGGATTTTAGCGGGCTTGATTTGGATGACGAGTCCGGAGAAGAGATAGCCGAGCAAAACGAGTCTCAAGAGGCTAAATTTGAGGCATTTGGCGACAGCATAGAAGATATAAAGAACCAAATCGACGAGATAGACGCCATGGACGAAGAGGCATTTGAGGCTACTAGCGGCGAGCCGGAGGCTAAAGACGCCAAGGATGCGGACGAGAGATTTGTAGAACTAGACGCCAAGCCTAACGATACCGGTTTTAAAAACTCTAAGGAACCAAGCGTAGAGCTTGCGTCAGAGGACGATAAAGAGTCGCAAATGTCCATAAGCGACGAAGCGGCGCAAGAGTATCCAAAAGACGCCGCTACGGACGATGAGATAAAATTTGAAGAAAACAAAGAGCAAGAGATAAAAGACGATATTTTAGACGATGCGGACTTTTTGGTCGATGATACGGACGGCGAAGCGCTTGACGTAAAAAACGAAGAGCCTAAAAATGATGAAAATTTAACCCAAGAAATTCTAGATGACGAGGTTACGGGCGAGGATTTTGCGGCGGACGAACAAGCGCAAGCGCTAACGTCTGGCGATCAAGCCGGACCAAATGAAGACAAAGAGGCTCAAAACGAGTCTGCCGGTGCCGTCGAATTTGATGTAGAGAAATACAGCCAAATCGAACAGATTAGCGAAAAAGATATGGCTTTAGCGTTAAACGAGAGCGGATATGACGTAAGCGAAGTAGCGGAGCCGCAAGATAAAAGCGTAAAAATAGACGAAATAAAGGCTCAAATTTCAGATGCGGTAACCAAAAATTTGGAAGCTTCCTTACAAAACGGCGAGCTACGAGAAGCCCTAAAAAACCTCAATATTAAAATCAGCATTAGCTTTGAGGAAAAGTAGTTGAAAGGGCAAATTTTAATCGTCTCAGGTCCAAGCGGCAGCGGTAAGAGTACGCTTCTAAGCCGTCTTTTAAAAGAGGAAAAGGATTTATATTTTTCTATCTCGACTACGACTAGAGCGCCTAGACAGGGCGAAGCGCACGGCGTTAATTACTATTTTACGGATGAAAAAGAGTTTAAAAAGGGCATCGACGAGGGCGAGTTTTTAGAATGGGCATGCGTGCATAATAACTACTACGGCACTTCGCTAAAGCCGGTTTTAAGGGCGTTAGATGCCGGTAAAATAGCTATTTTTGATATCGACGTGCAAGGATTTAATATCGCAAAATCAAAGCTCGGCGGGCTAATCACTTCCGTTTTTATCACTACGGCGAACAAAAGCGAGCTAAATTTTAGGCTCTCAAACCGCGGTACGGACTCCGCTCAAACTATCCAAAAACGCCTAGAAAACGCGGTCGGCGAGATGGAGCATATTTTGGAGTACGATTATTTTTTAGTAAACGACGACTTGCAAAGCTGCTACGAAAATTTGCGCGGGGTTTTACGCTCGATGCGCTTAAGGACGTTAAGCTTAAACGTTGAAGAGATTATTAAAAACTGGAATAATTGATAAATTTATGATAATATCACGAAAATCAAAGGAGAAAAAATGGGTCCAAGCGTCCAACAATTGCTTATTATTTTACTTATCGTGGTCTTGCTTTTTGGAGCGAAAAAGATCCCCGAGCTCGCAAAAGGCCTAGGTAAGGGAATAAAGAGCTTCAAATCGGAAATGGAAGACGATAAAAAAGCCGAGAACGTAGAAAAAGTAGAAGAGAAAAAAGAAGAAACCGCAACTGCCGCAAAGACCGAAGATACGGCTAAAAACGCGTAAGGAAAGGCGTTGAAAAAAAGCGTAATAAACGAGATAAAAGGCGCCGCAAGCTTTGACTTTGCGCTAGAAAAGCCAAAAGATAAGAGCTTGGCGCACTACGCGATGCCTACTTTTAGCTTAGCAAAACAGCTCAAAAAATCCCCAGTAGCCATCGCCGCCGAGCTAGCGTCTAAATTTGAAAATAGCGAAGTTTTTGAGGCTACGGCGCTAAACGGATATATAAATTTTAAACTAAAGCCTGCATTTTTGGATAAATTCGCCTCGGCTAGCCTTGCAAATCCGAGCGAGTTCGCAAAAGGCGGCGCAACTAGCGGCGAGAAAATTTTGCTCGAATACGTCAGCGCAAACCCGACCGGTCCGCTTCACATCGGGCACGTTAGGGGCGCGGTTTTCGGCGATACGTTAGCTCGCGTTGGACTTCACATCGGCGAAAATATCGCGACTGAATACTACATCAACGACGCAGGCAATCAAATCGAGCTTCTAGGTACGTCCATTTCGCTTTGGGCGCGCGAAAATCTGTTCGGCGAGAGCGTGGCGTATCCGGAGAAATTTTACCGCGGCGACTACATCGAGCCTATCGCAAAAGAAGCGCTAGAAAAATTCGGCAAAGAGATATTTTACGATGAGAGTCGAAATCTCGAGCTAGCCGAGTTTGGCAAGGATAAGGTGCTTGTTTTGATCAAGCAAAATTTGGCCGACGCGCAAATTTTCATCGAGAACTGGGCTAGCGAAAAGAGCTACTATGACAAGCTCCCTCTCACGCTAGATCGCCTAAAAAGCGAGAACGGCATCTACGAGAGCGAGGGTAAAATCTGGCTAAAATCAAGCGAAGTGGGCGATGAAAAAGACCGCGTTATCGTGCGTGAAGACGGCCGCGGCACCTATCTGGCCGGCGACGTGGTTTATCATGACGATAAATTTAGGCGCGGATTTGATCGCTGTATCAACATCTGGGGCGCCGATCACCACGGTTATATCGCGCGCATGAAGGCCGCGCTGCATCTGCTTGGATACGACGAAAATCGCCTTGAAATCATACTTTCGCAGATGGTGAGCCTGCTAAAAGACGGCGAAGCCTACAAGATGAGCAAGCGCGCGGGCAACGTCGTGCTGATGAGCGACGTAGTCGAGGAGATCGGCTGCGAGGCGCTTAGATTTATGTTTCTTAGTAAGCGCTGCGACACGCACCTAGAGTTTGACGTGGACGAGCTAAAGCGCGAGGATAGCTCAAACCCGATATTTTATATCAATTACGCGCACGCAAGGATCAATCAAATTTTTGCAAAAGCCGGCAAAAACGTCGCCGATGTCGCGGGCGTGAAATTTGCAAATTTGAACGAAGACGGCAAAAATCTGCTATTTGAGGCGCTTACGCTAAACGATATTTTAGTCGATAGCTTTAACACGCGCTCGATGAATAAAATTTGCGACTATCTAAAGAGCTTGGCAGCGAATTTTCATAAGTTTTACAACGAAAATCGCGTCGTAGGCAGCGAGAACGAAGACGAGCTTTTAAAGCTTTTCGCCGTCGTCGCGCTCTCGATAAAAACGGCTCTAGGGCTGATGGGTATCGCCGCAAAAGATAAGATGTAGAATAAAATTAGTAAATTTAGAAGCGCTAAGCGGCGCTTCTTGTTTAAAATAACCCCTTAACATCCATGAATCTTTCTAAAATTTCCACCGCATTTTTCGTTATATTTTTAATAGCGATAGAGTATTTAGCCCTCACGCCAGCACAGATAAAACTCATCGAAAACAGCTGGGACAAGGCAAATCATTTCATCGCTTTCGCCGTGCTTTACGCTACTTTGCACTTTGGCTTTTCTAGGTTAAATTTGGGCGCAAAGGTCGCTATTTTGCTAGCTTACGGTATCCAGATAGAAATAGTACAGTCGTTTGTGCCGGGCCGCTATTTCAGCCTGCTAGATATCGTCGCAGACGGCATCGGTATAGTTTTTGGGATCTTAGCGGTGAGAATTTTTGAGCGAATTTTGGATCGGATTAGAGCTAGATTTTAAATTTGAAACTTCAAATTTGACGGCTCGGCTGTGCGAGCTTATTTTGTGCCGCGCCGTTTTGCTTTGTTTAAACTCAACTTTTACCATCAAATTTACCGCGTCAAATTTGAGCGAAACGGCGAGCTAAAGCGATAAATTTATAAATAGTCGCTAAAATGCGCCCTAAATTTAGCTCCAAGTGGCAAGAAAAATAGCGCAAACCTGCGGCTAAATTTAAACGCAAAATCTAAAATGAAAGAGTAAAAATGAAATGGCAAGACAGCAGACGAAGCGACAACGTCGAGGATAGAAGGCAAAACAGCGTAAACAGCATGGGCTCGCTGGGTGCACTCATACCGATTATCAGATTTTTGCTGGGCTCAAACATCGGCCGCGTGGTGCTAGTTATCGGCGCGGTCGCGTATTTTATGGGCTTTAACCCTCTCGCGCTACTTGAGGGCGGCGGCGCGGGCACTCAAAGGGCGGCGCTAGATAGCCCGCAGGAGAAGGAAAAGGTCGCCTTTGTTTCAGCCGTGCTGGCGCAGACCGAGGACGTGTGGAGCAAGGTGTTTAAGGCGGGTGGCGCGCAGTACAAGGAGCCTAGCTTGGTGCTTTTTAGAGACGGCGTTTCTAGCGCGTGCGGCACGGCTAGCTCGCAGATGGGGCCTTTTTACTGCCCCGCGGATAAAAAAGTCTATCTAGATCTTAGCTTTTTTGATGAGCTGGAGGCTAAATACAAGGCCGCGGGCGACTTTGCGCAGGCGTATGTGATCGCCCACGAGGTCGGGCATCACGTGCAAAATTTACTAGGAACACTCGGTAAAGTAAACGAGCTAAAATCGCGCATCAAAAGCCCTATAGAGCAAAACGCGCTGCAAGTCAAGGTCGAGCTGCAGGCCGACTGCTATGCGGGCGTCTGGGCGCACTACATGGGGCGCTACAAGATGCTAGAAGACGGCGACATCGAGGAGGCGCTAAACGCCGCGAGCGCGATAGGCGACGATGCGCTACAGAAAAAATACCAAGGCCGCGTGACGCCGGACTCGTTCACGCACGGCTCGTCAAAGCAGCGTATGACGTGGTTTAAAAAGGGTTTTGAAGGCGGACAGCCAAGCTCGTGCGCGTTTGAGATATAAATTTGACTTTTTAGCTCTTTGGCTGCGTTTGGCGAGTGCGAAATTTCTACTCGGCCGCATTTGGATAAATTTAAATGCGGCTTTTCAGGCATCGTTTGGCGCAACTCAAATTTAAATTTCCGTGATTTTAAACAAATTTGTGCGCGGTACGGTTTGCTCGGCGCACGGTTTGTAAATTTGGCGCAGCAACCGATAAATCAAAAAACGGAGCGAACATGAAAAGAAGAGAGTTCATAAAGGGTGCTGCGACCTGCGCGGCGGGGCTTGCTACGGGAGTTAATTTGTTTGCCGAGCAGACTTGCAAGACTAGTGCGGCAAATTTGACGGACGGAGTAGATCTAAGCGGCGCGAAAAATCTCGGTGAGAGGCTTGCCGCGATGACCCCATATCTCACGCTAAATAATAGAATTTTGATGCCGATTACCTGGCTTAGCGCAGATAAATTTGACGGCTCAAAAGATAAAAACGCGCTAGAGACGGCCATCGGGTTAGGCTACCGCCTGATCGATACGGATGGGCGTGAGGAGGGCTTATCGGCGACATTTGGGGCTAGCGGCTTAGAGCGCTGGTAGCCGAGGTTTTAGCAAAAACTAGGCTAAATCCTGATTTGCGCTCTAATTTAGCGAGTTTTAAGTCTTAGTGGATGAGCTTTGGCCGGGAGCGCGCGTTTTAGCGGTATAAATTTAAGCTTTTAAACTCGCTAAATTTTATCGTCTTAATTTACCGCCGATTTTAGAGCCTTGCTGCTTCGTTAGGTAAATTCACAAGGCCTTTTTGCCGAGCTTTTTTAAATTTACCGCTTTTAAATCGGCTTTGTCAAAAGAGCGCTTTTGGGTAAAATTTACCCCCCCCCC
>NZ_CAJPQR010000051.1 GCF_905372745.1 uncultured Campylobacter sp. | reverse complement strand
CTTAAAAATAAATAATTCATAAAAATTAATCTGAAAAATACAAAATTCGTCAGACAGATGACGGAAATAAATTTTTAAAAGTAATAAAATTGCTTCAAGATTTAAGAGTAATCAAGAATCAAAAAACAAGTAGAAGGGAGAATTTATGAAACGACATAAATTTGTGATCGCCGATTACAAACGTTGTATCGGTTGCGCTACTTGCATGGCGGCATGTTTCCGTAGCGCCTATGAGCGCGGCAAGCTCTCAAAGGCTAGGCTAACTGTATTGCGCCAGGCAAAGGGCGTCATGCCGACGCAGTGTCGTCAGTGCGATGACGGTCCTTGCGCGAACGTATGTCCTACCGGGGCGCTAAGGTTTGACGACAACTACATCGAGCTTCACGAAGAGATTTGTATAGGCTGCAAACTCTGCACTATCGCTTGCCCTTACGGCGCGATAAGCTCGAGCGCCGAGCTCATGCCGTCGGTTAACTACGCGGTAGAGCCCAAATACTACCTCGAAATCGAAAGCCAGGCGGGCGCGAAAAATACCGCAATAAAGTGCGATATGTGCTTCGGACGCGAAAACGGCCCTGCGTGCGTCGAGGTTTGCCCGACCAGCGCTATCATCATGGTCGATCCTTTGCACAGCCATCACAAGCTCGGCAACAAGATCGAGCAGGAGGCTGCGCAGGCTTTCGTCAATAAAATTTTACGCGGAAGCGGAAATTTAAAAGAGCCCCACGTTTTAGCCGATATCGGCGCTCAGGACGTGGACGGCGAGGGCGACGTCATCGTCATCAAGGAGCTTGACAAAACTCCTAGCGAGCAGGCAAGAGAGCAAGCGGCGTCAAATTCGCGCGCTATGAACGACGAAAATAGCGGCGCAAAAGGGGGTGCGAGATGGTAGGCGTGTATCTGCTTTTCTTAGTTAGCGCCGCCGTTAGCATCCTGCTCTACGGCGCTCAAAAATCAGCCGTAAAAATCGGCTTTGGACTAAGCGCGATTAGCTGTTTTTACGCGCTTTGCTACTTTGTGGCGCATATGGGGACGATACAGGGCTTTTCTCTTGGCGGAGACTTTTTATACGCGCCGAAATTCGAGCTAACTCCGCTTGGAAATTTCTTTAGCTTCGTAGTCGTTTTTATCGGCTTTGCCAGCAGCGTCTACGGTATGAGCTATGCGGAGGAATACATCAAAAAAGCAAGCGTAGGCGTTTTTGCCTGTTTGTTTAACCTTTTCATCCTTTCGATGCTTCTAGTCATCAGCGCAAATAACGTATTTTGCTTCATTGTTTTGTGGGAGCTTATGACGCTTATTTCGTCTTTCCTCATCCTCGTAAACGACGGCAAAGGCACGCTAAAAGCGGTGATGGTGTATCTTGGTATCGCTCAAGTCGGCGCGTTTTGTATCACTTGCGGACTGCTAATAATGGCTCACTACGCCGGCAGCGCCGAGTTTAGCAAATTTGCCCACCTAAATATGCCGACTGCGGCTAGCGTCGTCGTGTTTATACTATTTTTGGTCGGTTTTGGCAGCAAGGCGGGTATGTGGCCGTTTCACGTATGGCTACCGATGGCTCACCCGGCCGCTCCTTCAAACGTCTCTGCTTTAATGAGCGGCGTAATGATAAAGGTTGCGTTATTTACTCTAGTTAAATTTACGCTTTTCTTGCCTTTAAGCATTTACTTTGGCTTGACGGTTTTGATTTTGGGTGCCGCTAGCTCGCTTTTTGGCGTTCTTTACGCTCTTTGCCAGCACGACTATAAAGCGCTTCTTGCCTATCACTCTGTCGAAAACATCGGCATCATCTTGCTCGGTCTTGGCACCGGCCTATACGGTCTGGCCGCCGGAAATATGACGCTTGCTGCGATCGGATTTTTAGCCGGATGCTATCACGTGGTTAACCACGCGATATTTAAGGGACTTTTGTTTCTTTGCGCGGGTTCGGTTTTGCACGCTACGCACACTCGCGATATGGACGTGCTAGGCGGCCTAGCTAAAAAGATGCCTTGGACGTCTGTTGGCATGTTTATCGGTATCATGGGTATCGCGGCATTGCCTCCCGTTAACGGCTTCGTATCCGAGTGGTTTACCTATCAAGGTATGCTTCAAGGCGCGCTAGAGCAGGGCATCTTTACTAGATACGCCTTTACGCTCTCAGTCGTTGCACTAGCGCTTACGGGCGTGTTAGTCGGCATGCACCTTAAGCTTTACGCAGTAATCTTTGCGGGAACTCCAAGAGATCAGAAAATTTGGGAAAACGCAAAAGAAAGCCCGGTATTTATGGTGCTTGGCATGATAGTGCTAATGATCGGCTGTATAGGCTTTGGTATCGGAGCTAACGTGGTCGTCGGCTACATCCAAACGGCCGTAAATTCCATAGGCGGCGCAGGCGGTTACGTAGCTAGCCACGGTATAAATTTAACCTCAAATTTAGGCAGCGTCGTTTCAACTCCGCTAATCGCCATCATCTTGTGTTCTACTATGGTTTTGCCTTTTGCGATTTTAGCCGTGATGAAAGCAAACCGCGAGAAACCTCGCGAGACAGATCCTTGGGCTTGCGGATTTAAGTATAGCTCTCGTATGCAAATGACGGGCGGTCCTTTCACGGGCGATCTAAGACGCATAATGAACTGGCTGTTTAAAGGCGAGAGAAAAGTCGTGACTAAAGGTTATTTTAACCCGGTCGAGTATCATAACCATCCAAAAGATATCTGGTGGGGGCTATTTTACGAGCCGGTGATTAAATTTACCGAAAAGGTCGCTGAAAAAATAGGCATAATGCAAAGCGGCTACACCAACGTTTACGCGCTATATATCCTCATATATCTTTGCGCGATACTAGCGGTTAGCTACTTTTTGATATAGGGGGCGTGAGATGGAAATTTTACAGACTATACTTTTGATGATATTTCAAGTAGTCGTTATCGTCTTGGTTGCGCCCTTGTTTGACGGTATGGCTAGGAAACTAAGAGCCAAACTGCAATCAAAACAAGGTAGCGATTTTTTCCAGACGTATCGCGACATCATAAAGCTATTTAGACGCGGTAGAACCGTGCCTGCATGCTCTCACTGGGTATTTAGGCAGGCTCCGTTTTTCTTGTTTGCTACTTCGGCGGCGATACTGGCGGCTATTCCTATTACTTATAGCAAAAGCACGATTTTTGGAGCGTATTCGGACATATTCGTGATTCTTTACCTAGGCGCGCTACTTCGCTTTGTTTTTGGCGCTGCTTCTATGGATAGCGGCAACCCGTTTGCGGCTACCGGCGGCGGTAGAGAGCAGATGCTAGCCGTCTATGTCGAGCCAGTGATGATAATGTGCCTAATCGTAGTTATGCTAGCGGCAGGAACGTCAAATTTAGTAGAAATCCAATCAATGGTAAAAAGCGGTCAAATCGGATATCAGATCCCAAGCTTTGCTGTCGCTTCGATAGCGTTTTTGTGGTGCATATACGTTGAAACCGGTAGAAAGCCTTTTGACCTAGCAGAGGCTGAGCAGGAGTTGCAAGAAGGCTTGCTAGGCGAATACGCGGGCTCTGATTTAGGCCTAGTTCAGGCTTCGCTTATCTTAAAACAATTTGCGATGATCGGACTTTTCCTTTCGATTTTCGAGCCGTGGAATTTTAGCAATCCGTTTTTAGCGGTGATAATCTTCGTCTTAAAAACGGGAGTGTTTTACGTAGCGGCCGTGTTTATAGATAACTTCGGACCTAGATTCCAGATGACTTCGAGCTTACGTAAAAACGCTCTAGCTGCTCTAGCTATATCTTTTGCGGCTTTGACGCTTTACGTCGTGGGGGTGTGAGATGAATATTTTAGATACTTTGGCTATCTGTATGATGGTAACGTCTTTGGCGGTTTTCGGGCTAAGAAGCCTAAAGCTATCCGTTATAGTTTACGGAGTCCAGACGCTACTATTAGTCGGGATATTTTTTACTTTGTCGTCTAAATTTAACGCCGAGCAACTATCTACGTGGGCGGTCGTGGCGTTTTTTACGAAGGTTTTATTCGTGCCTGCGATCTTGCTTTGGCTTATTAAAAATCTTGGCGTCGTGCACGAAGACGAGCCTGTAGGCGGCTTTTTCGTGAGCCCCGTTATAGCAATGGGTTTTAGCTTGGCTTTGGCGATGAGTATTAATCCGATATTTTTGGAGTTTTCGCTTATTAAAGAAAAGATAATGCTACTAGCCGCGGTTTGCGTGTTTATGATGGGGGTTTTTGGCTTTATGCTTAGAAACTCGTTTATCAAGCAAATTTTAGCCTATTGCCTTTTTGAAAACGGCATACATCTAAGCCTAGCGCTCATGGCTTACAACTCAAACGAGCTTGTCGAGCTTGGAATTTTAACCGACGCGATTTTTGCGGTTATCATTATGAGCGTTTTAGCGATTAGATTTTATAAAGCATACGGCAGCCTTGATACGTCTAAGGCTACGAATTTAAGGGGATAGAGATGGATAGTTTAACTTTGATATTAATTTTACCGCTTCTTGGAGCGATACTGCTATTTTTCTCTCCGAAAAATTACGCTTTTTTGAGTTTGCTTCACGTAGCAGTTAGCGCAGTTACGTCTTTAGCCTTGCTATTTAACGTAAGCAAGGTTTTAACGGGCGGTACGTTTTACGCGCACGATAAATTTTTGTTTTTAGACAGCCTTGGCTGCGTATTTTTGATACTTATTGCGGTTACGGGCCTACTGGTAAATTTATACGCGACCCACTATATGAGATGGGAGCTTGAAGAGGGACATATAAATTTAAGCGCGCTTAAGAAATACTACGCGCTTAGCCACGTGTTTATCTTTACGATGAGCTTAAGCGTCATCTGTAACAACGTCGCGTTTATGTGGGCCGCGATCGAGGCTACTACGCTTTCATCGGTATTTCTAGTCGCGATCCTAAAAGATCAAAAATCAACCGAGAGCGGCTATAAATACATAGTCCTTTGCTCTATCGGCCTAGCGTTCGCGCTTTATGCGACCGTGCTTCTTTACTCTGCGACCTTTGCGGAGATAAAAGACGGCGAGGCTGCGATGCTATGGACGGGCATAATGGCAAACGCTAAAAATTTAAGCCCCGACGTCGCTAAGCTAATCTTCGTCTTTGCGCTTATCGGATTTGGCACCAAAGCCGGCCTTGCTCCTACGCACACCTGGCTTCCCGACGTTCATGCCCAAGGCCCGGCGCCGATTTCGGCTCTGCTTTCAGGCGTTTTGCTAAAGTGCGCGATGCTAGCTTTATTTAGATACTACGCTATCGCGGCTCAAGCTACGGGCATGGAATTCGTTCAAAGCGTGATGATAGTTTCCGGTCTTATTACGCTATTTGTGGGCGGAATTTTCCTAATCAGGCAACACGACGTAAAAAGGATGTTTGCCTACCACTCTATCGTGCATATGGGCGTTATCGCCTTTGCTCTTGGCGTGGGCGGACCTTTCGGGCTATTTGCGGCGATTTTCCACTGCCTAGCTCACAGCTTTACCAAGGCTCTTGCGTTTTGCTCAACGGGCAATATCGCTAGAATTTACGGACACAAAGATATGAGCAAAATGGGCGGTATGATAAAGATAGCTCCCGTAACTACGATGATGTTTGGCGCGGCGGTTTGCTCGCTGGTAGGCGTGCCTGCGTTTGCGATATTCGTTAGCGAATTTAACGTCTTCGTCGGCGCCGTAAATAGCGGTCAATACTTTAGCGTTGCGCTATTTGCGATAGCTCTTGCCATCATCTTTATCGCGGACTTCTCGCACTTTAACTTAGCAAGCTTTGGCGAACCTAAAGCCGCGGTCGTTCACAATAAAGAGATGAGTATATTAGAAAATTTACCGCTTATCCTGCTTTGCGCTTTGATTATAATCTTTGGCGTTTGGCACGTGGATAACTTTTATACGCTGGTTGAAAACGGCGTTAAGATAATAACTGGAGAACTATTATGAGAGGCGATAAATTCGTTGAAATTTTAAAAACAAAGGTAAAGGTTCTAGAAGTAACCCGCCAAGCCGACGACCAAATCACCGTCCTAGTGGACAGAAACGACCTTCCGCTTGCGGTTAAGACCCTTTACTACGATATCGGCGGTTTCATCTCTACGATGATACCTAGCGACGAGAGGACTATAAACGGCTGTTTTGCGCTTTACTACGCTTTGTCTATGGAGGGCGGCAAGATGACGGAAGAAGACGACTTTGCCGCCGAGGATAAGTGCTTTATCACCGTTAAAACGCTAATTCCCGGCGTCGATCCGACTTTTCCGTCCGTTACGCCGCTAGTGCCTGCTTGCGTTTGGTACGAAAGAGAAGCCTACGATATGTTCGGCCTAGTAGCCGAGGGCTTGCCCGATAAGCGTAGATTGGTGCTAAGCGACGATTGGCCGGACGGCCTTTATCCGCTTAGAAAAGACGCGATGGACTACCGCTACCGCCCAGATCCCGTCGCTCACCAAGATGAGCCCGACGCCGAGTTTTTATTTCCAAAAGGCGATAGCGTCATCGACGTGCCGCTTGGGCCTTTGCACGTAACTAGCGACGAGCCTGGACACTTTAGGTTATTTTGCGACGGCGACGAGATCATAGACGCAGACTACCGCCTCTTTTATCAGCACCGCGGTATGGAAAAGCTAGCCGAAAACCGTATGAACTACGATCAGATGGGCTATCTCGCAGAGCGCGTCTGCGGAATTTGCGGTTATGCTCACGCGATTGCGTGTATAGAAGCGGCCGAAAAAGCTATAAAGCTAGAAATCCCGCTAAGAGCGCAGGCTATCCGCGTGATTTGTCTTGAGATCGAGCGCCTTCACAGCCATCTTTTAAATATCGGTCTAGCTTGCGAGGTAACGGGTAACTATAACGCCTTTATGCATATCTTTAGAGTGCGCGAGTACTCTATGGAGTTAGCCCAGCTAGTAACGGGCGGCCGTAAAACCTACGGCAACGTCATCATGGGCGGACTTCGCCGCGATATGACCGATAACGAGATAAAAAAGGGCATCGAGATGATAAACAAGCTCGACGTTCAAATTTCTGAAATTTGGGACGCGGTTATGGACGATAAACGCCAAATCGCGCGCTGGAAAGGCGTAGGCGTGCTAGATAAGCAAGTAGCAAGAGACTTTAGCCCCGTGGGGCCTAATATGCGAGGCTCTGGTCTAAAGCGCGACAACCGCTACGACCACCCTTACGATTTCTTTAAAAATATCGAATTTAAAGTCTACGTAGAGCACGGCGGAGACGTATTTAGCCGCGAAGTCGTGAGATATAACGAGCTAAAAGAGTCCATACATATCATCAGGCAGTGTTTGGAGCTAATGCCTCAAACGCCGATATCAATCGATCCAAAAACGATGATAAAGCCTGAAAATTTCGCCCTTGGACACGTAGAAGCTCCTCGCGGCGAAAACGTCCACTGGATCATGCAAGGCAGCGCGCAAAAGGTTTTCCGCTGGAGATGCCGCGCGGCTACTTATAACAACTGGCCTAGCCTTCGCTATCAGTTCCGCGGAAACAACATTTCCGACGCGGCGCTCATCGTTTGCTCGCTAGATCCGTGCTACTCCTGCACCGACCGCGTTACCGTAGTGGACGTAAATACCAAAAAGAGCAAAATTTTAACCGAAAAAGACCTTAAGAAATTTTGCCAAACGGGCAAAATTAGCAAAAAGGATTTAAGATGATGAAGTTATTTGACGTAACCGAAAAATATGGAAAGGCGACCTACGCCTATCCGTTTGAGCCTTATAAGGTACCCGAAAATTTCCGCGGGCAGCCGTTTTACACCTACGAGCTTTGTATAGGTTGCGCGGCGTGCGGCGTAGCGTGCCCTAGCAACGCCATAGAGCTAAAGATGAACGAAAAGCAAGACAAGCTTGTTTGGCAGTTTGACTGCGGACGATGCATATTTTGCGGACGCTGCGACGAGGTTTGTCCGACGGGCGGCGTGCGCCTAAGCCAGGGTTTCGAGCTAGCGGTTAAATTTGACAAAAGCGCACTAATACAGCGCGGCGAGCTAGAGATGCAAAAGTGCAAATGCTGCGGCAAGCCGTATACGCCGGTTCGCCTCATCAACTATACTTTTTCAAAGCTTAGCACGGCAAATTTGCTCCCGGGCAGACTAGAAGAGGCTAAAGACTATCTATATATCTGCCCGGAGTGCAAAAAAGCCCAAGCCGTAGAGCGCATAACTAAAGACGTAGAGGAGGGGATAAAATGAGCCTTTATCAAGTTCCCGAAAATATAAAAACGGCAAACGACCTAACCGCAAAGTTAGAACATCTAAAAAATATCAAACGAAGTTTTAGCGTCTACCGCATCGACTGCGGTAGCTGCAACGGCTGCGAGATAGAAATTTTCGCCGCTATCACGCCGATGTGGGATCCGGAGCGCTTCGGATTTAAGCTAGTAGCCAATCCTCGCCACGCAGACATTTTGCTCTGCACCGGCCCGGTTACGCGCCAGATGTATTATCCGCTGCTTCGCGCTTACGAAGCAGCTCCTGATCCAAAGATCGTGGTGGCCTTTGGCGCATGCGGCAGTACGGGCGGTATCTTTTACGACGCTTATAGCGTTTGGGGCGGTATAGATAAGATTATCCCAGTAGACGTCTATATCCCGGGCTGTCCTCCGCATCCTGCTAGCGTCATATACGGCCTTGGTATGGCTCTTGGCATCATAGATCAAAAGTTACAAAAAAGAAGCTTTGAACAAGACGACTGCAAAGCCCCTGCCGTAAAAGAGTCTATCATAGGCGATATACTTTTCGAGCGCGATTTGGAAGCCGAGGCAAAGAGACTAATGAGCTATATCTTCGGCAGGACGCTGTTTGCTAAATATATGGACGCAGCCAAAACTTCTCCTAATATCCACGACGTAGCGGCTACTAAAAAAGTAATGCTAGAGGCTATCCATAAAGAAGAAGACCCTAGATACGCCGAGTGTATGGGACTGCTTTACAACGACGTCTATCTAAAATACGCCAAAGCAAAACGCGATACGCAAAACGCCATCGACGTCAAAAAAGAAATTTGGGATAAACGATGATAAGAGTCTATAAACTCGCCCGCCGCCACATGGACGAAAATGAAAAGATGCCAAAAGAGCTAAAAGATATCAAGCTATTTTCCGTCTGCGTCGGACACGGCGTGGGGACGGTGGACTTTAGCGAAAAATCGCTCGAAATACCCGACGAGGAGTTTGAGCGTATCGTCGCTAGCGGCGGCGAATACGTCAAATTTAAGCTGGGAAATTTAAGCAAGTATTTTGAAGTGGAGATATTTAGGGAGCATGCGGCAAGGCTCATCCCAGAGCTTTGCGAATGCGAGCTAAAAAAAGAGCTTGAAAATCTGCGCGAGGGATATCTGGTGCTTAGGAAGGATTTTTGAGATGAATTTAAATGTTGCGCAGAAAATTTTAGCCGAGATAGGACATGTAGTCCATCGCAGGCTAAAATTTTCAAGCTCATTTAAAGGCGCTCAAAAAAGAAAGGAAAAGAGATGAAAAAGGCGCTTCTTTGCATCGGTAATCCCATGCGCGGAGACGACGACGTGGGCAACGAAACGGGGCGGATAGTCGAGGTAAATTTGAAAGATTGGCGGGTATTTTACGGACAGGACGTGCCTGAAAACGAGTTTGGCGCGCTTAGAGAATTTGCGCCCGATATCATCGTCGTGGTAGATGCTATGAGCGGGTTTAAAGACGGCGCGATCGAATTTTTTGATCTGAGCAACGAGCGCGACTATATCTACTCGACGCACAACTTGCCCACGCCCGTACTTTTAAGCTACCTGCGTAAAATTTGCCCCAAGACGCTGTTTTTAGGCATTAGCGTTTTGCTTGAAAACGTGCTTGATTTTAAAGAGGGCTTAAGCGAAAACGCGAAAAAAAGCGCGCAAAAAGCCTTTGAACGTATCTTGGAAATAGATAAAAATTTAAATTAGGAGGAGAAGATGTTAAATCCTGCAGAAACCGCGCAAGCGGTGTCAAATTCGATGGAGCACAAGGCGCATACTCCGTTAGTAAGCATTATTTTTCTAGCTATCATGGCGGGCGCGGCGATTGCTATGGGCGATATTTTTTGGGCGCACTCGACCGTGGGCATGGCTGAAAAGCAGTCTATCGGTCTTGCAAATTTTATCGGCGGCATCACCTTTAGCTGCGGACTTATGATGGTCGTTTTCTACGGCGGGCATCTATTTACTAGCTCGGTTTTAAGCGGCGTTAGCGCGTATGAAGGCAAGCTAAATTTAGGCAAAACCTTTAGCTACTGGGCGATCGTTTGGGTTTTTAACTTCGTCGGCGGCGCGCTAATTGCTTATATGTATTATTACTCCGGCTTACCGCTAAAATACGACGGCTATATCTTGCAGCACTTTATACCCTCAGGTATAGGCAAGGTTACCGCGCCGTTTCACGAGCTATTTATTCGCGGTATCTTTTGTAACGTGTTTGTTTGCATGTCTATCTGGACTGCGACCAGCGAGAGCAACTTAGCGGGCAAATTTTTTGCCATTATGTGGATGATCGGCGCGTTCGTCGCATGCTCTATGGAGCACTGCGTGGCAAATATGTTTATCATAACAGAAGCCATCATCGCTAAAGCTCACTACATCGCGGCAAACGGCGGAGATATCACCGCTGCAGCTACGGCTCTAGGGCACGGCATCACGGCTGAAAAACTAGAAATGCTAAACTGGGGAAATTTCATCGGTAAAAACCTAGTTCCCGTTACGCTAGGCAATATCTGCGGCGGACTTTTCTTTGTGGGACTGGTTGGATTTATGGCGAATAAATTCGACATGAAAAAGAAGTAATTTTAATTCCCCGGCTAGGCTGGATTTCAAATAATTTTCGGCTAGGATACTCGGGTCACGGACGACTAGTCCGCTCCCGTCGTATCCGCCGTAAACTATTTAAACTACATACAATCCGTCTGGAATGTTTATCTCATATCTTGATAAATTCGTAAATTTTACTTGCCAAGACCCGTACCCTAAAAACACTAAATTTAAATTTGCGACGCTTTGCGCTAGCAAAGCAGTGTCGCCACCTCTCACGTGCAGTGGGGATGGCGGGGGTTTTCTGCGTCGCTTCGCTCGTAGCTGCAAGCAGACCGTAAGTACAACCCCTTCCGCTACCCAAGAAAAAATCTAAAATTTTAGAGAAGCTATAATCTAGCAAGCAACTGTTTTTCAAGATCGAAATTTTAAAAAATTGTATTTAA
>NZ_CAJPQR010000050.1 GCF_905372745.1 uncultured Campylobacter sp. | reverse complement strand
CTACTGCTAGCCAGCCTTGATCATTTATAGGGATTACTTTAGCCGTTACGTTTTGGCCCTTATAGTTGGTGTAAGGGATTAGCCCGTTTTCGTCAAATTTTTTAGCTGCAAATGCCTCAGCTAGATATTTGCTTGCGGGAACGGTTTTACCGACGTTGTTTGGGTCGTTATGCATTAGTATTAGGCCGTCTTTATTCATCAGATAAACATAGCCGTATTTTGTTTTGCCCATTTCAAGGATTTTTTTACTTAGAGTGTAGATTTTTAAATCAAGGCCGGCGACGCCCGCAAATTTACCGTTCTGGTTTACGGGTACGGCAAAAGTCATAACAAGCGTCTGATTTATAGCATCTACGTACGGCTCGGTATATATCGCATTATTTTCGCTCTTAGCCTGCACGTACCATCCTCTCGTTCTAGGGTCGTAGTTGTCTTTTTCGGGAGTTGTTTTAGTATTATCGGACTGAAAATAATGTCCGTCGTCTTCTCTACCGAAGTATATGTCGCTTATTACGGCGCTAGCGTGACTTTTTTCGAACGCTAACGCTTTTAAAATATCCTCTTCGTCGTGTTGATTTTTAGAATTATCGGCTAGACTTTTAGCCGCGCCCAGATAATCCTCAAAAAAAGTATCGGTAGTGATTTTGATATCGCTTAAAATTTGATCTTGAGTTTGACTAACCAGCTCCACTACTTTATCTCGCGCCGTATAGTAGCTCACTGCCGAAATAGCGGCAAAAGACGCGACTAGCGCAACAATAAGCATGGTAGCGATTTTGTTCGTGATGGATTTAAACATCGCTTTTTCCTTTAAATTATTTTTTAACATTGATTATACGGCTAAAGCGTTAAAAAAAATACTTAATGAGCTTATTTGTGCAAAATTTAGAAAAATCGTCGTATAATTGCAGAATGTTTAAAATTTTTAGAATCTATGATTTTATAAAAGATGATGAAAGTAGCGATTTTTACGGCGTATTTATCGATAGACTCTATCCTCGCGGGATAAAAAAAGAGATTTTTAGCTCGTTTTTATGGCTAAAGTCCGTCACGCCTTCAAGCGAGCTAAGAAAGTGGTTTCATGAGGATAAAGAGGCCAAATTTAGCGAGTTTAGGCTTAAATTTAAAACCGAACTAACGACGGCAGAGGCCAAAGAAGGGATTAAACAACTGCTAAATTTAGCCAAAACGCACGACAAAATCGCGCTGCTAACTGCCGCAAAGGACGTAAATTTAAGCCACGCGCCTATCATTTTAGAAGCCCTAAATGCTCGGTAACGCTCTGCGGAGCTTTAGATCTATGCAGTCAAATTTGCAAATTTAGCAGGACGTGAAGCAAATATTCCAGACGGAATAGGCGTAGTTTAAATAGTTTTTGATTGGGCGTGACGGGAGCATACATATAGTATGTGACCGAACGCCTTAATCAAAAACTACTTTTGAAATCCGTCATTTATGGGGAATTGAGCGGTAAAAGGTTTTGATTAGTGTCGGCAGTAGCACTAGCGCCCCCAGCAACATCATTATCATAACAAGATCTGTTAAAAGTCCAAAATATATCGTCGGGATAAAGTTGCTAGTTACCATTATGCTAAAGCCCAGGATAATCGCAAACGAGGTGTAGTACATCGCGTAGCCGATACTGGCGTGCGAGGCCTTGATCGACTCGGCGACGTTTTTGCTTCGAAGCTCGATTTTTAGGCGGTGTATGTAGTGGATGATGTCGTCCACGCCGATACCTATGCTGATAGCCGCTATCGTAATACTCATGATATCAAGCGGGATACCCAGCGCGCCCATGACGCCAAACACCGCGCAAAGCGGGATCAAATTTGACGCGATGGCGATGGCGGCTAGCTTAATACTTTTAAAAATAATGCAAAAAACGATAAAAAGCGACAAGATAACAAAACCAAAAGAATCAACTTGCGAGGCGATGAGGCTTTGAAGGAGGTTGTTATAAAGCACCATCGCGCCGCTAACTTGCACGCTTGCGTTGTCGTTTGCGATCAAATTTGCGATATCGGTTCTAAGCTCGCGCAAAAACTCGTCCCTGCGTAGCGCGTCGTCGCTATCAAGGGTTCGCGCCGTAAAGCGCAGTTCGTTATCCTTTATGCTTACATAGGGGCTTAGGATTATGTCTTTGTACTTTTGCGGTATCTGTTCGTATAGGATCGAGAGCATGAGGCCGTCGGCGGGCTTTTGCGTGATGCGCTCGACGATCTTTACGACGGTATTTAGGCTGCTAGCGTGCCCGATAAAGCGCTTGTTTTCTAGGTAGTTATGCACCTTTTTTGCGACATCGATTTTATGCTGATTAAACCAATATTTATCCTCGTTCGCGCTAGCGGCGAATTCGTCGTCAAATTCGTCCTTAGGCCCGTTTTTGGCCGCCTTTTCGTCAAATTTGGGCTTGTTAAATTTGATCAATATATCAACAGGCACCGTTCCGCCCAGCTTCGTATCAATCACCTGCATACCTTTGTGGATTTCGGTCGTATCTTTAAAATAGCTTATAAAGCTGTTTTCGACTTTTAGCTTTGAG
This sequence comes from uncultured Campylobacter sp., assembly GCF_905372745.1. Lineage (GTDB taxonomy): Bacteria > Campylobacterota > Campylobacteria > Campylobacterales > Campylobacteraceae > Campylobacter_A. The sequence continues at coordinate 10,125 of NZ_CAJPQR010000050.1, read as the reverse complement.
ATGCCGTAAAGCCCAAAAATAAGCACTGCAATGCTAATCGCGTAAACGGCGCGACTGTGATTTAGCGCAAATGCGGCGCAGTGCTTGGTAAAGCTAAATTTATCCTCAAACGTCCTAACCGGAGCGAGCTTTGGCATCAGCGCCATCGCGGAGCCAAATAGCAAAAATGCGAGCACGAGCGAGATAGAGATCGACGCACTCATCATGATACCGAGCATTATGATAGGTTTGATATCAGAAAGCGCAAGCGACAAAAAGCCGATAACGGTCGTAAATATAGCAAAAAACGACGGACTGGCCTTATCGCGCAGCGTGAGATAGACTAGCTGACGGTTGTTAAGGTGCGGCTTGGTAAGGCAAAACTCGCGGTAGCTCACGATCAGGTGGATGACGACGGAAATCGTGATGATGAGCTGAAGAGCGATGTAGTTTGAGCTAATCACCGTGATCTCCCAGCCGAAAAACCCAAACAACCCGCTCGCCCAAATAACGCTAATCACGCAGATAAAAATCGGCATAATGATGTAGCGAATCTGCCTAAAAAACAGCCAAAGGCAAAAGACCAAAAGCAGAGTCACGCTGATGCCGTATGTCGCAAGATCAGAGCGCACGAAGCTCACCATATCATCGGCGATCATATTTGCCCCGCCTAAAAACAGGCTCTCGCCTCCGCCGAATTTCGCTATCGTCTCGCGTATCTGCTCGATCGCGGCGTGCTCTTTTATACGCGCTTCGTCGCGGTGAGCTTTAAACTGCGCATTTACGGTGCTTAGACGCTGTTTTTGCTCGCTTGTGATGTTGCCCTCTAGCTTGGCGTTTAGCAGGGCGTTTCGCTCGTTTAGTATGCTTTGATATTTCTCATCGGTCTTTAAATTTAGCACGATCGCCGTAGTTTTTAGATCGCGGCTAACGAGGTTGTTCGTATATAGCGGACTATCCGCAAACTCGCGTCGCACCAAGGTTTTGTTTATATCGGCATCGGCAAGGCTAGGTACATGCTTAACTAGCTCGCCAAGATCGTTAGTTCCGCTTTGAAGCAGCGGGATGTTTAGTACCGAAATGACGCTTGAAACAAGATCGTTCTTTTCTAGTTCGCGGCTTAAATTTTCTATCTTTTCAAGCGTGGAAGGTGCGAGCAGATCGTCTTTTGGCGTGTAGGCTATAACTAGGTAGTTTGGGCTAACATAGCGTTTAGAAACGTCTCTAAAGACGGCCAGATCTTTATCGTTTTCAAGTAGCAGCGTCTCTGTAGACGCATCAACCTCGAGCTTGCCGCTAAAGTATCCAAAAACCAGCGTCGCGGTTAGCACGCCCGCGATAACGCTCTTTGGAAAGTCTACGATAAATTTAAAAATCCGCTTCATCAGCGCCTTATTGCGGAGCTTGGACGGAGTTTAGCTTGCTAAGCAAATTTTCAAAGCTCTCGTTTTCCATCAGGCTGTCAAACTGGCTGCGGTAGGTCTGAATGATGCTAACGCCTAAAATTTCGACGTCGTAGATGAGCCAGCCGCGCTCTTTGGCGTTATAAAATTTATACGTAAAGCCGTAGTTTTTGCCGTCCTCGCCGACCAAATCGGCATTTAGAAAGTAGCGATTTTCGTTCGGCTTGGTTACGTCTTTAAAATTTATAGTTTGGTTTTTGTAGCTTAAAAGCTTATCGACGTAGCTTGATTTTAATCTCTCTTCAAAAGCTTTGTTAAATTTAACCTTTTGCTCGGCGCTTAGGTTGTTGTAGCGCTTACTTAGGGCAATCTTTGACATCTGTTCGTAGTCGAAATACGGGTCAAAAACGGCGAAAATTTTGCTTATTTTCTCGTCTTTGCTCAAATTTGCGTTTTTTAGCACCTCGATAGCGTCTTGCGTCGCTTTTTGCATCGTAGGTTTTATCTGCTCCTCGCTGATCGCAAAGAGGCTAACCGCGCTAAAAAACGCAAGCAGAATGATTTTTAAAAACTTCATTTTATTCCTTTATTAAATGATTTCGGCGCTGTTCGTATGCGTCGCGTAGAAACGGATACAGATCGATCGCGTCTTTTTTAAGCTCGTCGTAAGCGTCTGGGTGCAAAGACAAGAGATTGCCTTGCCGAAAAGACTTTATCGCAAACGAATCTAACATCGGTTTTACGTAGCTGACGGGATCTAGGTAATAATCCCCGACCATGCCTGCCATATCGCGTAAATTTGAAGGCCCCAGAAACGGCAAAACCACGTGAAATCCGCTACCAACGCCCCAGTAGCCTAGCGTCTGACCCAAGTCCTCGTCGTGGCGCTGCAGATTGTAGTATTTAGCGCCGTCGGTTAGCCCGCCAAATCCGATAATCGTATTTGCCAAAAATCTCAGCGTTTCCTCGCCCGCCTCGCTAAATTTAAGCTGCAAGACGTTATTTACGAAGCGGACGGGATATAAAAGGTTATCAAAAAAATTTCCCGCGGCGGTTCTTGCGGCCTCAGGCACCACGTAGTTGTATCCTTTTACCGCAGGATGGATGGCGTTTACATACATAAAATCGTTAAAACCGGTCATCATTCTATTATAACCGCTAAGCGGATCGAAAATCTCGCTAGGCTGCGTAAATTCGTCGTCAAATTCGCCCTTTTCCTGCGTTTGTTCGGCAAAAACGCAACTAAAAACGAGCAAAAAAGAGAGTAAAATTTTTCTCATCGAATCTCCGAATTTCAAGTCTGCAAAGGCAGTAATCTAGGATTTTATCTCAATGTAGCTTTTAAATTTATAAATTTCAAAACGCCCGGTATTACGAAGTTTACTTAAGTTATTTTTCATATATATTTAAATATACTTCCTAGCAAATTATTTTTTTATATTGATAGAATTTGGGGGATTTTCATGAAAGCAGACGTTAGTTTAGAGCTATTTTTAGATAGCGGCGTATCGGTGCTGGCTAAACATATAGAGCTTTTAAAGGCCGTAGAACACACCAAAAGCATAACAAAAGCCGCCGAGTACGTCGGCATCTCGTACAAAAACGCATGGGACAGCCTGGACGCGCTAAATAACCGCTCAGACGAACCGCTAATCGCAAGAGCCGAAGGCAACAAGAAAAACAGCGGCTCGGAGCTCACTGCGTACGGCAAAAAGATGATCGCGCTATACGACGCGATGCTAGAGAGCCAAAAGATATTTTTAGAAAAAGTTTGTTCAAATATAAACGTCGATACGAACGAAATTTTAAATTTACAGCGCATGAGCATGAGTCTAAGCGCCAGAAACCAGCTAAGCTGCGAAATCACGGAGATAAAAACGGGCGCGGTAAATTCGCAAATCAGCGCTAAGCTCTCAAACGGCGAAATTTTACGCGCTAACGTCACGGTCGAGTCTGAAAAAAATCTAAATTTAAAAGTCGGCAAAAAGGTCGTATTTATCTTTAAAGCTCCAAGCGTAATGCTCGCAAAAGAGGAAAATCTAAAGCTAAGCGCGGCAAATTTATTAAAAGGACGCGTTATCGAGGCTAAAATCGGCTCCGTAAACGCCGAAATCGTGCTAGAAATAAGCAATCATCAGACGATAACCTCTATCATCACCAAAGAAAGTGCGATGCAAATGCGTATCGGCGTGGGCGACGAGCTGGTAGCTATAATCAAAGCAAGTCAAATCATAGTAGGAGTATAAAAAATGAAAAAAACATTTTTTTCGCTAGTCGTCGCGGCCATCGCGGCTTTTAACCTAAACGCGGGCGAGATCAACGTATTTGCCGCAGCAAACGTCACATACGCGTTTGACGAGCTAAAAGCGGAGTTTGCTAAATCAAATCCGGACACCAAAGTAACCGTCACTCTAGGAGCTAGCGGCGCGCTATCTACTCAGATCAAAAACGGCGCTCCGGCCGACGTTTTCATGGCTGCGAATATGAAATTCGTAGAGGATCTATACGACACCAAATTTGCCGTAACCGAGCCTGTAGTTTATGCTCAGGGTGCACTTGCGCTATTTACGATCAGAGATATCGATCTAGCTAAGGGCATAAATGCGGTAGAAGGCCTAAAAGCCATCGCAATCGCAAACCCAGAAACCGCTCCGTACGGCAAAGCTAGCATCGAAGCCCTAAAAAAAGCCGGTATCTACGATAAAGTCGAGAAAAACGTCATCCTAGCAAAATCTATCGGCGAAGCTCTAAGCCAAGCTCTAAGCGCTGCCGATGTAGGATTTATCGCGGCTTCTGCTATGTACGATAAAAAAATGGCCGAATACAAAGAGGGCAAAAACTTTATCCTCATCGATCCTGCACTCTACACCCCGATCGATCAAGGTATGGTTATCCTAAAACACGGCGAAAACAATCCTGAAGCCAAGGCTTTCTACGACTTCATCAGAAGCGACCGCGCGAAGGAAATCTTTAGAAAATTCGGATACGTCGTCCCGTGATAAAGGCTAAAATTTCGGCGATAGAGCAAAACGACGGCGTTAGCGTTTTTGAGTTTAGCGCCGAAAATTTGAGCCTAAAAATGCTCTCTTTGGAAAATCTGCAAAATTTAAAAATCGGCGACGAAGTTCGGCTAGGCTTTAAAAGCTCGGACGTATTCGTCGCTACTTCCCCGCTTTTAAACTGCTCGGTCTCAAACGAGATAAAAGCCAAAATTTCAGATATCCAAAAAGGACAAATCACGAGCTCGCTGCATCTAAACGCGGGCGAGTTTGAGTTTGAAAGCATTATCTCGACGGCATCGCTAAAGCGGCTAAATTTAACGCTCGGCGATCAAATTTACGCCTACGTCAAGGCAACCTCGCTCTACATCGCATGATAGAACTAAACTGCATAAAAAGCCTAAACGGCGCGAACGGGAAATTTCATTTAGACGTAAATTTGAACGTAAAAAAGGGCGAGTTCGTCGCTCTATACGGCAAAAGCGGCAGCGGCAAAACGACGCTACTGCGCCTGATCGCGGGCTTTGAAACGCCTGATAGCGGAACGATAAAAGCAGGCGGAAGAACGCTTTTTGACGGTAAAAACTTCGCTCCGCCGCAAAGCCGAAATATCGGGTTTTTATTTCAAGACTACGCGCTTTTTCCAAATATGAACGTGATGAAAAACCTGCTTTTTGCGAATAACGACGTAAATTTAGCGCGCAAGCTGCTGGGTCTTGTCGAGATGAGCTCACTAGAAAACGCCGCTATCTCGCAGCTCTCAGGCGGTCAAAAGCAGCGCGCCGCCCTAGCCCGCGCTCTAATGCGAAAGCCTGAAATTTTACTACTCGACGAGCCTCTCTCGGCCCTTGATAACGCCATGCGCGAAAAACTGCAAGACTACCTTGCCAAGGTGCACGCCGAGTTTGATATGACGACGATTTTGGTTAGCCACGACGTCGCGGAGATCTACAAACTCGCGTCCAAAGTCTTCGTACTTGACGGAGGCAAAATAGCGCAAGAAGGCGGGCCGGGCGAGATATTTTTGAGACACAGCGGCTCGCAGAAATTTAGCCTGCCGGCAAAAATTTTAGAGATCTCAAAGCGCGACGCCATCTACGTAGCCGTAGTCTCCGTCGGCGGGCAGCTTTGCGAAGTAGCGCTAAGCGCCGCGGAAGCTGCAAATTTAAAACCGGGCGACGAAGCGTCGATAAGCGCTAAGGCGTTTGGGCTAAATTTACAAAAAAACGGTAGCGAAAACGACGAATTTTACGGTGCGAAATCAGGCAAATTTGACGAGCGAAACGCCGAGATTTACGCGCAAAACGAGCCAAAATGAGTATCGACTTTACGCCCTTTTACCTCTCGCTAAAGCTTGCTTTTATCTCGACTGCGATCCTATTTTTTCTCATGCTGCCGGTTGCGTTTTGGCTTAGCCGCGCGAGTTTTAAATTTAAACCCGTGCTAGAAGCCGTGATATCGCTGCCTCTGGTGCTACCGCCTTCGGTGCTTGGATTTTACCTACTGGTTTTTCTCTCGCCTTACAACTTTTTGGGTAAATTTTTTGAAGAAACCTTTGATATCCGCTTAGTTTTTAACTTTTCAGGCCTCATCATCGCTAGCTGCATTTACTCGCTGCCGTTTATGTTTCAGCCGCTTCAGGCGGGCTTTGCGAGCCTGCCAAAGAGCCTTTTTGAGGCGAGCTACTCGCTAGGCAAAAGCAAATGGGAGACGCTTTTTAGAGTCGCCTTGCCAAACATCAAACCCTCGCTTCTAACCGCGCTCATAGTGAGTTTTGCGCATACTTTGGGCGAGTTTGGCGTCGTGCTGATGATAGGCGGCAGCGCCCCAGATAAGACAAAAGTCGCTAGCATCGCTATCTACGAGGCCGTCGAGCTCATGGACTACACCAAAGCGCACGTTTATTCGGCGATTATGCTGTTTATAAGCTTTGCAGTGCTATTTTTAGTCTATTTTTTCAACAATTCACACGCAAAGAGGACGCAATGAAAGATATAAACGCAAATCCGGTCAAATTTAGCGAGCTAACGGACGGCAAAAACTGCATCGTTTTTACCTATCCCAAAATGGGCGAAAGCGGGAAGTTTTTACCCGAAAATTTAAAGGATTTAAAGGGATTAACCGGCTGCACGCTTCAGTGCAAAGCCTATCAAGAAAACCTTGCAAAGCTAGAATCCGCAGGCTTTACGCTAATAGCCGTGGGCTCTCAAAGCGTAGAAAAGATGAATGAATTTAAACAAAGCGTAGGTGCGAATTTTATCTTTTTGAGCGACGAAAACTTCGAGCTAGAATCCCCGCTAAATTTACAAACCTTTACCACGAACGACGGCAAGAAATTTTACCGCCGCCAAACGCTGATTATGAAAAACGGCGAAGTCGTAAAAAGATTTAACGACGTGGCCGAGCCCGCAAACGACGCGACAAACGTACTTGCAGCCATAGAGCGGCTTTAAATTTTGGCCGATTTCGCAAGAGGGAGAGAGATTTAGGGCTCAAATTTGGACGCGAATTTGAGCCGTTTTGAACTCAAATTTAGGCCCCAAATTTGACGCCGAATTTAAAACGCGCACAAGTAAAAGCGCAAGTCAAATTTTAAATTCCCGTCAAACGCAAATTTAACCTAACCCAAAATAATTTTTTTATATAATTACGTAAAAATTTAGGCGGGATATGAATCTTTTTTCCATAGAATTTGGCTTGTACTTTTTTATTTTTTGGCCGATTTATTATTTTTTAAACGCGCGCCCGCACCTACAAAAAGCCGTTTTACTCGCTTTTTCTTATCTGTTTTTAGCCTCGTTCGGACTTAAGTTTTTAATCATAAATTTTATCTTTAGCACTGCGATTTTTCTTTTTGCGAGGGCGGCTCAGGACAAAGACTCAGTAATCCCGTTTGCCGCGGGCGTTATTTTCGTGCTTTGCGCGCTTACGTTTTTTAAATACGGCGACTATTTCGCAATCAAATTCACTCGCCTGCACCTAGAAAACATCGCGTTGCCGCTTGGCATTTCGTTTTATTCATTTATGAGCATTTTGCTGCTAAAGGCCGTGCGAGACGGCGAGATAGAGGCGCCGGACTACCTTGATACGCTCATTTTTCTTAGCTTTTTTGCCGCGATTATTTCGGGTCCGATTTTGCGGCCAAAACCCTTTTTCGAGGCGCTAAACTCCCCAAAGGTTTTTCGCGCCAGCCCCGCCATATTCGCGCTTTTGTGTTCCGCGCTTTTTAAAAAGCTCATCGTCGCAAACCATCTTTTCGAGATAGTTAATCCCGTTTTTGCCGCGCCCACCCTGCCCGCCTCGCAGCTTTTAGGCGCGCTTTTTGGCTACAGCGTGCTGCTTTACGCCGATTTTAGCGGCTACGTGGACTTCGTGACGGCGCTAGGACTCATGTGCGGTTTTGTTTTACCGCAAAACTTCAACCGTCCTTTTACGGCGCGAAATTTAAAAATTTTCTGGCAAAATTGGCACATCAGCCTTATGAATTTTTTTAAAGAGTGCGTCTATTTCCCGCTGGGAGGCAGTCGCGGCACGCAGGCGCAAACGCAGCTAAACGTGATGCTAGTCTTTGCGATCTCTGGCGTTTGGCACGGCGCGGGGCTTAGCTTTTTACTCTGGGGGCTCATCCACGGCCTTGGCGTCGTGTTTTTAAACTTAACCGACGAGCGCAAATGGCTAAATTCGGTCATACTTGGACGATATTTTACGTTTATTTTCGTGAGCATGGTTTGGGTGTTTTTCACGATGGATTTTGAGGGGGCGGTGCGCTATATCGGGGCGATTTTTAGAAACTCGGGCGGAGAGCTTCTTGCGATTTGTGCGCTGTTTGCGTGCGTTTTTGTCTTTGTATTTCTATACTCCGCGCTTGACGTTTATCCGGTTTTGGTTAAGTTTTTTGAAAATATAAACGCCCTTTTTTCAGCCGTTTTTTTGGCGATTTTTGGGATAATTATCTACTTTTTGATGCCGTCCGGTATGCCTAATTTTATATATCAAGGATTTTGATGAGAGCGTTTTTTGGGGTATTTCTCGCGTTTTTTACGCTGATTGCGCTATTTTTGCGACCGCTGTCAAACTACTACGAAGCCAAATATCAAAAGGATTTTTTCATCACGGACGAGCGCGCGATGGCGCTGAGCGATAAATTTATAAGCGCGGCCGAGGACGGCTTGCAAAGCGCAAAATCGGCTCTGGATAAATTTACGCGGGTCTTTTGGACTAAATTTAGCAAGCCGGATTTAAATGCCGTGAGCGCGGCAACGCAAAATCAAACCGTAAATTTAAACACTCAAAACCAACAAAACCAAACCGCAAATTCAAGCGCTCAAAACCAACAAAATTTAACCGCAAACTCTAGCGCACAAGATGAAGCGAATTTAACGGCGCAAAACGCTCAAATTTCCCCCGTCGTATCCGATTTAAATTTAGACGAAAACGGCTCGCGGGACGCAAATTTAGCGAGTTTAGCGCAAAAAATCGCGCAAGAAGATAAAGCGCAGCAGCCAAAATCCCACGCTTTTGACATCGAACTAAATGAAAATTTAGGCGTCATCTTGATAGGCGACTCCATAATGCAAGGCTTTGGCTGGGGCTTTGAAAACACGCTAAAAACAAGCAAAATCACGATAAAAAATCTAGCCAAAGCAAGCACGGGACTAACTAATAAAAAATTTTACGACTGGAGCGAAGAGCTAAAAAATGCGCTGGAAAATCTAAAAAACCGTCCGCAAAATTTACTGATTTTAGCGCTTTTTGGCGCAAACGACGCTTATAGCTATGCCTTTGAGGGACGCGCTCTGGAGTTTGGCACGGATGCGTGGAAGCAGGCTTACGAGGGCAGGATAGCGCAGATATACGACATAGCGGACGAATACGGCGCTCAGGTCGCATGGCTGGGGATGCCCTGCATGAGGAGCGAGAAATTCGACAAAAAAATGAAAACGCTAAATCTCATCTACAAGGACGCCGCACAAAAACGAGGCGCGCGCTATATCGACATCGGCGGCGCGATCTGCGATAACGGCAAATATCTAAAGCAAGGCGCTGATAACAAGCCACTGCGTAACGACGACGGCGTGCATATCAGCCTAAACGGCGCCAAAAAGGTCGCTATTTACGTCGTGGATAAGCTTTTAAACGAAAAAAACGATAATTTTTAGCAAGGCGCCCGCTTTTGCTTGCTAAATTTATGCGGCCCTGCCTTTTTAAGAACTTCTTATTTACTTCTTTTTTTGAAATTTACATGCCAAAACGGCATAAGCGGCGTTTTGCTTGGTTTAAATTTGGCTACGAAGCTTAAATTTAGCCGCAGCGGTATTTGTAGCCGTCTAAAGGATACGGCAAGACTTTACGGCGCTAAGGCTTCGCTAAAGTCTTTAGCTTGGTATCGGTTTGCGGCAAAAATCATACGAGGTTTAAAGATAAACGAATTTAGACCGATTATGGATTGTTTTTGATTTTACGGATGGATTTAAAGAGAGTTGCGGGACGTTAAATTTAGTCCCGCAGGTTAGTAAAGGAGCGATTTTGCTCCTTTAATTTAGATTACGCGTTGGTGACCTCTAGGACGTTTGAGTTTAGATTTGCGCTAAAGTAGTCAAAGTGCGCTAGACCGGCAAGCTTAACTAGGTTGTCGTTCGCGCTTAGTACATTGCTTCTGCCGTCGTTATCTCTTACCAGATACGTCTCGTTACCGTAAGAAAACGCCCAAATTTTATTAGCCACGTTAGCGCCGCTACTTGTTA
>NZ_CAJPQR010000049.1 GCF_905372745.1 uncultured Campylobacter sp. | reverse complement strand
TAAAATTTAGCGCCACCGCGCTTGATATCCAGACGCTAAACGACGAGGCGCTAAAAGGCACCTACGAAGCCACGGCGATTAGTTTCGCGCTATATCCGCTCATCTGCGACGAATACGCGCTTTTGCGCACGGCAGTGAGCTTTGGCGAGGGCTACGGTCCAAAGCTAGTTAAGAAAAAGGGCGCGGTTTTAAAGCGAAATTTCAAGGTCGCGCTAAGCGGCAAGCACACGACAAACGCCTTGCTTTTTCGCATGGCATACCCGCAGGCGCGCGTGATTTATAAAAATTTTCTCGACATCGAGGGCGCGGTTTTAAGCGGCGAGGTGGACGCGGGCGTACTGATACACGAAAGTATTTTGGACTTTTCGGACGAGCTTTGCGTGGAGCGTGAGATCTGGGACATCTGGAGCGAGCTAGCGGGCGAAAATCTACCGCTGCCGCTAGGAGGCATGGCGGTTCGCCGCAGCCTGCCGATAACGGACGCTATCGAGTGCGAGCGCGTGCTAACCGAGGGCGTGCGGATCGCCACCGCGCATAAGCCGTTTTTGTCGCACATGCTGATGGAGCGAAACCTCATTCGCGTCGATAAAGAAAAGCTAAAAACCTATCTAAATCTCTACGCAAATGGTAACTCCGTCTCGATGAACGAAACGCAGCTAAAGGCGGTAGATAGGCTCTTTGCGCTTGGTTATGAGCGCGGATTTTACCCACTACCGATCAAGGCCGAAAACTATCTCGTGCCAACCGAGTACAACGATATAAGGTTTAGCTGATGCAATCAACTCTCATAGAACTCGGTATCGAAACCTTTAAGATCGCGCTTTATCTGAGCTTTCCTATGTTGCTAGCGGGCCTATCGGCGGGGCTCATCATCAGTATATTTCAGGCTACGACGCAGATAAACGAGATGACGCTAAGCTTCGTGCCAAAGATCATTTTAGTCGTCGTCGTAATTATATTTTTGATGCCGTGGATGGTCTCGATGATGGTCGATTTCACGACGCGCATGATAGAGTTTATCCCAAATTTCGTGCAATGACGCAGCTTGTAGATTTTTCCAAATTTAGCTCGGTGCGAGTGGGCGGCGTGCACGAGGTAGCAGTGCTAGAAAGCATTGAGGATGCGCTAAAGCCGGAATTTGCCGGGCGCGTGATGATAGGCGGCGCGAACAACCTACTCGTTTCGCCAAACCCGCCCGCGATGATGATGCTAGGCGGCGCGTTTGATTATATAAACTTAAGCGGCGACGTGCTCAGTATCGGAGCTGCGACCAAGTCGGGCAAAATTTACAACTTCGCCAAAAAGCATAATATCGGCGGATTTGAGTTTTTGCAAAATATCCCGGGCACGCTTGGGGGCCTCATCAAAATGAACGCGGGGCTTTGCGGCGTTAGTATCAGCGACGACCTGCTCGCGGTACGGCTAGGACGCGGCTGGGTAGAGCGCGAGAGGATAGGCTTTAGCTACCGAAAAAGCGGGATCGATGAGCCGATATTTGGCGCCGAGTTTAAAATTTCGCGCGAATTTGACGCAGCTCTCGCCGCCGATTTTACCGCTAAACGCGCAAATCAGCCAAAGGGCGCTAGCTTTGGCAGCTGTTTTGTAAATCCGCCGGGCGACTACGCGGGCAGACTGATCAAGGAAGTCGGGCTAAAGGGCTACGCGATAGGCGGGGCTAAATTTAGCGAACAACACGCAAATTTCATCATAAATTTTAAAGCCGCGACCTTCGCGGACGTGACCGGACTCATAAATTTAGCCCGCGAGCGCGTTTTGGAAAAATTTGACATCCAGCTAAAAACCGAAGTGGTAATTCTTTAAATTTAGCTTTTCAAGCGCACTTTGATCGCATGCTAGGCCTATTTTAGCGGATTAAGTTGTTTAAAAGGATAAAATATGATCTTTGCCGAATCGGTAAAAAGTTGCCTTAACGGCTACGTAAAGTTTGACGGCAGAGCGCCTAGGTCGGAGTGCTGGTGGTTTGGAGTCTTTAATCTATTAGTAGGCGTGCTGGCCCTTTGCGTAGACCTAAGCATATCGGCCATATACGAAATACCGGGGATCGTCTTTAGCCTTGCGGGTTTAACCCTTTTATTACCCAACCTTGCAGTCTGCGTCAGAAGACTTCACGACCTAAACAAAAGCGGCTGGTGGGTGCTACTCTTTTTTATTCCGATCATCGGCTATATCATTTTAATCGTATGGTTTGCTACGCGCGGCACGGTAGGGGCAAATAGCTTCGGCGAAGACCCATTAGCAGCAGCTTAAAGAGGCTAAAAATATCCGCAAAAGGCGGCGCAAAGAAAAGACGAGTTATTTTTATTTGCTCGGGCGGCGTCTAGTTTTCGCCGCTTATAAACAAAATTTACCGCCAAAGCTTAGCGCCGCTATGAAATTTTACGCACGCAAAGGAAATACAAAATGAAAAATCTTTTTATAAATAACGAATTGCGCGATATTTCGGTATGCGGCGAGAACCTGGGCGGAGCGATTTTTGACGGTTTGTCGGTTAGGGATGCGAAATTTATTCAGTGCGATTTTTCAAATGCGAGAATAGGCCTACGAAAAAACGTTAGTTTTGAAAATACCGTTTTTCAAAAGGTAGATTTCCGTAGCGTCGGACAAGTAAATGCGGTTTACGATAATTGCAAATTTATCGGTTGCGATTTTCGCGGAACGAGATTAGACGACTTATCGACGAAATATTTCTCGTGTTTGTTTGATAAATGCAAAATAACCGACCAAAGATTTTTAGTAAATAATTTTCAAAAAAATACGATTACCGGGAAAATATCCGAAGTCCAGTTTATCGGCGACAACCAAAGGTTAGGCAAGCTTGACGAGTTAAATTTAAACCTATCCGCCTGCAAAATCTCGTTTTTTAAATTTATAAATTGCGATATATCAAATATCGTTCCGCCCGACTTTTCTAATTATATATTTATAAAAGATTTAAAGACAAAAATCCAAAAAGCAAACGAAAAACTAGAGTTAGATGATTTGTCTGCGGCAAACAAAAAAACGATGGAAAGAAAGTTAAGGCATTTGGGCGGGCTGGATGCGTATTTGTTTAACGTAGAGGATGAAATTTACATCAACGGTTTAGAATTTACGGAAAAATTCTTTTTTTATTTAGGCGTAGATACGGCTTGCTTGCTAAAATAAATTTAAAGGCGTTTAACGATGAAATTTATTAGCGTAGATATAGATTTTTTAGATATTTATTCTAAAAATTTAGACGAGGAATACAAAAATTTTCACCTAAAAATGGCGGAAATTTTCGGTTTTCCGACCTTTTACGGCAAAAATCTCGCCGCTTTGATAGATTGCTTATCTGATTTAAGAACATTTGGGGACGAAGAGCCCATGACTCGCTACTCTTTGGGCGATGACGAATGCCTTTTATTAAACGTTAGAAATTTATCTAAAGCCTCAGACGATTTGAGGCGCAAATTTTTATTAGCCCTAGAAGCCGTAAATACGCGCTTATCGGCGGATAAGACGCCTACGATATTAGTAAATTTAACGAGCAAAGGACAAGCTTGCTGCAAGAGATAAGAACCAGCTGCGAACCGGCGGTAATCGGAGTTAGAAACGGCCTATATCAGACGGAGCTTATAGACGCCAAATCCTTTCCCTCCAAAGACGTCAAAGAAAAATTTGCGGACGTTTTTACGAATCCGCTAAATTTATCCGCATTTAAAGACGAAGGCATTAAAGCGTTTGCGCTAAAACGAGCAAAACAAACCGATATCGTTTCTTGCGACTCGGGTATTTTTGATTTGGATTTTTTGATTTCGCAAAAAGCAGCAGACGTCATCAAATCCTTTAAGGTTAATCTGATAAAAGTACCCGTCGAAATTGACGGCTGGAGCGGTAAATATTTCACGGTTAGTTTTCCCAAATACGGCGTTAATATCGTAAATTTTCCCGAGTCTATTTTCGTATATCAAGATTACGATAACGAGCAAGGAAAATTTATCGATATCGTAAGAAGCATTAACGCCCCAGACGAATATGGCGAATTAATGGCGGAAATCGCCCCTAGAAAAATATCGCTATCGCAAAAGGTAGAAGATAAGGCGTTTCATATAAACGGCATGGGACTGTTTTTCTCTCGCGCTATTTTGGACGCGTTTTTATCGGAGTAAATAAGCGGGTTTAGCCTACATGACGCTTTCGTTTTAGCTTAAATTTACAGGCTTTTTGGGAGTTTGGCAACCGCGCGGCTTTGGCGTAAATTTACCTTAGCTTAAATCAGGCTATAAATTTTCGCCGCCCATAGCCGAATTTCGCTCGCTTGTCTGGTTTTACGTTTGCTAGGCGGTTAAATTTAGGACGTTAGGCTCGCTCGTATTTGCCAAAAAACGTATCGGCGCGGCTTTGTTTTACCTTACTCTCTTTGGCGGGGCGCTCAAAACTCGGGCGCGCATTCGTCGTTTGCTTGAGCGCTTTTATCCGAATTTACAGTCGCGTCTTAACGCGTGGTTTATTTAAACCCAAAGCAGCCTTTGCGTTTAGAGTTTCGTTTGCGAGGCGGCATTTTGTCTTGGCCTCACGCGCCCTATCGTTTGCAAATTTGCGTCTAGTCGCCCGTAAAGCCCATTTCACCGTAAATTTAGCCCAAATAACGCATCGCTAAGGCCGCTAAAATGAGCGCCAAACTAAGCGCGGCCGCTAATTTATATAGCTGCAAAGCTCCCGCGCAGCGACTTTTCATATCGCGGATTTTAGGCGGCTTGCTAGCTAAATTTAGCGCCGCAAGCGCCGCGTCAAATTCGCCCTGCCCCAATCTCTCATCCGCAAAATCCCTAAAAATAAGCATATCAAAATGCAGCCTAACGTGCAGATAAAATAGCCCCGCAAAAACCGCCAAAAAGCCCGCAATCACGGCAAAACGCGTAAAAATAGTAAGGCAGACGGCAAGCTGAAGTAAATTTAACAAGAAAAACAGCCTATGCGTCGCTAAAAATCTAGCCGTAACCAGCGCCAAGACTCTATCGTCCGCCGTTTGGCGGCATTCCCGCTCCCCGCCTTGCGCCGCTTTTTCGTTTTTCTCCGCATTCGTCATTTTCTCTCCTCATTTTGGGCGTTTAGTTAAATTTTCGTTCGTTTTCGCCGAGAATTTTGCAATACCGCTTGTTTCTAGCCTTCAGAGCGCCGCTTTTTCGTTTTGCTCCGCATTCGTCATTTTCTCTCCTTGTTTTGGGCATTTGGTTAAATTTCCGTTTGTTTTCGCCGAGAATTTTGCAATGCCGCTTGTTTCTAGCCTTCAGATTTTTTAAATTTGATCCCCCAAACCGGACTTGATCAAATTTAGCCTGCGCCTATTTCGCGCTTAAATTTACCGCTTCTTTACTCCGCTTTCAAATTTAGCTGGTGCGGACGGCTATCTGCTCTATCCGCTCGCGCAGCGAGCTAGCGACTGCGATCTTTTCTCGGCGAGATTTTAGCAAATTTAGCGCGTCGTCAAAGCCCAGTCCCTCGTAAATCACCATCCAAGCAAGCAGCACAGACGCGCTCCTGCCGTAGCCCAGCGCGCAGCACACTAGCACCTTTTTATCGTTTGCTTCGGCGGCTCGTTCGTTTGAGCTAGCGAAAATTTGCCCCGCCTCGGCGATCTTACTTTCGTTTGCCGCGCCGGGCGTTTGTAAATTTACCCGCGCGGCCGCTTGCCTGTGAAATTTCAAATTTAGCTCGTTCGCGTAGCCAACTGCCTCGGCGCTAAAATTTGATCCTAGTTTCGCCGCCCTTTGCGGTAAATTTTCGCAGCCGCCAAGAGTCGTTTTTACTATCCGCTCAAGCTCGTCCGCGCCGCGCCTCAGCTCGTCCGCGCCGGGCGTTATCATATCTAGCATAGGTAAGCTCGCGTAAATTTGCGCGCCGCCAGGCCGCTCAAACTCGGCCGCGAGATCTAGCACCGCGTCAAATTTGCCCGCCACCTTAACCGAGCCAAGATAGAGCCCTGGCAAAATCTCATCTGAAAGCCGGCGTCCGCGCAGCCAAAAGAGCGCATTTAACCGCGCTACGCAAAGATATGGAAAAAGTAAAGCTTTAGCTGCGGCGGCGTGACGGCCTTGCCCGTTTTTAGCAAAAACTCCCGTGCCCAAAAACGCGTAACCGCAAGCAACCAGCGCAAAACTAAGGCTCGCCCACGATAGCCACAGCATCCACGCGCCCCAAATTTTAGCCCCCAAAATCGCCGCAAAAAGCGTCAAAAACGCAAGCCCCAGATATAGCGCCGCCCATTTGTAGCGCGCTGCGTCCGCGGCCACGGCAAATCTAAGCGGCTCGCCATCTATCGGACGAACGAGTAGGACGAGGCAGCCCGCAGCCAGCCCCGTTGGAATGTCGATAAAATGGTGCTGATACGTGGTTAGTACGCTAAGGCCGATGAGCGCAAACCACGCCACGAGCGCCGCCTTAAGCCAAACTGCGCGCGCCTTACGAAGGTAAAATGCGCCCACCACGACGCAAAGTATGATGTGCAGCGACGGGGCTTGATTAAACGGGAGGTCAAAGGCGGCGAGGCTTGAGAACAAAAAGCCGCTAATGCCCGAAACTGCGGGCTTTTCCCACGACATTTGCAGAGGAAAAATGATAAAAAATAGCGTCGCGATAATCTGCGCGGCGAGTAGCTGCGTGACGTAGCGCGCGAGCTCCCCGGCGTCACGGCAGAGGAAAAATCCAAGCGCGTAGAGCAAATTTAGCGACCAATACGGCACGATGCTCCACGCCCAAAACGGCACCGCGCGCTCCCACGAGAAATAGATCTCGGGTACGTTTGCGCAAGCGCTCGCGAGGGCATTTGTAGCGCCGTAGCTAGCGTAAAATATCGCCGCAACTACGACGAGCGCGGTCAGCTGCGATAAAAACGGTTTTGTTTTCATTTTTGCCTTTTTTGCTAATTCTATCAAATTTTAGCGGATTTGCGCTTCTGGTGACCTATAGGCTCGCTTGACGTAAATTTGTAAATTTTACCCGCCGAGACCCGAATCTTTAAGGTGTCAAATTTTAATTAGTCTAATTTAGAGTTATAAATTAAACTTTTTGTGCAAGTCAATCTTTCTTGTTAAGGGGGAATGGGCTTGAATTACGAGGTCGCTCCCTTCCCCCTTAACGATCCCCTATCCCCTACGACATGAGAAGTTGCTGCGCTATGCGCAGGTTAAATTTGGCGCTGTCGCGCCGCACGTTTTTTAGTTTAGCATTTTTGGGTACAGGTCTCGGCGACTCAAATTTGCAAATTTGAACGTAAAAAGATAAGGCGAAGTATTTTGAGATGGATTTGAATGTTGCGAAGAAATTTTCGACCGAAGATAGAACATATAGTTCATCGAGGGAGAAAATTTCTAGCTCATTCAAAGACGCTCAAAAGACGAGCCGCTTTTAAATTTTAACGGCCAAACTCACGCTAAATATCCCATCCCCATCTATCCACTCTTTTACTTTTTTAAAGCCCGCCTTTTTCACAAGCTGATCCATCTCGGCCTGGCTGCGGCGGCGCATGATCCATGCCGCACCCTGCCTGTGGCTGGATAGAGCGCGCGCGATCATCTCGAGCTGCGGGTGCCACGGCTGGTTGGTGTAGATGAGGTAGCCGCCGCTTTTTACGCTGCTTGAAAAGCCTTGTAGCGCAGTGCGCACGACTGAGTTATCCGGAAAGAGCTCAAACAGCCCCGACACGACGCCAAGCGTATATGCGTCCTGCAGGCCCTCGTAGCTAGCGGCGTCAAACGCATTTGCCTGCGTGAAGCTCGCGACGTCCTGCAGTCCGCGCTCCTTTATCATTTCGCTGCCGGCTTTTACGTTTATGTCGCTGTAGTCGCGTAGCGTTATGCGCTCAAATTTATGCCCTTGCGCGGCGTCTAGTATGTATCTGCCGTGCCCCGAGGCGATGTCGAGCAGTCGTAGCGGCTCGCCTCGCTCCTGCAGCTTTGCTACGGCTTGATCGATAGCTAGCTTGATATTTCGTTTGCGCTCTCTGATGCCGCGCCAGCCGATGGCGTTTAGGTAAATTTCGTCGATAAATTTAAAAAATTTATTCGCCCCTTGCGGCTCGTTTCGGTAGACGTAGTCAAGCGTACTGCCGCTATCGTAGCCGGTATTTTCGCCGATCTTTAGCCCGCCGACCCACGGCGAAACCGCCTGCATAAATATCCGCTGAAATTTAAACCGTAAATTTTTCGGGCTAAATCTCGGCAGCGGCGTAGCTAGCCTATCGGCCTCCTCGCGGCTAAAGCCGTATTCGTCCGCGTGCATGCAGTCCACCTCGCTAAAAGGCGCGCTAAAGCGCTCGCCGACGAACTCGCGCACGATCTCAAACGCCCTCTCCCGCTTGCTTTCGCCCAGCGTATCGTGGTAAAATCCCTCTAAAATCTCGCGCCTTTTTACCCGCGCGCCAAGAGCGTTGTAAAACTCGTGCTGCGGGGCGTGCTCCACGACCCAATCATCGCCCGAGATCAGCAGCAGCGTAGGCGTCGTGATCGCGGCGGCGTCCGAAACCACGCGCTGCGCCGCCTCGTAAAGCCCCAGCAGTATGCGCACCGAGATCGCGCGAGTGATGAGCGAATCGGCGTCGTAGCTGGCCTGACGCTGTTTGTCGTGCGTGAGATAGTGCGACTTGACGTAGCTGTTTATGAAAAAATTTCCGCGGGCGGAGTAGAGCGCCTTTAGCCCGGCTCTAGCAAACGGCACGTAAAGCTTCACGCTAAACGCCGGACTTGCCAGCACCGCGCAGCGAACGCGCGGGGCGTAGTCGTGTAGCCACGCCGAGACCAGCACGGCACCCACGCTCTGGGCTATCACGGCTAGATTTTGCGTCTCAAAGCCAAATCTCTGCTCGATGTGCGCCACAAACTCGTCCACGTCGGCGATGAGGCGGCCGATACTCGGCGCGTCGCCCCGCTCGCCCTCGCTCCTGCCGTGTCCGCGCTGATCCCACGCAAAATAGCTAAAACTCTCATCCGCCAAGCCGTCCGCTACGTGCGTCACCCTACCCGAGTGCTCGTGCCCGCGGTGAAATATCGCTACGGCTTTGGCATTCGGCGCGGCTTTAAATTTAAGATTTTGCTCGGCGTTTTCGCTCAAATTTGACGCGCTGCATTTGCCCGTTTCGTTTAAATTTGAGTCCGAATTTTCGCCGCCGTTTGGTAAATTTTGCTCGTCCGATTTACCTTCGTCGCCGAAACCCGGCTCCGTATTTTCATCCGCGCCGCCTGCTTGCTCGCTAGCCGAATTTGACGTTTCGTTTGCGGCCTCAGCGCTCAAATTTGACCCGTCAAATTTGCCGTCCTCGCTCAAATTTACTTCATTTGCGCCCGGATTTTCGCACGCTACGTCGCTAGCCAGGCGGTATCTGTAAAATATCCTCGCCCCGTCGCTCGTTATAAAATAGCTCTCTTTAAACTCCATTTTTCGCCTTTCTTACTTAAATTTATCTGTTTTTTACGCTTATTTTATCCTAAAATGCCCCGTTATCTCGTACTCGTTTAGCACATTCTCCTCCTGCGCGCCAAGCCCGATATTGTGGATCACGAGCGGGGTTTTGTTAGCGGCAAATTTATCCGAAACTATACCGATATGCGGCCTGCCGTTATCCAGCCGCCACGTCACGATATCGCCGGCTTTAAACTCGCCCTTCGCCTCGTAGCCTTTGCGTTTTAGATAGGTCGCGATGTTTGGCACGCGGCGATGATCGATGTTTTTGTCGGTCTTCTTAGCGCCCCAGTTTTTTGGATAGGCGCTAAAATTCGCACTCATATCCTCGTGGATGAGCCGCTGCAGATCGATATCCTGTCCGCGCAGCGCCCTAACTACGACGTCGGTGCAAACGCCCTTTATCATATCCACGTCGCCCATCGGATAGGCTAGCCTCTCGTACGAGGGATCGTAAAACAGCGTCTGCCCGACCTGCGCTCTAGCGTCCTGCACGAGCTTCCCAGCCGAAAATGCAAAGGCAAAATTTGCCGCGAGCGCTAAAAGTAAAATTTTGCTCCAAATTTTCATCAAAACCTCACGCGTAAAAATATCTAACGATGTGAAAAAATATCGGCGCCGCAAAGCACAGCGAGTCCATACGGTCAAGCATCCCGCCATGCCCGCTGATCATATAACCCCAGTCCTTGACGCCAAGATCCCGCTTGATCGCCGACATAACAAGCCCTCCTAAAAAGCCCATCATACAAACGGCAAGCCCGATGAAAAAAGCCCCTGCCGTGCCAAAAGGCGTGAGATGATGCAGACACGCGGCCAGCGCGCTAGCACTAAGAACCCCGCCCGCAAAGCCTACTACCGTTTTAGACGGACTGATGCTAGGAGCGATCTTGCGCTTGCCAAAAAGCTTGCCCCAGATGTACTGCAGCACGTCGCTTGATTGCACGACCAAGATCAAAAACAGCATCAACTCCATGCCGCTGCCCTGCTCAAGATCCAGCAAAAGAAGCGCAGGGATATGCGAGATACAAAACACGCAGATCATCAGCGCCCACTGGATTTTCGTCGAGCGCTCTAAAAAATAGGCTGCATCTCCGCAAATAGCGGCCAAAATCGGCAAAAATAAAAATCCGTAAACCGGGATAAATATCATCGCCATCGCGTACCAATCAGCATATATAAATATATACTGCGCGGGCAAAATCACGTAAAAGCACGCCACGAGCGCGATGTGATCGCCTCTGCGGATGTAGATGAGCGACAAAAACTCGCGCAAAGCGGCAAAAGATACGAGCAAAAACAAAAATATCACGGCGTTTTTGCCCATATACGTAAACGCAAAAATCACCAAAATCATCGCCCACCAGGCGTTTATGCGCGAGGTCAAATTTGAGACGGTTTTGTTCTCGGCGCCAAATTTTGCCTTTAGGATAAAGGCAATGGCGCTAGAGACGACTAGCACCACGATGAGTCCTAAAAATAGATTTAATATATGATTTTGCGGGTTCATTTTAGTGCCTTTTGGTTAAATTTGAAGCTAAATTTGACGCCCGCTTCGGAGCTTGCGAACGAGTCAAATTTGCGCGCGTTTGGTTTGCCGCGCGGACGGCTTGATTGGTTAAATTTTTTACGCGGTTTAAATTTGTGTTTAGGTCAAATTTGATTTGCGCAGAGGCGAGCGTTTTAGCCCGTGTTTCGCGCTCAAATTTGACGTTTTCGGCCGCCGTTTTAAAAGGCTCGCCGTCAAATTTGTCGTAAAAATCGGTCGCAAATTTTCCCTTTTCGTTTGACGGACTTACGGGGCTTAAATTTAACCCCGCAGCCAAAGCTACTGCGCTAGGCTTTCGTTCTATCATTTTGCGTATCGCTCATCGCTAGCAGCGCGTCTTGCGTCTTTTGCAAAAACTCGCCCTTGCTCTCGCCGCCGTAGGTTATCTCCTCGCCCACTATCAGCTCGCAAAGCAGCGGAATAGGCACGAAAAAGCCCTTAGGCAGGACGTTTCGCGCGTTTTTGATCCATACGGGCACGAGCGGGATGTCAGGACACTGCTGCGCCAGGCGAAATATCCCGCTTTTAAACGGCTGTAGCGCGAGATCGTCGTCCGTCTTGCGCGTGCCTTCGGGAAAGATGATGAGAGAGTGTGTCTGTAGCGCCTCGCTCATTTGCGTTAGCGCCTCTAACGGATCTTTATGACGGCTGATTAGCACCATATTAAATACGTTTTTAGCAAGAAATCTGCGCACCCGCCCGCTCTCCCAGTACTCCGCCGCCGCGACGGGGCGCGCGCGCCTTCTCGCGCGGTAGGGCAGCGAGACGAAAATCAGCAAAAAATCGCCGTGGCTAGCGTGGTTCGCGTAGTAAATTTTAGAGCCCTCGCCGATGTTTAAAAGCTCCTGCGGCGGCCTTACGCCCGTGATAAATATCGTGATGCGGCAAAGGATAAAATCAAGCGCGGCTGCTAAAAACTCTTTCATCTTTCGTCCTTTTTGTTAAATTTGCCTTGTTTGCGCGTTAAATTTGGCGACTAGCGCAGATTTTAGTCTTACGCTCATTGTATCGCTACTTTGGCTTCATTTTCCTTATGCACCATCCGCAACGCCTCTAGCTAAAATAAATGGTCTTGAAATTATATCAAATTTAATTACGGCGGCAAATTATGCTAAATTCGGTATCCTTGCGGCAGGATTATTTTGGATTTTATGGTTTACCCCTACTCCCCCAGCCCCATCCTCACGCGGTTTACGCAAGTAACCGCGAGTAAAAATACCGCTACGTAAAGCACCCAGACGCTCCACGCAGGCAGCTGTCCAAGTAGCGCGTAAACGGTAGCTATAAGCCCGAATAAAAACGCTCGGTCGCTTTTACCCATAGGTCCGTCGTAGCGTCTACCTCGTCCGTGTATCTGACCTAGCACGCCTAAAAATTCGCTCATAAAAGCTAGAAAAATAACGAGCGAGATAACGCTCTGCCCAAACGGAGCCACGAAGGCAAAGGGTAGATAAAGCGCGGCATCCGAAATAACGTCCGTAGCCTCGTTTAGGTAGCCTCCCAGCGGACTTTTTTGATTAAATTCGCGAGCTAGCATGCCGTCTATGGCATTTAGCGCCATACGTAAAAACATCCAAACGGGCAGTAGAAAAAATAGCGTAGAAATATCGGCAAATTTTACTAGGACTCCGCCAAGTAAAACAGAAATGGCGGAGGCAGCGATAGTAACTGCGTTTGCCGTGACGCCTGCGCTATAAAGATGCCTAACTAGCGGGCGCAGTAGATTTTGAAACCTGGGTTTTAGCTCGTAAATACT
>NZ_CAJPQR010000048.1 GCF_905372745.1 uncultured Campylobacter sp. | reverse complement strand
TAAATTAATTTTTAATGCGATATTTTTTATAATTTGGATTAAATCCTTTAAGGAGCTAAAATGATAACGATAAACTCGCGGCTAGCAAGCCAGAATTTAAAGATCGGCAAATCTCTTGCCAGGTTGATTCAAGGTTTTATTTACAGGCATTTGCCGGATGCCGAGCACGAGGGATACAGACACGAACCCAGCGGTAAAATTTTTAAACGGACGAATTTCGATTTTTTGCTAAACGGGGCTGATTTACGCGTTAGATTTACCTCTTACGAGCCGGAATTTGAAAAAATAATCGCGCTTGCCGTGCTAAAAGACGGGCTAAATTTGGGAAAAATCCACATACTAGATACTACCGTTGCGGTTAGCGAACACAGAACTACGCAAAGCAAAGCAAGGCTGCAAGGCTGCGTGATATGCTCGGTACAAGGGCTTTTGGGGCATAAAGTCTTTTTAGAACCGCAAGATTCAAGGCATCTTGAGATGATGAAAACAAACGCCTTGCAAAGATTTGAAACGCTAAGCGGACGCAAATACGGCGGCGAATTCGAGTTAAATTTGCTCCGCCAAGATTTAGAAAAACCGCTTTATTTTTACTACGGCAACAACCAAACGCCGGCAAAAGCGTGGCCTGCGGTTTGGGATATCAAGGCCCTGCCAGAGCTCATAAATACGGTGCTAGACGCCGGCGTAGGCGGCGGATGTATGAATTGCGGGGCGGGGTTTTTAGAGACGATATAAATAAGCCGCGCACAACCGCTTTGGTGCGGTTAAATTTATAAAGCCGTTTTACGCTAAATTTAACGAAAGCGGCTTGATTTATTTCGCAAAAATCT
This sequence comes from uncultured Campylobacter sp., assembly GCF_905372745.1. GTDB lineage: Bacteria > Campylobacterota > Campylobacteria > Campylobacterales > Campylobacteraceae > Campylobacter_A. The sequence continues at coordinate 12,064 of NZ_CAJPQR010000048.1, read as the reverse complement.
TTATAATACGGCTCAAATTCGACCCAAAGGATAAGCTTAATGCTTTGCCCCATGTTTAAGACTCTTTAATCTTAACAAAAAAACAGCCAAATTTTTAAATAATTCCACGTTTTTAAACATTAATATAAATTTATTTCTATCTCCGCGAGGAGCGCATTGTAATTGCATTTTTAAAAACAAAGCCAAACAGTGCCTAAAATTCGGGCGAAATTTATTTAGCAGGGTTTTTTATAAATTTTACTTTAGTTTGCGAAAAAGCGGTTGCCACCCGCCTTTTACTTGCGCTCTCTTGGACGATTTTGACGGAGGCTTAAATTTGCTACCCGCGGCAGGCTACGTGCCTAGCCTTGGTCGCAAATTTGGGCGCCAACCGCCAAACTCGCCTCAAGATAACGCAATTAAAATTTAAATCCAAAAATCATAAAAACTTAAAAAAGGAAAAGAGAATGATAAAAAGTTACGTTACGGGTTTCCCGCGAATCGGAGAAAAAAGAGAGCTAAAACGCGCGCTAGAAGGTCTTTGGAGTAAAAAAGAGGGTTTTAGCGAGGAGAATTTGCTAAGCGTCGCTAAAACGCTAAAAAACAGACACTGGCAATACCAAAAAGATGCCGAAATTTCGGCTATCAGCGTGAACGATTTTTCGCTTTACGACCTGATGCTAGACGCCATCGTGGCATTTGGCGCGGTACCGCCTAGATTTGCGAATTTGAGCGGATTAGAGCAGTATTTCGCCTGCGCTCGCGGCAACGAAAAAGGCGTAGCGATGGAGATGACTAAGTGGTTTAACACGAACTACCACTACATCGTGCCCGAACTTAGCGCCCAGACGTCGTTTAAACTTGACGCGTCAAAAATCCTTGCCGAGTACGAAGAGGCAAAGGCCGCCGGCGTAAAAGGCAAGATAAATTTAATCGGCCCTATCACGTTTTTGGCGCTTTCAAAGACCACCGACGGCAGCTGCGCGCTTTGCCATTTAGACGCGCTAACGGCGCAATACGTCAAGCTTTTGGAGCAAATTTCAAAGCTAGACGGCGAAATCCTAGTCCAGCTAGACGAGCCGATATTTGTAACCAGCAAGGGCGACGCGCTAACTGATAAAATCGCGCCCGCCTACGAGAAGCTAACCGCGGCCGCAAGCAACGTAAAAATCGTATTTATGACCTATTTCGAACACGCGCTAAAAGCCGTGGACGAAGCGCTAAAAACTAAAATTTACGGCATCGGGCTTGATTTTGTCTACGGCGAGAAAAATATCGAGGCGCTGCCTGCTATCGCAAACTCCAACGTGAAACTTTTCGCCGGCGTCGTAAACGGCAGAAACGTGTGGAAAAGCAATATCGACGAGCGCGTAAATTTCGTCAAGCAAATAGCGCAAAAACTAGGCGGCAAGGACTTTTACGTAGGATCTAGCTGCTCGCTGCTCCACGTGCCTTTTACCCTAAAATACGAAGAAAAGCTAAATCCCGAGGTCAAAAGCTGGCTAAGTTTCGCCGTTGAGAAACTAAGCGAAATCGCAATCATCGCAAAGCTCGCAAACGGCGCGGCTCTAAACGAAAACGAAGCTAAAATTTACGCCGAAAATAAAGCCAGCGCGAATTCCCGCGCGAATTCGGCTCTCATCCACGACGCCGCCGTTCAGGCTCGCGTCGCGAATTTAACCAAATTCGAGCGCGAAGAGAAGTTTGAAGACCGTATCAAAATCCAGCACGAAGTCCTAAACTACGGCGTCTTGCCGACTACGACGATAGGTAGTTTCCCGCAGACGGTAGAGCTTCGCGTTCTGCGTCAAAATTTCAAAAAAGGCGAGATCAGCGAGCAACAATATAACGACGGCATCAAAAAATACATCGACGAGTGCGTGAAATTTCAAGAAGACGTCGGACTTGACGTGCTAGTCCACGGCGAGCCGGAGAGAAACGATATGGTCGAGTATTTCGGCGAGCAGATCAAAGGCTACGCGTTTAGCGAAAACGGCTGGGTACAAAGCTACGGCAGCCGTTGCGTGAAGCCGCCTTTGCTTTTCGGCGACGTGAGCCGTCCAAAAGCTATGACGGTCGAGTGGATATCCTACGCGCAAAGCCGCACGAAAAAGATAATGAAAGGCATGCTAACGGGCCCGGTAACCATCCTAAACTGGAGCTTCGTGCGCGACGATAAACCGCGAGCCGATATCGCTAAGCAGCTTGCGCTATGCATCTACGACGAGATCGCCGATCTGCAAGACGCGGGCATAAAAGTCATCCAAGTAGACGAAGCCGCGTTTAAAGAGGGCTATCCGCTACGCGACGAAAACATCGGCGCATACGAGAAATTTTCGGTCGATTGCTTTAAGCTCTCGGTCGCTTCGGCTCGCGCGCAGACGCAGATACACACTCATATGTGCTACTCGGAGTTTAACGACATCATCAAGACCATCGAGGCGATGGACGCCGACGTTATCAGCATCGAGACGGCTCGCAGCGGCAACGAGCTGCTAAAAATCTTTAAATCCGTGGGCTACAAACAAGAAGTAGGCCCGGGCATCTACGACATCCACAGTCCGCGCGTACCGAGCGTCGACGAGATGGTCGCGCAAATCAGGGCGCTGCTAGAGGTACTGCCTAAAGAACAACTCTGGATCAACCCGGACTGCGGCCTAAAAACCCGCAAATGGGAAGAGGTCGAGCCGAGCCTAAAAAATCTCGTGCAAGCCGTCAAAATCGTGCGAAATTCATAAATTTAGAGCTTCGCTTAAATCTAGCCGCCTTTTGCTATCTAGCAAACGGGCGGCGGTTTAAATTTAGCGGCTTTGCGCTAGGTTGATTTTGCGGCTAAATTCACACGAAATTCGTAAATTTAGACGCCTTTTTTGGACGCTATCTTACAAGCGGCACGAATTTAGCGCGGGTAAAATTGGGCTTAAATTTTGCAAAATAAGCTAGTCGCAAAGCAAAATTTACGGGATTCTCGGCTAAAAGCAAACTAAGTTTTCTTCCGCGCCGCAAGCGTAAGTTTAGCCGCAAACGCCGCGTTTTCTACATATTAAATTTGGAAATTTCATGCTAAAAGAAAAAAATCTTTTGCTCTACGCTCTGACGCCGCCCAAGGCCGAATTTGAAGAGGCCAAGCTACTCGAGATAGCAGATCGCTGGACGGCGCGCATAGAGAGCGTAAGTGCTGACGGACTCGTGCTTTACGAGGTGCAAGACGAAAGCGACAGAAGCGACGCGCAAAGGACTTTCGAGTTTAGCGGGACGCTAAGCCCGCAAAGCTACTACGCAAACTACCTAAAAGTCGCGACGCCTAGCGTTTTTTACCGAGTCGCGGGCGGATACGATGAGAGCGAGTTTCGCGCGGCTTTGTCGGCTCAAAGCGCGGATTTATGCGTGCTTGTCGGAGCTACGTCTAGCGCGCAAAAAACAAGGCTGGATCTGACTCGTGCCTATGAAATCGCGGGCGAATTTAAAAATTTAGTCTCAGGCGGCGTATGTATCGCCGAGCGCCACGGCAAAAAGGGCGACGAACCACAGCGAATGCTGGAAAAAATCCGCCTAGGGGCTAAATTTTTTATCTCGCAGGCGATTTTCGACGCGGATTTAGCGCGCAAATTTTTAGAAGACTGCGCGGCGGCCGAGATTAGCGAGCCGATATTTCTCACGTTTTCGACCGCAGGCAACCCAAAAACGCTGGAATTTATAGAGTGGCTGGGTGTGAGCGTGCCGCAAAGCGTCGAAAGCAGGCTAAATGCGAGCGTGGACTATCTGGCGCAAAGCTGCGAAATCATCAAAGAGATTTGGAGCGAGCTTAAAAGCTTCGGCGATAAAAACGGGCTAAATTTAAGCGCGAATATCGAGAGCGTGATGGCAAAACGCGCCGAGATCGAAGCGAGCCTAGAACTAGCCCGCGAGTTTAGGCTGTTTTAACGGCGAGCGCGGCGGCGAATTTGAGCTAAAAACGCGTGAAATTTAAGCGTAAAATCACGCCGCAAAGCAAATTTTACCTTCGCGCGGCTTTGGTTAAATTTAGATGGTTTTGCCCAGAGCTTAAAATCCGTAAGCGCTAAATTTAAAGAAGCGAAATTTAAGCGCAAAATCGCGGATAAAGCCCGAAAATACGCAAACGGCGCAGGGCGTAAATTCGCTTTTGCGCTAGCTTTAAATTTAGCCGCTCTTGCTAAAAGCTAAAATTTACGGAACGCTAAATTTAAGAGGCGTTTAGATAAATTTAAAATGCTTTGTTCGCTTGCGGACTGGGTTAAATTTACGGCTGAGGGTCGTTTGCGAAAATTAGTCAAAGAGTAAAAACTAAAGCTAAATTTAAACAAAAAAGGGATGCAGAGGCAAATGCACGCGAATCGGCTAAATTTACGCGTAAATCGGGGCGATAAAATACGAAAGGCGAGCGTTAAATTTTGCGCTCAAAGTAGGGTAAAAAGCGGCTTAAAGCTCGATGAACGCGGATACGGCTAAAACGCTAAACTGCGGGCGGCGCGAATTTAAACGAAAGCGCAAAAGAAAGCGGCAAATTTTAAAAAACGCGAGATAAAAAGCGGCGTAAATTTAATAAAAAGCAAGACAAAAAAGCCGTAAAATTTAAGCTCGAAGGTTAGATAAAATTTAGTCGCCTTGCCTAAAATCAATCGCCGCGGCGAAATTTAGCCGTATTTAGCGGCTTTGGTTTGCGAGCCGCAAGCCGTTAAAAGCCGCCAAACCGCGCAAAGGAGCTAAAACGGAGACTTTGTTTACCTTTATTTTCGTCGGCGCATTTGTAGCGCTTTTCGCGCTTCCGGCGGCTTCAAATCTTTTTGCGGCTTTGGGCGAAAAACCCGCCCCAAACTCGCCCGCGAGCGAGCTTTCGCCGGGGCTAAAAGAGCTAGAAAACGAGCGCGCAATTTTAGTCGCCGCTACCAAAAAAGCAAATTTGATCGGCCTTGGCACGGGCATTTGCGCGGGCGCTATGGTAACGTATCTTTTAGACGCGATTTTCGGCGCTGCGATAGGCGCGCTTGCTTATACTTTTACGGCGATGCTTATCACCGCATCAAAAAGGCGCGAATTTAGGACAAATTTTAAGCGTCAAATCATAGAAAAGATCGTAAAAAAGCACGGACTTAGCTACGATAAAGACCGCGGGCTGGGGCTTGACGAGTTTTTTACGATTTATGATTGTACGGTGCATCAGTGGAGCAGCGAGGATCTCATAAGCGGCGAGATAGAGGGCGTGCGCGTGAGTTTTAGCGACTTTTACGCCGCCAAAATGGTAAAAAAGAAAAATAACACCGAAACGGTCGTGCTATTTCGGGGCGTGCTTTTTAAGGCGGATTTTAATAAAAAATCAAGCTGCGTAACGCAAATCGCGCACGCGGGTTCGCGAAATTTAGCGATCTACGGGCAGAAAGCAAATATGGACGACGTGAGATTTGAAGAGAAGTTTGACGTCTATACGACCGATCAGATCGGCGCTAGATACGTCCTTACGCCCGCGCTTATGGAGAGATTTCGCGAGATTTGCGAGAGATTTGGCTGCCCCGTAAACGCCGTTTTTAAGGACGGTCAAATTTTTATCGCCGTCGAGACTCGGCGCGACGACTTTGAGCCGCAGCTTGGCAAATCGCTAACGGACGAAGCGACGCTAATCGCCTATGAAAGCGAGATAGAAAGCTTTACGCAGATAGTAAAAGAGCTAAATTTAAACCGCAAAATTTGGTAGTGCGGCAAGTGGTGCGCAAACGAAAACGAAAGGGAAAAATGTTTGAACTAAGTAACGAGCAAAGGGCGTATTTCGGGCTTGATGCAGTGCAACAGAGCTGGGAGCGGGTAGAGTTTGCCGGGGATAAATTTAGACCCGCTAGCGTGCTGTATTTTGAGGGCGACGTCATCAAAAAGCACGTGGTTTCCACAGACGAGCTTTATGCGGAATACAGCTACGACGAGGCGACTAAGGGGCGCGAGATACTGCTACCTAAAACCGCAAAAGGTAAGGAGGCAAAGCTAACGCCCGCAAATTTTGAAAAGCGCACGCCACTTGGAGTCTATCTGTACGCTAATAAATACAGCCTACGAATCGCTAGCTTTGCCTCGCAGACTACGTTTTACGACAGCGTGTGGGAGAGCGGACACGGACGCAAGATGGATTTTAGAAGCGAGATAGAGCGCTTTATCGCGCAGTCGGACTCGGGTCACGCGCGTAAGATCGAGGAATTTAAGAAAGCTGGCCGTAAAAATACCAAATTTAAAAGCGGGGATTTTTTCCGTTTTAAGCTTGACCGCAACCGCTACGGCTTTGGCAGGGTGATTTTAGACGGGCATAAACTGCGAAAAAGCGGCCTTTTACCGGAAGGCCACGCGATGCTAGGCTTTATGGGAAAACCCGTTTTTATCGAGCTTTTTGCGTATGCGTCGCAGGGCGAAGCAAGCGTGGGCGAGCTGATGTCGCGCCCTAGGCTGCCTATGGACGTGATGTTTGACAACGCGCTTTTCTACGGCGAATTTGAAATTTTCGCGCACGAAAAGGTCGATGTCTCGCAGCTTGATTTTCCGATGAGTTTTCACGTTAGCCCCGCGCGGACGTATTTGCAGTGGGGATTTATAGAGATCTGCTCAGGCGAGCAAAGCGTGATGAATGCCGCCTCGCGCGAGCTAAAAGAGCTGATAGAAGAAAATAATTTGAAATTTAACTGCATCGGTTTTAGCCCGCGATACGCGCAGTTTGAGATCGCCGAAATTTTGCGCGGCGAGGAGCTTGCCTACCAAACAAACGACCTAAGAGACCCAGAAATCCGCTGGGCGAGGCAGGAGCTGATGCGCATTTTCGGACTCGATCCTGCTAAAAGCTACTTTGAGAACGCGCAAAGGCTAGGCATTAAGATGGTTTTGGAGCCGTAAAGCTTGTGCGGCGAAGTTAAATCGGGCTAAATTTAGCCGCCGAAATTATAAATTTTAGTGCTATACGAGCTAAAATCGCACTCGTTTACAAAGCCTCGGCGCGAGAATTTACTCTAAAATTTTAAAATTTCGTCGTAGCACAGATGAAACTCGCAGCCGCAAGCGGAGATTTTTCTATCTGCATGAAAGTGCCCGAAGTACCATTTTTCGGGCTTTGCAAGCTCAAAAATCCGCTCTAACATATCCGTAGTCGGATCGTAAACCGCTCCGCCGCCTAAAAACAGATCGCTAAGCGCAGACATCAAAAAAGTAGGCGCCGTGTGGCTTAGCACCGCGTCTATCTTGCCGCCCTCGCTCTTAAAACGAGCTAGATTGCTAAGCGCGAAATTTAGCTCGCTCTGGCTTGGGATTTCGGCATCCCAGTAGCTTACGTTTAGCCTGCGCCAAGCCCTGTCGATACTAAACGCCCCGCCGAAGGCTAGAAAATTTCGCCCGTCTATCTCGTAAATTTCGCCGCGCCTAAGCCAAAATAAATTCTCCCCTCCGACGCCTACCTTGCCGCCGAATTTTTCCTCGGTCGGCAGGCCGTAGAGCAGGTCGAAATTTTCGTGGTTGCCGTCGATAAAAAGCAGCGTATACGGCAGTCTGCCCAGCCGCTCTCTAACGAGCCGCTCATTTGGCGTATCGCTAAAAAATAGACCAAAATCACCAAGCACGATCACGTAGTCCTCGCGCGTAAAATTTCGGCTTAAAAAGGCCTTGTTCGTGATTTTGTGAAGCTCCGCGCTCCCGTGCGTATCGCCGCAAAGGTATATCATTTTTTCTCTTTTTGATTTAAATTTTAGCACGATTTTAGCTAAATTCGGGCGAAATTTAACTTTGCGGTAGATGAAGGCAAAAATCGCCGTCTTGTTTGCTGCAAATCCTGCGCAATCGTTTGTGTCTTTGTCGTGCGGTCTTTGCAGGCGCGCTAAATTTAGCAAATGCAAGCCGCGTTTAATAAACTTGGCGCAACCGTCGGACGGTTTGGAGTTTTTGTACGCTTGTAGCGTTTTGCCTGAGATTGGAGCGGTTAAGTCGTTAAATTTAAGAGCGACTCGCAAAAAAGCGCTAGCCCGGTTCGTAAAATCAAAATTTAGTTTAGCAATTTGCGTTATTTTGTGATTTTGTCGTAAAATTTAGCCGTTTTATACAAATTTAGCGCGCCTTTGGCTACCGTCTAAGGCTTGCGGCGTTTGCAACTGCTTACTTTGATGCTTAGCACATTGTAACCTAAGATAAAGCTTAAGTCTCCGCGGTATTTACGGCGAGCAATTTTGCGTTGCTTCTATCATAGTTTCGGCGCCGTTTTTTTTGGCTTTACTAGTTAAATTTCGACTTGATTTAGCGTAGATTCGGCTGATACGGCAAATTTGCATGTTTTTAATTTTTTCGTACGGCACAAGCATTGAGACGGCCTAGCTTTTAACGGACTTAGCCCGGCCGACGGTTTGCTTTTTATTGTAAGTTTGTGGAGTTGGGGGTGCAGATGCTTTAGCGCTTGTTAGAGGCTTTCATTCGTCTTTTAGGCGCTCTCAGACCTAAAAGACGGATTTTAGCCGGCGCAAATTTAATACTTTTTGCGCTATTTTTCGCAGTCTTTTGCGGTTAGCTCTACTTTACTGAAAAGTGCGCCGCTTGGTAAACGATAATTCATCACGATACTTTTTGCTTTTTGTAGTAGCATAAGGGTGTTTTTATCAGAGCAGAATTCTTCCGTCAAAAGCTCTTTCATGCTAGACGCAAATTCTTTTTCATATTCGTCCGAAATGGTTTCCCAGTTTATGTTTTGCGAGTTTTTAAAGACGTATTCATAGGCGATTATCTCGTCTTTGCAGCTTACTTCGGTAGCCTTTATGTTTTCGTCTTCCATTTGATTTAACGCTGATTTGCCGCCGATGACGGCTAGTCTTAGATACGGACTACACTCGGCTCCGGCTAGAGCTAGAGCCAGCGCGCAAACGAGACAAATTTTTCTCATCTTTTTGGCGTTACCAACATATTGACGTAGCGGCCTTCTAGCAGCGGCTCTTTATCGCGGTCGGAGACGTCTTTTACCATCTCCCAGACTTTTTGTAGCATTGCGACGCCGGCTTCCGGGTTGCTCATCTCGCGGCCTTTTAGAAATACGCGAAATTTGACGTGTTTGCCCTCTTCTAGAAACTCAAGAGCGTGCTTGACTTTATAGTTGATGTCGTTTTGAGCGATTTTGACGGAGAGTTTGATCTCTTTTACTTCGATCGTTTTTTGCTTTTTCTTGGCCTCTTTTTGCTTTTTTTCCTGCTGGTAGCGGAATTTGCCGTAGTCCATTATCTTGCAAACGGGAGGTTTGGCATCAGGTGCGATTAGCACTAGATCAAGCCCCATTTTCTCGGCGATTTTTAAGGCCTCTACTCTTGGGATGACGCCGTATGCGGTGCCGTCGTCTCCCACGCATCTCACTTCGCTCGCTCTGATATCTTCGTTGAGCAACACTTCGTTTTCTTTAGCCAATTAGTTTTTTCCTTTAAGTTGAAATTTGTTGATTATATCCAAAAATATTGTGTTTTTATTGTATTTTTCGTAGAAATTTATTGCGCTGTGACAATTTTTGCAGATTTTGGTAAAAGCCAGGCTTAGCATAAAGCCGCGCCTAGCTCAAATTTAGTGGATTTTCGCTCCGGCTTCAAAAAGTAACCTCGGCGAGTTTTGATTTTAGCAGCTCGACGAATTCATCCAGCTTCATATCTTTTTGTTCTCTAGTCGTGCGGTCGCGCAGAGCGATAGCGCTATTTGCCACTTCGTTGTCGCCAAGTACGGCTATCATCGGCACGCGTTGCTTTTCTGCAGTGCGGATGCGTTTGTTTAGACTCTCGTTTTTGCTCGCGATTTCGCTATCTACGCCGATTTTGCGTAGCTCTTTGGCGACGGTTTTGGCGTAGTCTAGGTGTGCGTCGCTAATCGGCACGATGACTACTTGCGTCGGAGCAACGAAAAACGGCAGCTCGCCGCCCGTATGCTCGATTAAGATGCCGATAAATCGCTCGAAGCTTCCCAGTAGCGCGCGGTGCAGCATGACGGGTTGCTGGCGTTCGTTATTTGCGTCGATGTAGCCCAGATCAAAGCGCTCAGGTAGGTTAAAATCGACCTGGATCGTGCCGCACTGCCATTTTCGTTTTAGCGCGTCGGTGATTTTGATGTCGATTTTTGGGCCGTAGAATGCGCCGCCGCCTTCGTCGATACCGTATTTAAAGCCGTTTTCATCAAGCGCTTCTTTTAGAGCTTTCGTCGCTGTTTCCCAAATTTCATCCCCGCCGATAGCTTTTGCAGGCTTGGTCGAAATCTCCATCTCGTAGTGGAAGCCGAAATTTTCCATTATTTTGCCGGCAAATTTTAAAATTTCTAAAATATTTTCTTTGATTTGGCTTGGCATACAAAAGATGTGCGAGTCGTCCTGGGCAAATTCGCGCACCCTGAAAAGTCCGTGCAAAACGCCGCTTTTTTCGTGACGGTGCACGACGCCGTATTCGAAAAATTTAAGCGGCAAATCTCGGTACGAGCGGATGTCTGACTGATAGACCTTGATATGACCGACGCAGTTCATCGGCTTTATGCCGTATTCTGCCTCGTCGATCGTCGTAAAGTACATATTTTCTTTATAGTTTGCGTAGTGGCCGCTCTTTTTCCACACGTCGGCTTTTAGTAGCTCTGGTCCGCGCACTGGCTCGTAGCCGCGGTCGCGGTGTGCTTTATATAAAATTTGCTCAAGTTTGGATCGCAAACGTCCGCCGTTTGGTAGCCAGATCGGTAGACCGCCGCCGACCTCTTCGTCGAAGGTAAACAGCTTCATCTCGACGCCAAGCTTTCTGTGGTCGCGTTTTTTGGCCTCTTCGATGATGCGGATGTGCTCTTTTAGGCTCTCTTTATCGGCAAAAGCCGTGCCGTAAATGCGGTTTATCATCTCGCGCGTTTCGTCGCCGCCAAGATACGCTCCGGCTACGCGGGTTAGTTTAAAAAATCTTAAAAATTTGGTATTTGGCAAGTGCGGTCCGCGGCACAAATCCTCGAAATTTCCTTGCTTGTAGCTGCTGACTTCGCCCTCGGGGATACGTTTTAGTACCTCTTGTTTTAGCTCGTCGTCTTTAAATTTATCGCTCATAAAGGCTTTTGTGGAGCTTGCTTTGACTATATCAAGCTTAGCTTCGGCTAGCTCTTTCATCTTGGCTTCTATCGCCTCTAGATCCTCGTCGCTAAGCTTGCTGTTGGCCTCGTCGACCTTAAAATCATAATAAAATCCGTCCTCGACGTTTGGTCCGACGAAAAATTTAGCCTGCGGATAAAGCTCTTTGATAGCCTGCGCCATGAGGTGCGCACAGGAATGCCTGATGACGTTTAGCGCGTCGGGGGAGTTGTCAAAATAAATCGGTTCTGCGGCGTTTTCTCGCCCGTTGATACTCTGAGTATCGACTATGTTTCCATCCAGTTTGTATGCGATGATATCGCTCATTTTACGTCCTTTTTATCGAAACATCTTTCTTACGCTGAAAGAATTGGGCTTGATTTTAGCTAAAATGTTTTTAAGCTTTACTTAATATTTTATTTGATTTGGGTTTAAACGGCGGTCAAATTTAAGTTTTGAATATAATATAATATATTGATTAAAATTTAAGTATTGCTAAATCGGTAATATTCTCAATATAGTTTATTATACTTTAAGAAAACTAATGCTAATATTTCATCGAATGAATCATGCATCTATCTCGTCTTTGCACTGTTTTGATTCATTTTTTCTCCCAAATTGCGCAAAGGAGTGGTTGCCTTTGCGCTTTAATCATTAAAATTTTACTTCAAAATAAAACATAATATACTTTTGGCTTTAGTAGGCAAATTTGACGAAAATTTAGCGTTTGGGTTTACGGTATGAAAGATAAAGCAAATTTGAAAATTTGAATCCGAAAGAAGCGAAATGGTGGCCCCGAATGGACTCGAACCATCGACCACTACCATGTCAAGGTAGTGCTCTACCAACTGAGCTACGGGACCGAACTGCGAATAAATTAAAAATGCGAATTTATCTAAAATTACATTGAAGTTTGCTTAAATTTGAGATTTTGAGGTTTTGAAATGAAATTCGGCTAAAAAATCCGTTTTAAAATTTAAGGCAAATAAATATAAGTTACAT
>NZ_CAJPQR010000047.1 GCF_905372745.1 uncultured Campylobacter sp. | reverse complement strand
CGAACCGGGGATCAAAGCTTTGCAGGCTCATGCCTTACCACTTGGCTATGTCGCCTAAAAGTCAATGGTGCCCGAAACCGGACTTGAACCGGTACGGTAAAAAATACCGAGGGATTTTAAGTCCCTTGCGTCTACCATTCCGCCACCCGGGCAAAAATTCCCTAAATTTAAAACCGATGGAGCGGGAAACGAGATTCGAACTCGCGACCCCAACCTTGGCAAGGTTGTGCTCTACCCCTGAGCTATTCCCGCATTTTGTTTGAGAATTGAGATTCTAGCTGATTTTTGCTTAAAATTTTATTTTATTTCGTCAAATTTCAAAATTTCGTAAGATAAAAATGATATAATTCCAAAATCCTTTCAATGATTGGGGTTATAGCTCAGCTGGGAGAGCGCTTGAATGGCATTCAAGAGGTCGGCGGTTCGATCCCGCTTAACTCCACCATGACTAATATCTAATATTATTAACTTTCAAAAAATCCCTCAGCGCTTCGTATTCGCCGTTTTCAAAGTATCGCCATTTACCGGGCTTTAGCATACCAAGATCTACGCGCCCGAAACTAACGCGTTTTAGATCCATTACCTCAAGGTCGAAATAGCCGAAAAACCTTCGTAGCTCACGGTTTTGTCCCTCGTTTATCACGACTTTTAGTTTCGTAAAGCCGCCGCTGGCGCCGAAAATTTTATAGTCTAAAAACGGCTTAAATTCCATCGATTTTATCGCGGTTTTAGCATGCGCGCCCTTAGTAGCGTCGGCGGCGAAAAAGCCCTCATTCATCGCTGTTATCACCTCAGGCGTTATCTCGCCTTTTACTTTTAGATAGTATTCGCGCTCTACGTCGCTATTCATTAGCGCAGTTGCGATCGCCGGGGCGTCCGTTAGCAAAAGTAGTCCCTCGCTAGCGTAGTCAAGCCGCCCGATACTAACAAATTTAGCAAACTGACGATCCAAACTATCATAGATCGTTTTACGTCCGCGGTCATCCTTTTTACTAACCAGCTCGCCTTTTTGTTTGTTATAAACAATCACCGTAAATTCTTTCTTTAGCCGCACGGGACGGCCGTTTATCCTTACTTTATCCTCATCGCTAACGCTAGTAGCCAGCTCGCTAACGACGCGACCGTTTACGCTAACTTTTCCCTGTTTTATGAGCTCGTCGGCCTCTCTGCGCGAATAACTCGTGTTATGAGATATAAATTTATTTAGTCTGCTTTTTTGCATTTTATAGTCCTAAATTTGCAAGGTCGTGTATGTGTAAAACGCCGACCGGAACGCCGTTTTCCACGACGGCTAGGAGTTGGATCTTGTAGCGCTCGATAAGTGCTAACGCATCGATCGCTAACATCTCTTTATCGTTTAGCTCTTTTGGTTTTAGCGTCGCGTATTTGATCGCGGCATCGTTTAGATCAAAGTCCTCTCTCATCAGCGCGCGCCTAAGGTCTCCGTCGCTTAAAATCGCATCCAAAACACCGTCTTTATCCACGATAAGGACGGTACCGAGTTTGCCGTGCGTCATCGTGTCGATCGCCTGTTTTAGGCTCGCATTCCAGCGGACTATCGGCAAATTTTCGCTTCTCATCACGTCTTTTACTTTTAAAAATAATCTCTTGCCAAGACTTCCACCTGGATGAAAATTTGCAAAATCCTCTTTTTTAAAGCCTCGCTTTTCCATCAGGCAAACCGCTAACGCATCACCTAGGGCTAACGTTAGCGTCGTCGAGCTAGTCGGTGCGGCATCTAGCGGGCAGGCTTCTTTGCTAACGTCAAGTTTCACAAACGCGTCGCTAAATTTGCCCAGCGTGCTAAATTTATCCTTCGCCATCGCAACTATCGGCACGCCAAAACGCTGCACGTGAGGCAGGATTTTGGTTAGCTCCTCGCTCTCGCCGCTAAAGCTGATGGCTAGTAGCGTATCATCCTTGCCGATCATACCTAGATCGCCGTGCATCGCCTCGGTCGGATGCATGAAAAAGCTAGGCGTACCAGTACTAGCAAGCGTCGCGGCGATCTTGGCACCGACGTGTCCGCTCTTGCCTACGCCCGTGACCACGACTTTGCCTTTGGTTTGGTATAAAATCTCGACCGCTTTTTCAAATTCGCCGTCTAAAATTTCGGCATTTCTTGTTAGCTCGTTAGCCTCCATCTTTAGCACGTTAGCGGCTACTTTTATTATCTCGCTCATTTTGCGCCCTTACATCAGGTATATGATCGGCACGATGGTCGGATATTTTTTAACTTTTCTAAATATATGCTTACGGATGACCTGGCGCACTTGCCCCTCAAGCATCCTGCCGTCTTTTAAAAGCTCCTCTTTAACGTTGCTTAGATACTGCTCAAGCACGCCCTCCATCTCTTTTCTAAACTCGCCGTCTTGCTTGTCGCCAACCAGACCGTAGCTGATGACGCGAGGCTTATTTATGAGCTTAGCGCCGTGACGAGAGATTTGCGCGATGATCATCACGACGCCCGCTTCAGCCAAATTTTGCCTATCGATCACGACGTCGTCTGAAATTTGCTTGTTGATTTGGTTATCGATAAAGACCTTGCCCGTTTTTACCGTCTTGGCGCGTTTCATGTATTTTTGGCAAATTTCCATCTGATCGCCGTCGCTCATCAGATAGATATTTCGCTCGTCCACGCCGCAGGCTACGGCCGTTTCTTTATGCTTTGCGATGTGGTTGTATTCGCCGTGGACAGGAAGGAAAAATTTAGGCTTTATTAGGCGCAGCATCAGTTTTTGCTCCTCTTGCGCTGCGTGACCGCTCACGTGTATCTCGCTAAAGTCCTGATACGCGACGCTAGCGCCTGATTTGATGAGGAAATTTAGCACCGTCGAGACGCTGCTTTCGTTGCCGGGGATCGCCTTTGAGCTGATGATGATCTGATCGGTCGGCTTTATTTTGATGTATTTGTGCTCATCCGTAGCCATGCGGTACAGCGCGCTCATCGTCTCGCCTTGAGAGCCGGTGGTGACGATCAGTACTTCGTTATCTTTAAATTTGCCGACTTCGTTAGCGTCGATAAAAATTTTCTTATCCAGCTTGATGTAGCCAAGCTCCATCGCCGTGTAAAGGTTGCGCTCCATGCTACGGCCGATGACGCAGACCTTGCGGTTGTATTTTAGCCCCCAGTCGATCGCCTGATAGACGCGGTGGATGTTGGAGCTAAACGTGCTCATTATCACGCGGCCTTTGGCTTTTGAGAAAATCGCATCAAAGGTCTTACCCACGCTGCTTTCGCTTTTAGTAAAGCCCTCTCTATAGCTATTCGTGCTATCGCTCATCAGGCACAGCACGCCGCGCTCGCCGTAGTAGGCTAGGCGCCCCAGATCGGTAGGGTAGCCGTCGATCGGCGTGTGGTCGATCTTAAAGTCGCCCGTGTGGATGATGGTGCCGGCCTTTGTCGTGATGGCAAGCGCGCTAGCGTCGATGATGGAGTGTGTGATATGTATCCACTCGACCTCAAAATCTCCTATCAAATACGGCTTGCGCTTTTCGACCGAGCGGAAAAGTGAACGCTCCTGCTTTAGCCCGTGCTCTTCAAATTTGTTATTTATCATACCAAGCGGTAGCGGTGTAGCGTAAATCGGAAATTTAAACTCTTTATAAAAGTAGGGCACCGCGCCGATGTGATCCTCATGTGCGTGCGTGATGACGACGCCTTTTATCTTGTCTTTTATCTTGCGCACGTAGTCAAAGTCGGGGATGAGGATATCTACACCGTGCATACTCTCGCTAGGAAAGCTCATGCCGATATCGACGATGATTGCGCTCGTGTCGGTCTCAAATATCGTCATATTTCCGCCGATCTCGCCCAGTCCGCCAAGAGGCGTGATTCGGATCCTGTGATCGGTCGAGTTTAGGTATTTCATCGGTTCGAGGCGTAGTTCATGGACAGCCTTGTTTGCCTCCATAGACGCGGCGATATCTTGCTGCCACTGCTCGTTACCGTTTAGCTTAGCGGGTAAATTTTTCTTCGGTTTTCTCTGTTTTTTAGGCTTAGCTTCCGCTGTTTGATTTTCGGCGTTAGTGGTTTGTTTGTTAGCGTTTTTATTATCGTTTTGTGCGCTATTTTGAGAGTTTTGTTTGCCATTTTTAGTGCGATTTTTTTTGCCGTTTTGTTTGTTAGCGTTAGTTTGCTCGCCGTTTAGCGCGTGCTGTTCGCCGCCGTCAAAAGGCTCTAAAAAGAAATTATCTATCACGCTTTGGCTAGCTTTTTGCTCGCCGTTTTGCGCGTTTTGATCTAAATTTTCTTGTTTATTTTTATTTCTAGGGCGAAATCTGCGTTTTTTATTGCTCTTGCCCTGAGAAACCACCGCTTTTTCTTCGTTCTTGTCGTTCATTATCTTCCTTTAAATTTTTAAATATTTCTAGATAAAGATCGACATTTAGCTCGTGCGGACGGATGTTTACGCTCAAATTTAGCAGACTGAAAATTCGCTGGGTTTCAAGCTTGTTATAGCTTGAACTCAAATTTTTCATTAGCGTTTTTCTAGGCGCGCTAAAGGCGATTTTGAGATAAGTTTTAAATTTTTCGTATTCAAATTTACTCTCAAATACTCCGGTTTCGCCTATTAAATTTTTACTTTTTTGCAGTTTTATAACCGAAGAAGTCACCTTCGGCGGCGGATTAAAGCAGCTCGCATCCACGTCAAAAAGTAGCTCGCAGCCGCCTTGAAGCGAGGCTAAAATCGCCAAAGAGCTAAAATCTCTATCGCCGCTTTTTGCGCTAAATTTGAGCGCGACTTCCTTTTGTATCATCACGACCAGGCCGCGACATTTCTCGTCTTCGATCGCATTTAGGATCATCTTCGTAGCGACGTAGTAGGGCAGGTTTGCCGCTAAAAAATACGGCTCATCGCTTAGGCCGTCTTCGCTCCATTGATCCAGCGCGTCTTTGCAAAAAAGTTTCAATCGTCCGTTTTGAATTTCGTTTGCGAATTTTTTCTGCAGCAGCGCAAAAAGCTCGGTATCTATCTCATAGCTAGTTACGCCGCAAATCCGCAAAATTCTAAATGTCAAATCACCTAAGCCAGGCCCAATTTCAACGATATTTTGCGTATCTTTGGGAATCGCTTGGATGATTTTGTTTAGCGTCGCTTCGTCGTGTAAAAAATTTTGCCCGAAGCATTTTTTTGCTTTAATATTTTCCATTTTTTTCCTAAATTTCGCCGATTTTACCCAAAAATATCTTATGTAATGATTAGATAAGTCAAATTTAGCTAAAATAAAGCCAAATTTTAGCTAAAGAAGAGCGATGAACCATTTTGCAAAACGCATAATCCCATGCCTAGACGTCAAAGACGGACGCGTGGTAAAGGGCGTAAATTTCGTAGGTCTCGTGGATGCGGGCGATCCGGTCGAGATAGCCAAACGCTACAACGAGGAGGGCGCGGACGAGCTGTGCTTCCTCGATATCACGGCGTCACACCTTGAGCGCGATACGATCGTGGACGTCGTGGAGCGGGTCGCGCGCGAGCTTTTTATCCCGCTGACCGTTGGCGGCGGCATCCGCACGATCGACGATATCTCGCGCCTGCTAAACGTCGGCTGCGACAAAATAAGCCTCAACTCCGCCGCGATAAAAAATCCGAATTTGATAGACGAAGCGGCGAATAAATTCGGCTCGCAGTGCGTCGTCGTCGCGATCGACGCAAAGAAAACAGGCGAGGGCTATAGCGTTTTTATAAACGGCGGCAGGCTAGATACGGGCAAGGGTGCGCTTGCTTGGGCGAAAGAGGCTCAGGAGCGCGGCGCGGGCGAAATTTTACTCACGTCGATGGACTGCGACGGCGTTAAAAACGGCTTTGAGTTAAATTTGACGCGAATTTTTAGCGCGCTTGATATCCCCGTCATCGCAAGCGGCGGCGCGGGCAAAATGGAGCACTTCAAAGACGCATTTTTAGCGGGTGCGGACGCATGTCTCGCAGCGTCGATCTTTCACTTTAGAGAGATCGAGATTAGGGCGCTTAAAACATACCTCAGACAAAACGGCATCGAGGTTAGACTGTGAAATTTGAGCTCAAATTTAGCGCGAAAAAGGATAGGGCGTGATTATTTCAGCGGGACGAAACGAAATATTTCCATTTGCGCTACCGATGGGCGTCGGGCTAGTGGATATGAGCATAAATTTGACGGCGCTTTTGCAAAAGCGAGCTATGGCTGATGGTTGCGGTAGATACGAGCAAAATTTGACGGCTAATGGACAGCTCGACGAGAGGCTAAATTTGATTGATTCGCCTATTTTGCAAAGTGCGAAATCCTCTCAAAATCCGGATAAAATTTTAAACGCGCTGCCGAGAGAAATCATTTTTATAGGCTCGGCAGGACTTTACAAGGAAGGTGAAATTTTTGAAATTTACGAGAGCTCGGCCGCGGCAAATATCGAAATTTCAAGCCTAGAAAACAAGAGCTATTCGCCGATAAAAAACGAAATCGCTTCTGTTGTTCCACGTGGAACATGCAAGGTAAACTCCTCAAATTTCATCACAACCTATCAAAATTTAGCTCACGAGCTTTTTGCGCGTGGATATTTTTTAGAAAATATGGAATTTTTTGCCGTCCTTAAAGTCGCGCAAAAATTTCAAATCCCCGCTTACGGCATATTCGTAGCGACGAATTTTTGCGATAAAAACGCACACGCGGACTTTATCAAAAACCACGAGCAAGCCAAAAATGAGCTCGAAAAATATCTAAAACAAAAGGAAATCATTTGAAAAATTTGCTTGATTTTACATTAGACGAGCTAAAAGAACAACTCTCGCCGCCGTTTCGCGCAAAGCAAATTTTCGAGTGGCTATATAAGAAAAATGCGACGAGTTTTGATAAAATGCTAAATTTGCCAAAGGATCTGCGTGCAAATTTGGCGCAGGAGTTTTACCTCGACCCGCTAAAATGCGTCAAATTTGAGCAGAGCGCCGACGGCTCGATCAAATATCTTTTTGAGCTCAAAGACGGGCTACGGATAGAAAGCGTGCTGCTGCCGATGAAAGAGGAACTCAGCGACGAAAACGGCGAAGTAGCGCGTCACGCTCGTTATACGATCTGCGTTAGTTCGCAGGTTGGCTGCCGCATGGGCTGTTCGTTTTGCCTAACGGGCAAGAGCGGACTAACGAGAAACCTAACGTCGGGCGAGATCGTAGGTCAAATTTTATGGATAAAAAGAGAAAACAAAATCCCCTATGAGCGCCGCGTAAACGTCGTATATATGGGCATGGGTGAGCCGCTAGATAACCTAGAAAACGTTAGTAAAGCTATAAAAATTTTAAAAGAAAACGACGGGTTAGCTATCGCTCCGCGCCGCCAAACCGTTAGTACTAGTGGGCTAGGCAGCCAGATAAAAAAGCTCGGCGAGATGGATCTGGGCGTGCTGTTAGCGATATCTTTGCACGCCGTTACTAACGAGCTACGCAGCAAACTAATGCCGATAAATAACGCTTACAAAATCGAGTCCGTTATGGAGGCTGTGAGGGGCTTTCCGATCGATATGCGTAAGCGAGTGATGTTTGAGTATCTCGTCATAAAAGACATGAACGACGGTATAAAAGACGCCAAAAAGCTCGTTTCGCTACTACACGGCATCAAAGCAAAGGTAAATTTGATCTACTTTAATCCGCACGAAGGCAGCGAATACGAACGCCCGAACGCGGCCGATATGGAGGCATTTCAGACATATCTGCGCGATCACGGCGTGACCTGCACTATCAGGCAGAGCAAGGGCCTTGACATCAGCGCAGCGTGCGGTCAGCTAAAAGAGCGCGACAACCAAACGAGCGGCAAAACGATAGCCAAGACGACAAAATGACGCTACTTGATATATCCCAGATAGTTTTCGTCTGCGTTGTTGTTTTTGCGGGACTCGGACTGATTATAAAGACGGCTTTTTATGACGAACAAAACCGATGATATAGCATTTTTGAGAGAGCAGATAGATAGAGATAATGACGACTCGTTTTTCGTTTTGCTCTACGATTTTTGCTATTTTGATAAGAAAGTTTTTAAGAAAATCCTAAAAATTTGCCTAGAAACCGAGATAGAAGATAGAAATTTGCGTGCCGAAATTTTAGACATTTTACACTTTACGACTTATTTGATGCTCTGTCATCGCGATAAAAAGGATATGTATAAGATAAAAAATTTCAAAAAAGTCGAGGAAAAATTCGGCGATTATTTTCAGATCGTAAGGCAAATCAGTAGGAAATTTATAACGGAGTAACAATGAACGCGCAAAAAATAATGGACGAAATCGACGTATTTTTAAGCAAATCGCTACTTAAAAAATCAACGATAACCGAAGCACAGATCGTAAATTTCATAGAAACAAAATGGGCGGAAGCAGACGAGGAAAAGTACAAAATCTACGATGCGTACATCTACGCGCACCGCATGATAAGCGAATACGAAGAGCTGAAAGACTGCGCCAACGTCCTGCGCTGGATCGATGAGATGTATAAGTGCGATAAGGCAAAAGATAGGCCGTCCTACGTGAAGGACTATTATAGAGGCGAGCGCTGTCTAGCCTGCGGTCAAAAAGAAGCGGCGCTAAAATATCTGCAAAAAAGCTACGACGCGGACAGGGACTATGTTTTTGCCGGAAACGAACGCATCGCTAAATTTTTTAAAGATTATCTTGCAAATCCTGAAATTTTGCCTGAATTTATAGAAGAAGAGTATGATGAAGATGAATTTGATGATTTCGGATTTGAGATAGAACTCGAACATTTCGGTAAAATTTTAGAGCAAGAGGCAAAATTTTATTGCACGTTTCTAAACAAAAAAGGCGATGAGGTATACGAGCCAAGCCGCACGCACTCAAACGCTGTTGATTTTTTGAGGCAAAATCAGGAGGAAATTTTAAACGAAATTCTGACCGAGATTTTCAATAATTATCCAAAATGGCAAGAAATTTACGACTATCCGAGCGAGACAAAGAGTGATTTTATCCCAAATATCTACGCGCCGCACGAGCTTGGCAGGCTTTTGGAGCTACAAAATATCTATATTTTACTTAGCGGTAAAACCGCGAAAATAGGCTTTGAGTTTAGCTGCTCGTGGGATATGGAGCACGGCCTAGGCGTGATGACGCAAAGCGGCAAAGTCGTAAAAATCGGCAGCGGAGAGACGGCATTCGGCTTTTAGCCTTTGGCTATAAATTTGCCCGGCCACAGCGCGCAAATTGATTTTTACTCGTCAAAGGTTTTGTTTTTCGTATGATAAAAGTATAGATACAAAAGCCCCAGCGGCGCGATAACAAAAGCAAAACCGTAACAAAGCAGCATGGTTATAAATTTTGCTACAAGTAAAAATAGCGCATTTACGAAAAATACGTTATCTCCAAATATAAAATCAACGATACTCTCATAAACAAAGCGAGAATATGGATACAAAAAGATATTTGCGATAAAGATAAGATAGCTAAAAATTCGCTTATCGCCTCCATTATACATAAGCGCTATAAACGAAGCCGTAAAGATAGCGCCGAAAAATAGATGCCGCAGGTAATAAGACGCGTTAAGTCCGCCGAAAGTCTTTTTAATAAAACTCATAAAAATCACTCCTTGAATAAAATTTACCTGCTTATATCTCTTCCCCATAAATTTCCGCTTGATCCAACCGGTCGGTACTAAAACCCATTTCCAGCCGTCTAAATTTAACCGTGCGCTAACTAACAAGGCCAAATTTACTAACGAAATTTACGTTAGTTTATCTTTTGAGCTTTTTATGCGGGGTGCATCATGCCTAATCGTAGCTAAATTTTGCGCCATCGTTTCGTGCTTGACGCTATCGCTGGTAGATGTTGCATATCCAAAATTTACCGTTTTTATGCCGCAAGATTTTATAAGACTGGCAAACGGAAAATAAAAAGCAGTCTGACAAATCGGCTCAAAATCTATCCGTGCTTTACGAGCTTATAAAATTCCTCTTTAGCGTCAAATTTGGATTTTATTTTGTATTTCACACCGTCAAATTTAAAGCAAATTTCATCCGAATGCAGCAGCAATCTCGGCGCGCCAGTCGTTAAAATTCGCTCTCTTTCGCTCATCTCTTTATCTAAAATTTTCTCGATTTGCGGTCGAGCTAGACCATAGAGCGGTTCGCCCAAAATCTTATGTTCCACGTGGAACAAATGTAAACGAATCTGATGCTGTCTGCCCGTGAGCGGTACGGCTCGCACCAGAGTCGCATCGATATCGGCAAAATACTCCATCGGCAAAATCTCCGTCACAGCGCTTTTGCCGTCCTCGCAAATTCGCATCCGCATTTTCACGTCGTCATAGTCGTTTGCTAGATCCATATTTGCCTCGATACGCAAATTTTCGCTTATTTTTCCGTGCGCGAGCGCGACGTAGCTTTTATAAACCCGCCTGTTTTCAAAAAGCTTTTTCAAATTTACGACCGCATTTTTGTCTTTGCCTACGACGATGAGTCCGCTCGTTTCGCAGTCTAGACGGTGCGCGACTGAGGCCTCTCGGCCGTAGAGCGACCAAATTTCGTCATTTAGCGAGTACTCGCAGTGCCTGCCGTTTGGGTGACTGAGCACGCCGCTGGGTTTATCAAAAACCGCAAATTTATCGCACTCAAAAATCGGCCCTAAACCGCGCGGATTCGTCTCATACTCTATCAGACAAATTTTACCGCTTAACAAGGCATTTTTTTCATCAACGACCGTGCCGTCGCAGATTAGTCTACCTTTGTCGATTAGGCGCTGGGCTTCACGCATTTTATAGCCGTTTTGCAGTAAAATTTCATACGCTTTTTGCCTTTCGGCATGCGCGATAAATTTATGAATATAAGGCAATTTTCACTCTTTAAATCTAAAATTTAAGGGCAAATTTAGCGGATACTAACCGCCTTTTCAGCCCAGTTTTTATATAATCTTTCCTTAAAAAATTATACAAAAATTCACATAAAAAAGGCTAAAGTATGGTAGAGAGATATTCGCGCGAGCAGATGGCGCAGAAGTGGGATATGCAGGCAAAATACGGCGCATGGCTGGAGGTCGAGAAGGCTGCGGTCAAAGCATGGAATAAGCTGGGATTCATCAGCGATGCGGACTGCGAGAAAATTTGCAAAAACGCAAAATTTGACGTAGCGCGCATCGATGAGATCGAAAAGACGACCAAGCACGACGTGATCGCGTTTCTAACGAGCGTGAGCGAGAGTCTGGGCGAGGAGAGCCGCTTCGTGCACTACGGCATGACTAGCTCAGATTGCATCGACACCGCCGTCGCGCTTCAGATCAAAAGCAGCATGGAACTCATTATCGAGGACGTAAAGGGCCTCATGAGCGCGATCAAAACCAGAGCGCAGGAGCACAAAAATACGATGATGGTCGGCCGCAGCCACGGCATCCACGGCGAGCCGATCACCTTCGGGCTCGTGCTTGCGGTCTGGTACGACGAGGTCGCGCGCGCGCTAAAGCTGCTACAGGACGCCAAAGAGGTCGCCGCCTACGGCAAGCTAAGCGGCGCGATGGGAAACTTCGCTCACGCACCGCTCGAGTTTGAGGAGCTAACCTGCGCCGAGCTCGGCCTAAAGCCTGCTCCAGCATCAAATCAGGTCATCCAGCGCGACCGCTACGCCCACGTCATCAGCGCGATCGCCGTCCTAGCCGCCACCTGCGAAAAGATCGCCGTTGCCGTGCGCCACTTCCAAAGGACGGAAGTTTACGAGGCCGAGGAGTACTTTAGCCCCGGCCAAAAGGGCTCTAGCGCAATGCCGCACAAGCGAAATCCCGTGCTTAGCGAAAACATCACCGGCCTTTGCAGGATGCTGCGCTCATACGTGACGCCTGCGCTCGAAAACGTCGCGCTCTGGCACGAACGCGACATCAGCCACAGCTCGGTCGAGCGATTTATTCTACCCGACGCCTTTATCACGGCTGATTTCATGCTTGCGCGCATTATGAATTTGATCGCAAATTTGGTAGTTTATCCGGAAAATATGATGAAAAATCTAAATTTAACGGGCGGGCTCGTCTTTTCTCAGCGCGTGCTTTTGCAGCTTCCGCAGCGCGGGATCTCGCGCGAAGACGCGTATAAAATCGTACAGCGCAACGCGATGAAGGTCTGGGCGGATCTGCAAGAGGGCAAAAAGGCGATAAACGAAAACGGCGAGAGCCTATTTTTGCAAAATTTGCTCGCCGACGAGGAGCTGCGCGCAAGCCTGGGCGAGGCAGAGATAAAAGAGTGCTTTGATTATGCGTATTACGCCAGGCACGTGGACGGGATATTTAAAAGAGTTTTTGGGTAATATAAATTTATGCATTATTTTTTGATAAAAATATTCTCTTGGCTTTATGTTATTTCTGCCATTTCACCAATTGCTATTATATTTTTATTAAGATTACAGCACTATGTTTGGGCTATTAGTATATTTTTATTTGCGCTAATTTATTCTAATATATTTTTAAAATGTTGCTCAAAAAATTTTGGTGATGAAAGAGCGGAGTGTGATTTAGTGGAGATTGCCGAGCCAAAATTTGTACCTATGTATATCGCCTATTTTGTGATTGCTTTAAGTATTGATGATGGAAATTTATGTCTATTTTTGATAATTTTTTCCGGAATTTTTATATTAATCCAAAGGTGTAAATTTAGTTTCTTTAATCCATTTGTACTATTCGGATTTAACTTTTATGAGGTTAGCATAAAAAACAATACAGGAACAAATTATAAAATATTTCTGATTTCAAGGCAAAATATTAAAAATATTAACGAGTTATCAAATTTAATCAGACTAAATGATTTTACATTTTTAGAAAAGGGGAGAGATGAGTAAAATTTCTGTGTTTGGTAAAGGCAAAAGTAAAATTTATAAAATTTTAGGAAGCAGTTTAAACGATATTTGGAATTATGATGAAATTACTAATTTAACCAGTATAAACTTTGTGCAAGATGCAGGAAACTATATACTGCAAGAAAATGAAGTTTTTTTTATAGATTTAAACAATGAGGAAAAATTAAAAATCAGCGATTTATTAAATACGACAAATGCTGAAAATATAAGTAGGAAAACCCTGCTTGACTTAAAATATATGTTTGTGATTAACAAAAAAAATATCTATTTCCAGAGAGTTTATAAGACAAATTTAATTGATAAGCCGTTTATTTATTTTAAAGATACTGCGACACTTCATACAAAAGAAAAAATATTAGTTTTACAAAATCGTACCGAGGTTGCATTTGTTGATAATAAGGTATACTTTTTTAAATTTAGTGATTTAACGGCCGTATTTAGCTTTTTATCATATTATTATAGAGAAGCGACAAAAGATGATTTAGAAAAATTTAAAAACTATGAAAGGTTAAGTATAAAAGAAAGTCTAGAGCTAGACAAATTACCAAAAACGATACTTCAAAAAATTGCTCAAATAGTAGATAATTTAAAGCAATTACAGGATAATTTTGACAACTATAAGCGATATGCTTCAAAATATGTTAAAAATTTTAAAAAAAGTAAAATTGAATTTTCAATAAAAGAAGATATTGAAAATCTGCATAATCTCATATTTGAAAAATTTTATCAATCAGATATAGCCGGCGAAAAACGTATTGCAAATTCTTTTAAGAAACTATAATTAAATTA
>NZ_CAJPQR010000046.1 GCF_905372745.1 uncultured Campylobacter sp. | reverse complement strand
AATTTAAAAAAATTTGGAAAAGATTTTTGGGTGGTATTGGATTTGAATGAAAATAAAAGCAAGAGCGCAGTTTTTCGCCCTTGCTTTTACTGCGGCTTAATTTACCGCCAGGTTAATTATAAATTCTTTAAGCGAAATTTTATCGTTTATCAGCAGATCATCGCTACCGACGTCATGCTTAAATTTCGCGCTCATATACTCGCCATCTTTAGTAAAAAGCGAATTTATGCGCTCCTCAAAAGGCTTAATACCGTTAATCATTTCATTAAAATCCCTGTCCGGCATTATCCCTTTATATTCGCTTAAAAACTCCGTTATAGACGCGGCTTGCACTTTTAGCTCGCCGTCAAATTTAACCGCCTTTAGCGCCTTTTCCACATCTGCGTCGTTTTCTAGCGTTTTGCTTTTGACACCCAGTCCCGATGCGTCGGCTACGGCGTTAAATTTGATCTCCTTGCCGCCCGGGTTTTTAAAGCTAAAATTCTTAACCTCCAGCACGTAGTTTTCGCTCATTAAAATTTTATAAACCGCTGATTCTTTAGGATCGTTAAGATACATCGCCATAGCAAGCTTGTTTACGTTTTTTTCGTTCATAGCGGCGTTTAGCTGAGTTAGGATTTTCTTGCCGTCTATTTCTAGCGCGCCCAGGTTAGCCTCCGTCATCGTATCGAGCAAATTTGCGTCCGCATTTTGCTTAATCTGCGCTAAAAACGCCATATCGGTTATCCCGACGGCTTTTGGAAAATCATAGCTTCTAGCGTTGCTAAAGCTCATTTTGCCGACCTTTATTCCTACTTTAGATATATTTTCGTAGGCGGTTTGCAAATTTATAAACGAAACCAGATCGCTAAAGCTTTTAAAATCGCTAAGCTCGATGAGCATGGATGCGTTTTCCATCGCAAACTTGCCCGAGTCGTCCGTATCGCCGCCGCTAACTTTACCGACGCCGATTTCTAGGGATTTTATCTTATCTTCTTTGATTTGAGCCTTTGCAAAAGGCTTTGAGATAACAAGATCCGAATTTCTCTCGTCTACTTTGATCTCAGCCAAATTTAGCGTTACGTCGCGGGTTTTATCTAAATTTATTAGTACGTCGGCGCTCAAAAACTCGTCCGTGCCGAATATCTTTTTAGCTTCGGCGGCGGCTTCGGGCGTTAGAGCCTTGATATCGCTGTGTGCCTTAAATCCGCCAAAAATCTCGGCAAATCCATGCTTTAGCGTGGTTTTAGCCTCAAATTTTACCGGATCTTTGCCGTCGGTTAGCTCAAATGTAAGCGTCGCGCGCGAACTAAACAGCCCTTTGTCGTACTCGTTTTGCGTCACGTTTGCCTTTAGGTCTATAAACGGCAAGCTCAAAGTTTCGCCCGTTAGCCTAGCCACGCCCCTATCGTAGGACTCTTTGGCCTTAGACGAGCCGTAAAACGCGACGCCAAAAAACGCGATCAAAATGACCGCAAGCGCAAATATAACCTTTTTCATCTTTTTCCTTATTTTAAATTTTACTTCGTCGCCGCGATAAGCTCAATCTCGACCAAACCGCCCTTTGGCAGCGTTTTTACCGCAACCGTGCTGCGGGCCGGATAGGGCTCTTTAAAAAAATCGGCGTAAATTTCGTTTACCGCCGCAAAGTCCGCGATATCTGCTAGAAAAATCGTCGTTTTTACTACGCTCTCAAAGCCAAGCCCCGCTTCGCTCAAAATCGCTTGCAAATTTTGAAGCGATCTTTGCGCCTGCGATTTTACGTCCGCGCCCGCAAATTCGCCGCTAGGGGTCACGCCTAACTGCCCTGAAATAAACAGAAATCCGTTAGCCGCGATCGCTTGCGAATACGGTCCGATCGCTTGCGGGGCATCTTTTGTAGAGATAACCTTTTTCATTTTCGTCCTTTGTAAAAATTTTCGCGAATATTAGCAGTTTAGCGCCGAATTTGCAAATTTAGCTATAATTTCCCGTAAAAAGGCGCTAAAAATATGAAAATCACCCTTGCTCCAAACGAGTTTTTAGACGATTACGTTCTTGGCTGCGAATTTGCGAAAAACGCCGAAATCTCGGGCAACGCGTATCTGTTTTGGAGCGGCGCGATCTGCGCTAAATTTGAAAACTCGCGCACCGTTTTTCTGCATAAAAAAAGCATCCCCGCACGATTTTGCGAGGCGGCCGCGCGCTGCAGCGACCTAGCCGGACTAACGCTCACGTCGGCGTTTTGCTCGTTTACGACGCTAGCGCCCTCGCACCTAGTCGCCAAAAACGGCTCCAAGCTCTATCCGCTTTTTGATCTACGCGAAATTTGCGGGATAAAATTTATAAATTTAAAGAAATTTTACGATGATTTCGGACTTGACTACGGCTATAGAATTTACATCGAAAAGTGCTCGTTTTTCTCGCCCGAACCGCTTGAAAAGCGCATAAAGCTAACAGAAACGATGTGCCTAGGGTATTATTAAGCCGCGTAAATTTAGGCTTTTGGCTTGCAAATTTAGCTAAATTTAGCCGTAAAACCCAGGCTCAAATTTAATCCGCGCGGAAAAAAGCGATAAATTTACGCGCTAAATTTAACAAGCTTCCTACCCTGCCGCGTTTTGCTTATCTTGCTCGGTTACGGACGTGAGTTTAGAAAGACGCTTGCCGAGGAATCTTTTCGCATCGTCCACGATAGAATAAACAGTCGGCACGAAAACGAGGCTAAGCAGCGTAGAAACGGCTAGTCCGCAAATCACGGCTACCGACATCGTCGCGCGAAACTCCGCGCCAGAGCCGCTAGCAAACACCGCAGGCGCCATGCCGGCGATCATGGCTATCGTAGTCATCACGATAGGCCGCGCCCTCTCCGCGCCCGAGCTTAGCAAAGCCTGCCTGACGCCGCTTCCGCGCAGGCGCTTTTCGATGACGAAATCAACGAGCAAGATCGAGTTTTTACCCACGATAGCCATGAGCATTAAGATGCCGATGACGGCGGATAGATCAAGCGCCCCGCCGTAAAGCAGCAACCCGCCCGCAGCGCCGCCGATAGAAAGCGGAAGCGCGATAAATATCGTAGCGGGCTGCAAAAAATCGCGAAAAAGCACGACCAAAACCAGCAAAAACATCGTCACGCCAAAGCCAAGCGCGATACCAAACTGCTCAAACATCTCGCTCATATACTCGCTATCGCCGTACTCGGGCGACGAGATGCCAGAGGGCAAGTTTTTCATCGCGGGCAGCGCGTAAATTTGCTCCAAAACCTCGCCTACGGTAAATCCTGGCTGCAAATCGGCCTCGAGCGCGATCTTGCGGCGTTTATCAAATCTATCTATGCTAGCAGCGCCTTGCGAATACGAGATTTGAGCTACGCTTGAGAGCGGCAGGGCTGCTCCCGCCGCGCTTTGGACGTAAATTTTACGCAGGACTTCAAGGTCGTTTCTAGCGTCCTCCTCTAGGCTCACGCGGATAGGCACTTGGCGGTCGGGTAGGTCAAATTTCGCCGACGCCGCGTCCGTGTCGCCCACGGTAGCGATACGCAGAGCTTCGGCTACGGCTTGGTGGCTCACGCCTAGCCTAGCGGCCTCTTTTTTGATTAAATTTACGCGGATTTCGGGCTTTTGCAAAGGCTCGTTTACTTGAGCGTTTTTCGCGCCGGCAACTCCGCTCATTTGGGATTTTATCAGCGCGGCGGTTTTAGAGAGCGCATCCGCGTCCTCGCCGGTTAAGATTACCGAGATATCGCGCGCGGCCATATCGTTAGCGAAGGCAAATCTCATATCGCTAAATTTAGCCAGCTCCGCCCGCAGTTCGTTTTCAAACTCCTTTTGCGTAACGTCGCGCTGCTTGTGCGGTTTTAGCGTGATTAGCAGCTCGCCCTTGTGCGTTTCGCCGCCGCCCCCGGCTATAGCAAAAACGGACTGCACGGCCGGATTTTGCTTAACGACGCGGGTTAAATTTAGCAGCCTCTCATCGGTTTGCTCTAGCGTAGAGCCGGGAGTTAGAGTGATATTTACACTACTTCTGCCGGCGTCGCTTTGAGGCAAAAATCCCGTCGGCAAAAGCGGTATTAGCGCAAACGAGCCCAGCAATAGCAAAAAGCCGATAAAAAGCGTAAATTTACGGTGATCTAGCGTGAAATTTAGCAAATTTAGATAGGCAGCCTTTAGCTTGCCCGCTTCGCGCTCCTCTTTGGCCTCGGGTTTTAGGATGTAGGCCGCTAGTAGCGGAGTGGCTAAGCGCGCTACTAAAAGAGAAGCCAAAACCGCCGCCGCGACGGTTATGCCAAACTGCCTAAAGTACTGCCCGATGCCCCCGCCGATAAAGCTAACGGGCAAAAATATCGCCACTATCGTTAGCGTAATGGCAACCACCGCAAAGCCGATATCATCAGCCGCGTCGATGGCGGCTTGGTACGGGCGTTTGCCTAGGGCTAGGTGTTTTTTGATATTTTCTATCTCCACGATTGCGTCGTCTACGAGTATGCCGATAACTAGCATCAAAGCTAGCAGCGTGATGCCGTTTAGCGTATAGTCCAGCAGATAAAGCGCCGCAAACGTCGGCAAGATCGAAAGAGGCAGCGACACGGCAGCCACCAGAGTCGCTCTCGCGTCTCTCAAGAAAATAAACACGACCAAAACCGTCAGTATCGCGCCCTCGGCTAGCATCCAGATCGTTTGGTCGTAGCTTTGCTTAGTCTCGTTCGCCGAGGTGTATATCTCGTCTATCTTTACTTCCGCATGCTCTGCGGTAAATTTAGCCAGCTCCTCCCCAACCTTTTGCATCACGACCGTGTCGCTGGCGGCTTTTGAGCGCGAGACGCTAAATCCCGCCGTCTCCAGCCCGTCCATCCTAGAGCGCGACCTAACCTCGGCGTGCGAGTCCTCTACGCGAGCGATATCGCCTAGACGGACGCTACCGCCGCCCTCTAGTCGGATAGGGGTATCCGCTAACCCCTCTATACTCTTTGCGCCGCCCGTTACGCGCAGGCTGTTTTCCGCGCCGTCTAAAACCGTCCTGCCCGCGGGCAAATCGGCGTTATTTTGCGCAAGCTGCTTGTTAATATAAGCCGCGTCTATCTTTAGCGAGCTAAGCGCGGCGGGGTCTAAAAGCACCCTAATCTCGCGCGTAACGCCGCCTAGGCGCTTTACCTGCTGAACGCCTGGGATCGCTAGCAGCCGCCTTTTTATCTCGTTATCTATCAGGTGCGATATCTCGCTTTGGTCTAAATTTACGCTTCCTACCGAATAAAACGCGAGCGCCCCGCCCTCGACGTCCATGCGCTCTACTAGCGGCGTATCGATGCCGGCCGGTAGTTCGTCTCTGATCTGCACCACGGCGTTTCGCACGTCGTTTACGGCTCTATCGACATCCGTCTCGATGGCAAACTCCACCGTCGTAGCCGAGCTGCCCTCGGAGATCGTAGAGCTAACGTGCCTCACGTCCGCCAGCCCGCTCACGGCGTCTTCTATGCGCCTAGTAGTCGAGCTTTCCAGCTGAGTAGGCGACGCGCCGGTCTGCGTGACCGTGACGCTAACGATAGGAAAATTTACGTTTGGGTTCGCGTTTATCGGTAGGCGCAAAAACGACGCTACGCCGCCTAAGCTAAGCGCGATAAAAAGCACGATAATAGGGATAGGATGACGGATCGCCCAAGACGAAATTTTCACTCCGCGCCCCTTTGCGCCGCTTCGCCGTCGTTTACCAGCGCGGCGGCTTTTAGCGCGACCTCATCGTCCTCGCTAACGCCTGTGATTACCTGCACTAGCCCGTTTACTCTAAGTCCGGTTTGGATTTTTCGCTTCTGCGCCTTGCCGTCTTTTATTAGCGTTGCAAACGCACCTGCCTCCGTAAACGAAACCGCCTGCGCGGGCAGCGCTAATGCGCTAAATTCGGGCAGGTCGATGACAGCCTTGGCGTACGAACCGATAAATTTAGCCCCGCCGTCCAGCGAAATTTTGACCTTACCTAGGCGCGAGCTCGTATCCACGCTAACAGGCACTAGCCGCACCTTGCCGTTTACGGCCTCTTTTACGCCGTAAATTTGAGCCTGAGCGCTCATACCGACTCTTATCTGCGCTAGCTCGGCTGCATCCGCATCCGCAGATAGCTCGATGACGCCGTCTTTTGCGATGTTAAACAAAGCCTCGCCGCTAGTTAGCGCGCCGATTTGAGCTTTTTTGGCCGTTACGACGCCGCTAACGGGCGCTATCACGCTAGCTTTGCCAAGCTGATCTTTGGCCTCTGCGATCTGCGCTTCTATCTGCGAGATTTGGGCTTTTGCGGAGTTTAGATTGGCTCTGGCGCTTGCTTCTTTTGCGCTTGCTTGTTCGAGCTCTTGCGAGCTGATAGCCTTTTTTGCGGCTAAGCTTTTGGCTCGCTTTAGCGCGGAGCTAGCCTCGCTAAAGGCGGCCTTAGCGGAGTTTAAATTTTGCTTTGCGGCCTCTAGCGCGGCGGTTTGCTGGTCAAATTTCGCTTTTACGCCAGCATTATCTAGTAGGGCTAAAATTTGCCTCTTTTGCACTTTTTCACCGACTTCGGCTAAGATCTGGGCGATTTGTTGGCCTTGCAGCGCCGAGCCCACGGCAACGTCGTCTTTAGCGACCAGCTCGCCGTGCAAATTTAGCTTTGGGCTAAATTTTACGATCTTGGGCGAGACGACCGTGAGCTTTATGGCTTCTTCGTTTTGATTTTGCCTAGCGTCCGAATTTCCGCCGTCTTGGCCGACGATTGATTTGCTAGCGTCGCCGTCTTTTAGGCCCGCTTGAGCCGTTTGCTTGTTTTGCGGCGGCGTTTCTTGCGCCGATTTATTTTCCTGCGCCGCCGCCGTTTGTTGCGCGGTCAAAACCAGCGCAAACGATAAAAAACACGCCTTTAAAATTTTGCCGAATTTCATAAAATTTCCCTTAAAATTAGTCTTAAAATTTATCATATTAGCAAAATTTAGGACCAAAAGTCAATCCTAAAACCTTGAAAATATTTTGGGATTTTACTAAAATTCACCCAAAAATAAAAAAGGAAAACGATGTATAACTTTGACGACCTAGGCAAAAAAAATCAGCGAGATTAACGAGCGCATAGACGCGCTGATCGCTAAAACAGGGCTTAGCTACAGCGAATTTGCGGTGCTTTACACGCTAGCAAAAGACGGCAGTTCGACGCAAAAAAAGATCGGCCAAGAATGGCTCATACCAAAACAAACGGTCTTTAACGTTTGTAAAGATTTTCGTCAAAAAGGGCTAGTACAGCCAAGCGAGCAAAGCACTGATAAAAGGGAGCGCGCGATGAGCCTCACGCAAAAGGGGCGCGAGGCGGCAGAGCCTATCACGCGCGCTAGCGATGAGCTGGGCGAGCGGGTGTTTGCTAGGCTCGGCGAGAAAAATACCGAAAAACTCTTTTCGCTGCTGACGCGCTTTTGCGAGATTTGCGACGACGAGATCAAAGGCGCGTCTGACCTCAAGACCGAAATTTAAATTTACCGACTTTAATTTTTTTTACGCTCTTTTAAATTCGGCTAAAATCGCGGCTAAATTTAGTAAATTTTTGCCGCAAAGCGCGGATTTGACGGCAAGACGAGCAAGATTCATCCAAAGCGCCGCGGTAAATTTAATCCATAAATTTATACCGGCAAGCGCGAAATCGCGGGCTTTTGTCAAAAACTTGCAAACTTGGCGACAAACCTCGCGCAAACCAAAGCTAACGGTAAGCCTCGCGCAAAATACTCTGGCTGAACCCTAACGAAGATTTATCTTGCCGACTTTTTGAAGCTATCCGCTTTCTCCGGTTTGCCGCTTTTGCGCTAGGCGGTTTAAATTTGGGCTTCAATCGCGCGTTTTGGAACTTAAATTTTACAAATTTCGCCTGGCAAAATTATCAAAAAGCCGTCTTGTTAAATCCTACGCTTAAATTTTGTTGTCACTTAAACGAAAATTGCCTAAATTTAGAAAAAACGCTTACAAACACAAACCGTCGCTAAATTTACTCGGCAACGGCGCAAGCGGCCTAAAGCATAGGACGATTTGCCGAAGCCGCGGTAAATTTTGCCTGCAAATTACCGCCGCAAACACAGGCGCCGCTACTTTGATTTAGCATTTACGGCTCATAAAGTCGTTAAAATTTAGCCTAAAAGCGCGCTAGCGTATATTTTTACCGCGAGTTTGCCTTATTTTGCCCCAAAAGCGCGGGTAAATTTAAACCGCCGATTTTTATGCATCGCGTCTGGCGACCTGCTTATCTTAAGCCTTGTTCGCAGGCCGATTTGCCGACGGCTTAGAAAAATTTGTCAAGCCCTAACCTAGGCATCACCGTTTTAACGGCGGCAACCGTCAAATTTATCCGCAAGTAGCAAAATTTAACTTTCGTAACATTTTATAAATTTATTTACTTTTTTACTTACTTTGTATAGATTTTTGTAACTTAAATTTCAAAATTAATCAAAAAATATAATACAAAGCTCTATAATCGGTAAATTTAAAACCGAAAGGAGAAAAAATGAAACTATTTTCAGCTCTAGCCCTATGCGCTACTATGATGATCAGCGCGCAGGCTGCGGAAAAATACAAGATCAAGCTCGCCTCCACCTACGAGAGCAACGTGCCCGTACTAGGCGAAGCTCCAAAGAAATTTAAAGAGCTCGTGGAAAAGATGAGCGACGGCCGTATAGAGGTTCGCGTCGACTATCCGTCCAAGCACAAGGCGGCGTTTGCGCTGCTTGATATGGTCAAAAGCGCCCAGTACGACGCGGCTTTCACCGCGAGCTACTTTTATAAGGGCAAGGATACCAAGCTCATGCTCTTCACGACTGTGCCTTTTGGCATGAACAAGGCTGAGCAGGACGCCTGGTACGCATACGGCGGAGGCAAAGAGCTTGCGCAAAAGGTCTTTAACGAGTACGGCATCGTGACCTTTCACGGCGGAAATTTCGGCATGCAAATGGGCGGCTGGTTTAAAAAAGAGATCAAAAGCGCGGACGATCTAAAGGGACTAAAACTGCGCATGGCCGGGCTTGGCGGCGAGATAATGGCAAAGCTGGGAGCTAGCATTAACACCGTCCCGATCGGCGAGCTTTACATGTCGATGGAGATGAACACGATCGACGCCGTCGAGTGGGTCTGCCCTGCGATCGATATAAATTTCGGCTTTCAAAAGGTGGCTAAATTTTACTACACCGGCTGGCAGGAGCCTGCTAGCGAAAATGAATTCTACATCAACAAAAAGCTCTGGGACAAGCTACCCGCCGATCTCCAAGCTATCGTAGAAACCGCGACCAAGGCCGTAGCGGCCGACGTCTACGAGTCGGCGGTTTATCAAAACTCGCTAGTCCTTGATAAAATCAAAAGCGAGCACCCGGACGTTAAAATCGCCTCGTTTCCGCCGGAAATCATAGCCGCGCTGCGCAAAGCCACGGACGAGATCCTAGACGAGCTCTCGGCCAAAGACGCGACGTTTAAGGAAATTTTGGACTCGCAAAAAGCCTTTATGAAAAAGGCTAGGGTCTGGACGCAGATCTCCGAAAACAGCTACATAAACAGCACTGCGGAGTGATCGCCGCCAAATTTAACGAGCCGTCCGAGTAAATTTGACGGCTCGAAGGCTAACGCAAATTTGAGATTAACGTCGGTTTGCTCAAATTTGACTCGCAATTTATTACGCCAAACCTAGTCCCGCAAAGATGAGCAAAATTTAACCCCAATAACGCCAAAATCACGCAACCGCCAAATTTAAAAGGAAGGTCATGAAAGTATCTAAATTTTGCCTTTTGGCGGTGATTTTTTGCAGACTCGGCGGCCCAAATCTAAGCGCTCAAACGACGAAAGCCTCGCTAATGGAAAAAACGGTAATCGATTTTTACCAAACAAACTACGGCAACTGCGAAGTGCAACCCATCACCTCGGAGTAGCTAACACCCAAGATTGACGGGCTCATTTACGATCAGTTCGGCTCTGCGCTCGGACGTCTGAGCGGTATAGAGCACGTATCGTCCGATCTGGATCTCGACCCTTTTATAGGCTCGCACGAGATTGAAGAGCTCAAAAACTTTAGCGCAAAAGCTGTTTCGGAAAACGAAGTGCGAGTGAAATTTGAGCTATTCGGCGAAAAACGGGACGTAACTTTGCGCCTAATCTGCGATAAAGATTGCCTATTTGGCGACGTAAAGCTTAGCGACGGAGGCTCGCTAAAAGCTAAGATCAAGAAATCTTTGAAAAAAGCGTATCCGAGCAATTACGGCAAAATTTTTAAAGAGTGAGCGTAAAATTTGAGAGTTTAACGCGCCGTTTGGTTTCAAATTTGCCTACTTTCAAACGGCACGCAAACCAAGAGCGGCGAGTGGATCGAGGCGCGAGCTAGCGATAACCCGCGCCTAGAAATTTATATTTTTTTATACGGAGCTTGTCCTGCTTCGTAGAAGTTATTGCCCTCGCTATCTATCGCTACGATAGCAGGAAAATCCTCAACCGTGAGCCTCGCGACCGCCTCGGGGCCAAGCTCTGGATAGGCTAGCACTTCGTACTTTTTGATACTTTGGCTGATTAGCGCGCCGGCACCCCCGATAGCGACCATATAGACGCAGCCTGATTTTTTCATCGCTTCGACGACGGCGTCGGAGCGGTAGCCCTTGCCGATCATGCCGTTGATGCCTACTTCGTTTATCATCGTCGGAGTGTATTTATCCATGCGTCCGCTAGTAGTCGGTCCCGCAGCGCCTATGACGTCGCCCGGTTTTGCGGGGCTCGGTCCTAGGTAGTAGATCGTCTCGCCGGCTAAATTTACGGGCAAGGCCTCGCCGCGAGCCAAAGTCTCGGTTAGCGCCTTGTGCGCGGCGTCGCGAGCTGCGATGATGGTGCCGCTTATTAGCACGTTGTCGCCAGCTTTTAGGCTTTTTACGACATCTTTATCAAACGGCGCGGTTATCTTTTTTACTTCTGACATCTTTTCTCCTTAAATTTCAGCTTCGGCGTGGCGAGCGGCGTGGCAGTTGATGTTGATAGCGACCGGCAGGCCCGCGATGTGGGTCGGGTACCACTCGATGTTTACTTTTACCGCGGTCGTGTCGCCGCCTAGTCCTTGCGGTCCGACGCCCGTTTTGCAGGCGAGCTCTAGTAGCTCCTCCTCTAGTTTGGCGTATCTCGGGTCTGGGTTTTTGCTGTCTGCGTCGCGAGCGGCGGCGTATTTTGCCATTAGCGCGGCCTTATCCATCGTGCCGCCTATGCCCACGCCGATCACCATCGGAGGACAGGCGTTTGGACCCGCTAGCTTAACGGTGTCTAAAAATACCTTTTTCACGCCCTCTAGGCCGTCTGCGGGTACTAGCATCTTTAGAGCTGATTTGTTCTCGCTACCAAAGCCTTTTGGAGCCACTTTTATGTGGATTTTATCGCCTCTTACTATCCTTACGTTTATGACGGCGGGGGTGTTATTGGTCGTGTTTTTACGCTCAAAGATCGGGTCGTTTACGACTGATTTGCGCAGGTAGCCGCCCACGTAGCCGTCTTTTACGCCCTCGTTGATCGCGTCTTCTAAAAATCCGCCCTCGATATGCACGTCCTGCCCGATATCGACGAACACGACCGCCATGCCCGTGTCTTGGCAGATCGGCGCGATGCGCTTCTGCGCTAGATCGGCGTTTTGGAGTACCTTGCCTAGGATGTCTTTGCCTATCGGCGAGCTCTCGTTTTCTCTAGCTTTTTCAAAAGCCGCTCTCATATCGGGCGTTACGACGTAACAGGCCTCTTTGCAAAGCTCGCTGACGGTTTTGGAGATTAATTCCGCTTGAACTACTCTCATCTGTCCTCCTGTGTTAAATTTGTTTTATAAATTTCAAAATATAGAATTTAATTTTTATCTCTTATTAAATTTCGCGAAGTTTATCAAAATAAGCTAAAAAGTTAGATTAAATTTGTGGATTTTGAGAGAGTCTGAGATAAAAATCGGCTTAAATTTAGCAAGGCAAATTTAAATTTATGCTTTGCGTAAATTTGAAAATCTAGCCTAACTAAAGCCGGCGATAAACTTTAACGACAATCCCGCAAGACTCGGCCAAACGGCGATAAATTTAGCGCAAATGCCGCAAACTCAAATTTGACGAAACGGCTTAAATTTGTGCCGGTTTCAAATGCGGCTGCGTTTTCAAATTTTAGACCGACTTAAATTTGAGAATCCGCTTCCGCATCTCAAATTTAAAACCGAATTTACGCCCCGCCCGCAAAGGCAAAGCGCAAATTTGCCTAGTCCTCGTCCTCTTTTTGCTCAAATTTTCTGCGCACTTTGACGCTTGAGATGCTAGCGCCATCCATCTTGCGCACCTCGTAGTAGCAGTTTTCGTCCTCGATCTTGTCGCCTACGACCGGCAAGCGTCCGATGAGATTAAAGACATACCCGCCGATCGTTAGCTCCTCGGTCTCGTCGGCAAAGCTTATCCCCATCAGCTCTTCGACGCTCTCTAAATCAAAGCGCCCCTGAAACTCGTAGATATTTTCGTTGATTTTTTTGTAATGCGGGTCGGCGTCGTCGTGCTCGTCATTAAAGTCGCCTAGGATCTCTTCCATTATGTCTTCCATCGTTAGCAGACCCGCCGTGCCGCCGTATTCGTCCACGACTAGAGCGGCGGAGATTTGCTGCTTGTTCATCATGACTAAGATTTTAGATATCGAGAGGTTTTCGGGAACGATGACGAATTTACGCACGATGCTGTCAAATTCGCGCTTTTTATTACCAAGATCGATTTGCAAGATATCTCTAATATGGATCATTCCAAGGATTGCGTCCTTGCTACCGTCGATGTAGGGGTAGCGCGTATATTTGGAGTCAAAGATCACTTTGATGTTTTCTTCGTAGCTTTTTTGCTTGTTTATGCAGACCATATCGCGGCGCGGAGTCATGATCTCTTTAGCCACCGTGTCGGAGAAATCGACCGCTTTTTTGATGATCTCGGTCTCAAAGCTATCTAAAACGCCGCCCTTTAGGCTCTCGCCCACGATGATTTTTATCTCTTCTTCGGAGTGGGCTAGCTCGCTCTCTTTGGCTGGTTTGATACCCAAAATTTTAAGCGAAACGCCGGCTAAGAAATCAAAAGTCTTGATAAGCGGCGAGAAAACTACCCAAAATACATGTAGCGGACGCGCGATGGCTAGGACTGCTTTTTCTGATTTTGCGATGGCGACGGACTTTGGCACTAGCTCGCCTAGCACCACGTGCATGAGCGTGATCAGCGTAAACGCGATCGCAAACGCGACGGTATGGACTAATATATCGTTTAGATTAAAGTATGTTTTTAGCGGTTCTTCTATCAGCCTAGCTACCGCAGGCTCGCCGATCCAACCAAGAGCTAGCGAGCTTAGCGTGATGCCCAGCTGTGTGGCGGAGAGGTAGGTGTCGAGGTTGTTTGACATATCAAGCGCGGTTTTCGCGTTTGGCACTTTGTCCTTAGCAAGCTCCTCTAGGCGAGTCTTGCGGACTTTGACTATGGAAAATTCTGATAAGACGAAAAAAGCGTTTAGAAATACGAAGAAAAACGCGAGGGCGATCATAAAAAGCGAGTCGGCGCTACTGGGGTGCAATTA
This sequence comes from uncultured Campylobacter sp., assembly GCF_905372745.1. Classification (GTDB taxonomy): domain Bacteria; phylum Campylobacterota; class Campylobacteria; order Campylobacterales; family Campylobacteraceae; genus Campylobacter_A. Next base: position 1,318 of record NZ_CAJPQR010000046.1, on the reverse strand, counting down.
AAATCCTTAAAAAATTAAAATGAAACGTGGCGATTATAGCAAAAAATCGGGAATTTTAAACTGAAAGCGCATTTTTGCCGCCGCCGGCGCGAGCGAGAGTCGCGGAGGCTATTTTGCAGCGTTTTGGCGCTTTTAGTCGTGCACGCGCCCTGCTCGCCGTTTAAATTTGAGCACAAATTTGACCTCCGTGCTAAACTTGTAATAAAAATATTGCTTATTTTATCCGCTTTTTGCAGCAAATTTGTACGCCAATCCCCGGCTAAACCCGCGCCGCAAAAACGCAAAACGCAAAAATACAAGCCAAATTTGAAAGAATTTAAATTTGCGTCGCCTGCGTCATTGGGGCTTAAGTTCTTAAATTTGATAAAGGAGTTAAATTTGGATTAATTTTAAGGCTTTGCCGGCAGCACCAAATTTAAGCTCTAAAAGCAAATCGGCTCGCCGCGAATTTAAAATCGGGCGGCTTTGGCACGGCGATTTTAGCGCTCGAAACGTCAAATTTGACCGCAAATTTGAACTACGGCAAATTTAAATTTTGAAGCTAAATTTAACTTGCAATCTAGCCGTTTTGCCAACGCAAGCCAGAACCGACGCGGCGAATTTGAACGTAAAATCCGCCCGCAAAACCGCTAAAACTGCGGTTTGTCGCCGTTTGCTTTAGCGCCGTTTACAAAGTCGGTCGCTTTTTTAGCAGGCCTTTTGATCCCTTTTTAAGACGCAAAGCCTCAAGTCCCTCTTGTCTTAGTCGGCGTTTTCGCCACCTCGATCACGTAAGGCTGCGCCGCAAGCCCAACATAAATATCATAAATACCGCTCGCGCCCGCTCCTTTGTAAATTTACTTTGATAATACGGCGGCAGGGATAGTTAAATTTAGCTTGATTTTGCGAGGATTTGCGGCGTTTTAGAAAAAGAGTCTCGCGAACCGATATCGCGGCAAAAACCAGCAAAACGATAGCCGTCCTTTTATCGCCCTCAAATAACACCCTGGGATAGAACGCGAGCGTTATCGTAAAAGCTACGAGCGCTATTATCTGCCTTCCGACCGGGTCGCGACCCGTCAATTTCAGCTCAAAAACGATAGAGCCCATAATCAAGATCCAAGCAAAAAAGCAGGTTAGTCGCCACTTCATCATCTTATCCACTTTCGTCCGAGTTAAATTTGAGCTGCGCGACCCGCCTCGACCACGGGAAGCGTCGAGAGCATATTTTAAGCTTCCAAACAATGCCCAATTTTAAAACCAGGCATTGTTTTTAAATTTTATTTCATCGTGCAAGCCACTTCATTTCCTAAATCGCAAGCCCTAGTATAAAATTTCT
>NZ_CAJPQR010000045.1 GCF_905372745.1 uncultured Campylobacter sp. | reverse complement strand
AGCTAAAATTTTCTTTAACTATTAACGAATCGTTTTTTTTTTGATAGAATTACCGAAAATTCAAAAGGACTTTTATGAAAGATTACGGACTTAGGATAGTTAAAGGTAAAGTGTCGGGATTAAACTCAAATTTAGAAACATACATAAGCGGAAATGCAAGAAGCGGCGAAGTTGGCACATCCCATAACTACAATATAAATTTTAGGATAAACAACCAACTCTTCTACTTAAACAAGCTAAATAGCACAATAATAGAAGGTGATGAACTAATCTTTGTTGCTGACGGCCAATATGTCGAAGTTTTCGTAAATTTAAATTCCGGCGAAAAATATATCAATAATATATTTTCTATTTCGTTCCGCTATTATTCTATAATGATACTATGTCTATGTGTATTTGCTTTTTGCACATTATTTTTTCTTGCTATGTTTGCAGGAAACCACTCAAGTACTGGTGAAAAAATTTTTGCCGCTATCTCTTGGTTGCTCAGCGGTGCAATGGCGATAGGGGCATTTAAAAAGCCAAAATATGCCAAAGTAGCTAATAAACTCCTCTTTGACTATCTAAAAAAGGAAAATATAAAAATTTAAATTTTAAAGCCGACAAAATCGGCTTTAATCAAATTTTTATAAATTTATACTTCTATTTTTGTGGTGCGCTAGGCGATCGCTCCCGCTCTTTTATCTGCTTTATTTCTTATCCAGCCAAATGCGAATAACGCCGCGTAAAGCGACACGCCGATCGCGTAAGACACGTATTCGTTCGCAATAAAAGGGATGTACTTGGCGCACATATTAGGCACCAAGGTTAGCGGCGCGACAGCCAAAAGCAGCGCGCGCTCGAGTACGTTTACGCGTTTAACAAAATACCCTTGAAGCGCCGAAGAAAAGGCAAACATACCTACTAGCGCCGTACCGAAAATCAGTGCCATCTCTAGCGGATTTGTTATCCACACTATGCCTTTGGCGTCGTTTGGGTTTGCGGCATCTACGCTTTCTATCAAAAGCAGCTTGTTATTAAACACGAACGAAAATGGCAAAATCGTCGTGCGCAGATCGTAAAAAAAGCCCTGCATGCCCACGGTTACGGGATTTGCTTTGGCGATACCGGCCGCAGCGTATGCCGCGATGCCAACAGGCGGCGTATCGTCGGCTAGGATGCCGAAGTAAAAGACGAAAAGATGCACCGCGATAGCGGGGATGAGAAAGCCGTTTTTGTGTGCCAAAAACAAAATCACAGGTGCCACTAGCGAGCTAACGACGATGTAGTTTGCGGTGGTCGGCAAGCCCATACCTAGTATCAGCGACATTATCGCCGTGAGAAAGAGAATGAGCACGATGTTGTTGCCGGCTAAATTTTCAACGACTTCAGACAGCACCTGCCCGATACCCGTTAGCGAGATAGAGCCCACGATGATGCCTGCTAAACCCGTAGCTATCGCGATCGTAGTCATACTTTTAGCCGCCGTTACCATCGCCCAAAATATATCCACAAAGCCAACGATAAAATCCTCTGCGCCGACACCCTCGCCGTGAGCCGTTTTTCTAACGGGCTCTTGAAAAAGGATAATCAAAAATAGCACGCAAATAGCGTTAAAAGCCGCCGAGATCGGCGATTCATTTGCGATTAGCAAGGTATAGAGCAAAACCAAAATCGGGATAAGATAGTGCAGTCCGCTCACGAAAATTTTAAGCTTTGACACGCCTGCGCCCTGCTTCATGCCTTTTAGCCCGAGCTTACAGCTCTCAAGGTGTACGATAAAAAACAGCGACATATAGCACACGAACGCAGGAATCACGGCCGCGATCATGACGTTTGTGTAGCTAAGCCCCAAAAACTCGGCGATGATAAAGGCCGCCGCGCCCATGATAGGCGGCATCAGCTGACCGTTTACGCCCGCAGCCACCTCGATGGCGCCGGCTTTGGTGCTGGTTAGACCCGCCTTTTTCATTAGCGGGATCGTAAATGTACCCACCGTTACGACGTTTGCCGTGGAACTACCGCTAACCATGCCGGTTAGTCCTGACGCGATAACCGAAGCTTTCGCCGGTCCGCCGCGAAATTTACCAAGCAGCGCAAAGGCTAAATTTATAAAATACTGCCCCGCTCCCGCGCGCTCCAAAAGCGAACCGAATAAGACAAAAAGATAGATAAAACTCACGCTAACGCCAAGCGGCACGCCAAAAACGCCCTCGGTCGTAAGATACATGTGACCTGCGAGTTTGTTTAGGCTAGCGCCCTGGTGTGCGATGATGTCCGGCATGTATTGACCGAAATAATCATACGCCAAAAATATCGCTGCTATGATAGGAAGTGCCGGACCGATGATCCTGCGACCCGCCTCAAACAGCACGATCACCGCGACGCAGGCCACGGCTATATCAAAGTTCGTGTAGTCTCCGGGGCGCTGTGCTAGCGCGTAAAACTCTATAAGCGGATAGAGCGCTGCTAGCGTACCAACAACACAGAGCGCGATGTCGTAAAACGGCAGGCTGGAGTGGGCTTTTTTGTGAATCTTAAGCGGATAAAGCAAAAACAGCAGACAAATAGCAAACGCAAGGTGCGCCGAGCGCGACATCGTCGTGTTCATCGGAAAATACGCGATGTAAAGCTGAAAAACCGACCACGCAAAGCAGATAATGCTCGTGAAATATATATAAAAGCTCGAGTTTATCTCGCGCGTCTTTACCTCGACGAACTCCTCCTTTTCCTGCGCCGACTCGGTATTTGTTTGTGTATCGTTTAAATTTTTATCCATATTTGCTCTTAACCTCTTAAATTTTCTTTTTATAAAATTTGGCGATTTCACCCGTAAAATCGGGCTTTATTTTTAAATTTGACCAGCTTTTGACCCTCAAATTTACCTACAAATTTAACCCAGCGCCGTAAAGATACGGGTTTTGCAAGCGGCAAGCAAAACTAGTCAAAAACTCGCGCATGAGCCAAATCTAAAATTTGACGCTTTATGCGACTAAAGCAAACTCGCCGCCGTCCAAAAACAAGCTAGCAAAGCGTCAAATTTTAAATCCTCAAAAACTAAAAATAAGCCCTAAATTTAACAAAAAAAACAAACCGCGCAGGTCAAATTTAACCCGCACGGCTTAGCTAGTTTATTTTATTATGCCGGCTTTTTTAAACTCGGCCTCGGCAGCAGGGTGCAAAGGTGCGGAAAGTCCCTCTATCAGGCTCTCTTTAGTAACGGCAGCAAGTGCCGGATGCAAGCTCTTGTACTCGTCGAAGTTATCTAAAATAGCCTTCACGACCGCAGCCACCGCAGTATCGCTCATGCCCTTATCGGTAACTAGGACGGCTTTAACGCCGATACTGTTTACGTCGTGATCCACGCCCTCATAGGTGCCTTTTGGTATCGTACCTTTGGCAAAGTACGGCATCGCAGCCAGCATCTTATCCACCTGCTCGCCCTCGATGTTTACGATATCGATAGGTAGCGAGTTTGCCGCGTCGGTGATGTTAGCCGTCGGGTGACCGACCATGTAAAAGTAGCCGTCGATTTTCTTATCTTTTAGCGCGTGCGGGCACTCGCCGGCAGTTAGTACGCCGTGATGTTTTAGCTTTTTCTCGTCAAAGCCGTAAGCCTTAAACACGCCAAGCGCGGTCATTTCGTTACCGCTGCCGGGGTTGCCGACGTTGATCGCTTTGCCCTCGAGGTCGTTTATCGAGCCTATACCGCTTGATTTTGAGACGACGAACGCGAGAAGCTCAGGATAGATCGAGACGACGGCGCGCAAATTTTGATCGCCGTTACCTTCAAATTTGCCCACGCCGTTAAATTTATCATAAACCACGTCGCTTTGGACGAAACCGAAATTTAGCTCTTTTTTTAGCACGTTATTTACGTTGTAGACCGAGCCGCCGGTTGATTGCACCGAGCATTTCATCTGCGGGTCTTTATTTACGAGGCGACATATCGCTCCGCCCACCGGATAATACGTACCCGTCATCGCTCCCGTACCGATAGATACGAACTCCTTTGCGCCCAGCGCAGACGCGAAAAGCAAGCCGGCTAATGCCAAAGATGTAGTTTTCATTTAACTTCCTTTCAAAGAATTTTTCTGATTTTACTCTCAAAATCCGCATTTTGCGTATAAATTTCACTCTTTTTACGAGCTTTTTTGTAAATTTGCGACTATTTTACACACTTTAGCCTTAGAAAAATAATTCTTAAGGTAAAATTTATATATTTTTTACAAGCGAAGCGAAAATCATATTTTTACGTGGAGGTTTTTCAAATTTACGTACCGAGACCTGCGTCTTTACGATGCTAAATTTGGATTAGTTAAATTTAGCATTTTTGCGGTGCGGGTCTCGGTGGGTAGAATTTGAAGCCGAATTTTACAAATTTGACTTCAAATTTGAGCGTAAAACGATAAGGCGAAGTATCGCGAGATGATTTTTCGAGTTTTGAAGCAAAATTGAGCGTGCGCTAGGCATATAGCCTGCGGAGCGAAAATTTTGCAAAATCTCGGAAAAGCGCTCGCGAGACAAGCCGTTAAATTTATTTCCAAAGAAGATAGAGCTTTTCGTCATAAATATCGCTACTCTTCGGACCAACCTCCACCTCCGTCACCTCCACGTTTTGCACGTCGTTTTTGGCTTTTAGCGCGCTCGCGTCTTCTTCAAATTTCGCCATCAGCTCCTCGATCTGTGCGTTTAGCTGGGCGACTTCTTGCTCGCTTAGTTTGACGTCGCTACGCTCTTTTAGCACGCTGTTTGCCGAGCGCGCGGAGGTCGCGACCTTGCCGATGTTACCGCTACTTAATAGTCCCTTGCCGAAAATCGCGCCCAAAATGCTAGCTCCCACCGAGATCGCAGTCTCGATCCCCTTGCTTTTAAAGTCTCGCTGCTCTTTTTCTAGCTTTGCCACGGAGCGGTTTAGTTTCTCTTCTAGGCGCGCTTTTTGTTTGTCAAATTCCGCCGTGAGCTTGGCCGTTTGCGCCTCTAAAATTTCGTTGCATTTATCGGCTAAACGCACGTAAAACTCCTCCTTGCTCTCGCCCGGCGCCGAGCTTAAATTTAGCGCGTTAAAGAGCCTAAGCTTGTAGTTTCTATAGATAAATTCTTTGAAATTTTTAGTTAGCTCTTTGAAATTTTTAGCTCCGGTGACAAAGCCCGGTAGCGGCGCGTATGAGAGCTTGAAATTTGGCTCCGAAACTGCGGTAAAATGCATATTTTCGCTAGCTTCGCTCCAGTCGGCGCTTTTCTGAGCTTCATCCAGCCTTAGCGTGAAATTTACCTCGCGAACCTCGTCAAGCCCCTTTTTAGCGTCGTAAAATCGCACTTTGGCTTCGCCGTAAAGATACCCCTCCAGTTCGCCGCCCTCGTGTAAATTTGAGCTCGCGGCGTAAATTTGAGCGATGTCCGGCGATAGCACCGGCTTGGCGGCGAAATTTGAGCTTTTTGCCTGGCTTGATCCGCTCAAATTTGACCCGCTCTTTTGCTCTTTCATCAAATTTGAAATTTGCTCGCGGCTAAGCGGTCCTTTGAGATAGCTCAGAGCCCAGCGCGTCGAGATGACGGATAGCCCGTCCTCGTGGATGTTTTTTAAGAGGAAATTGCGCTTTTGTAAATTTGAGATGAGATTTTCTATCTCGCCTTTATCCATCGCAGAGCCCGCAAGCCCCGTCATACCGTCGATCACGCGCGCCTTATCCTGCGCGGTTTGCAAGCGCCCGATAAACCAAGTGCCGATGTTGCTAAGGCCTTTGTAGTCAAGGTCGACCGGGTTTTGGGTGCTCAGTATCACGCCAAGGCCGTGCGCACGGGCTTGCTTGAGTAGAGTTAGCATCGGAGTTTTGCTAGGCGGGTTGCCGTTTGGCGGGAAAAATCCGAAAATCTCGTCCATATAAAGCACCGCGCGAAGCGAGCTCGTACCCTCGGTCTTGCGCATCCACGCGATGATCTCGTTTAGCAGCAGCGTCACGAAAAACATCCTCTCGCCGTCTTTTAGGTGCGAGATCGTAAAGATATTGCACTTTGCCTTGCCGTTTGCGTTAAAAAGCATCTTTGAGATGTCGAGTCGCTCGCCGCTTAGCCACGCGCGAAAATCGGGGCTTGCAAGCAGCGTATTGATCTTAACCGCTAGCTTCATGCGCTCGGAGCTTGGATAAAATTTCTCCACGTCAAATACGCCAATCTTGGCAAACGGAGGCGTCGCGATAAAGCCGATGAGCTCCTCTAAGCTCACGTCCGCGCCCTGGCTAAATTTATCTATAAAAATGTTTGAGATGAGCAGGTGTTCTTTTGAGTTTACGTCGTTTTCTATACCCACGAGCGAGAGTACGGAGCTAGCCAGAGAGCCGACGTACTCGCTAAACTCCTCGCTGCCTACCTCTAAACTCGGACGGGCAAAATCCCCGAGCAGAGCCACGCCGACGCCGCTACTGCTCTTTGGCGTGTAAATTTTTAGCTCGGCGCTATCTTTAAAAAGTCCCACGCGCTCCAAGCTCTGAAACGAGCCTTCGATACCTTTTTTCCACATCTGGGCTTCGCTAGCGGCAAACTCATCCGCGCTCATGCCTTTGTTTTGCGCTTCGTTTTCATCGACGTAGGGTGCAAAATCCTGCGCTCGCATCTGCGGAAAGGCCAAAGCAAGGTTTGTCATATCGCCTTTTGGGTCGATTATAAAGGTCGGGATATTGTCGATGCAGGCTTCTTCTAGTATGCCGATACCAAGGCCGGTTTTACCGCTACCGGTCATGCCGATGATGGCCGCGTGCGTCGTGAGGTCTTTGTTTTTATAAAAAAACGGCTCTTTTTCTTTGAGACCGACGTAAAATAGCTTTAAATTTTCTTGAATGGTTTTCATAAAATTTCCTTCTAAATTTTGGGCTATTTTACTGATTTTTGATTAAATTTCGGGTGAAGCTGCGGGGTAAATTTTGAAATCGAAGCGGGTAAAATTTAAAAAAGGCAAGCACAAAGCTCGCCTTTTAGTTTTGCGTTAAATTTATTGGTAAGTTTTTATCTGCTCTTTGAGCTCTTCAAGAGTTTCTATTACGCGTTTTTTAGTAAATTTTGCTATATCTTCGCCTGCGCCGTCTTTATCGGCTAGCTGACAACAGTATCTCATCGCACCCTTATATTTTAGCGCTGCGACAAGTTTTAGATCGGTATCTATGTTTATGTTTTTATTAGAGTCGCCCGCCTCGTCCGGTATGCATAACTCAAATTTAGCATTTATAAGCTCGCCCTCTTTAAACTCGCCGTCATCCAAGCTAACGACGCCTAGGCCTCCCCTTGAGATATCGTATAGGTTACCCTGTATTTCGCTACCGTTTTGCGTGAGGATCACCTTGGTGTAACGATCGGGATATACGCGCTGATGTTTTCTTAAATTCGCGTGCAAATTTTGCATATACGTGAAATTTTGTAGCGTTACGGTCAAATTTGCAAGATCAAATCCGATGATATCCGCCCTTAAATTTTCGGAAAAATATTCATCGCGTACGATATAGGCGTTTTGTTCCTCTTTCATGGCCAAAATTTGCTCTAATGTTACCTTGCAGACGACCGTATCGTCTTCTACATGCTCTACTTCGCCCATGCACTCGACTTTTACGCCGTTGTAAAGATTTAGAAAGTGCACCTGGCGGTTATCGTTTCGTACTCTGGAAAATACGGTCACTGCGTCCTCGCGCATAAAAGAGCTGTCGTTATACGTGCCGTTCATCTGAAATATGATTCCTTCCGAATAAAGTTTAAAACTAGATTATAGTAAAAAATCCTTATTTTTTCATTTAAGTACTGATATTTTGTATTAAACTTAATGTCGTTTTGATGTAAAGATGTAGAAAAGAAGCACTAAGGGCGAGAGCTCGCCCTTAAATTTGGATGATTATAGTTTGTCTGCGTTGTGAGATAGGTAGTCTGCGACGCCTGCGGTATCGGCTTTCATGCCTTTATCACCTTTGTTCCAACCAGCAGGGCAAACCTCGCCGTGCTCGTTCGTAAATAGCATAGTATCGACCATTCTTATCATCTCGTCGATGTTTCTTCCAAGCGGAAGGTCGTTGATGACCGCATGGCGAACGGTGCCGTCTTTATCAAGCAAGAAGCTGCCGCGAAGCGCGACGCCCGCATCCTCTAAAAGTACGTCAAAACCGCGAGCGATAGACTTCGTCATATCGGCTACTAGCGGGAAGCGAACTTGGCCGATGCCGCCTTTGTTTACCGGAGTTTCTTTCCATGCAAAGTGAGAGAATTGATTATCTGTCGAAACGCCGATAACTTCGATACCGCGGGCTTTAAATTCGTCGTATCTTTTATCAAACGCGATGATCTCGCTAGGGCAAACGAAAGTAAAGTCCATAGGGTAGAAAAATACTACCGCGCCTTTCTCGCCGATATTTTTATATAGGTTGAAATCATTTACGATCTGATTGCTTCCTAAAACCGCTGCAGCTGTAAAGTCAGGTGCTTTTTTTGTTACTAACATTTTTTCTCCTTAATAATTTTTATTTGTAGCGAAATTATATCATCTAAAAATTAAAAAGAGATAAATTTAATCTTTTGCAATGTTTCAAATTTTGCTCCGCAGTCAAAAAGCAGATTTAGTATAACACGCTCATGGATGCCTGACATTTGTTTGCTAAATTTATGCTAGCCAGGGCAAGCATAGAGCGTCCGTAGTTTAACTTGCAGTTTATTATCGTAAATTTATTTTTCGCGCGTCATGATTTTGTCTGGTATTTGCGGTGGCGCTTTTGAGACTAGCACCTTTGTTCGCATATTTAAACCGCAAACTAGCGACTTAATAAATTCCGATTTTATCCAGTATAGCGTCGCATCAAAAACCTAAATTTTAAAGCTACTTATGAAGTTGAGTTTTCTTTAGAAGGCGCGCAGCGGTCTTTTGCGGCGTAGCGATAGCTAGCTTGGTTTGAGGCGTGAGCTTTGGATTTTTAGATGTAGCTGGGTTTCGTATCTCTTTGCGCGCTCGTAAAAGCAAAACAAGGACTTTTAACGGCGCCTACTTTTTTTAGCAAAGATACAGATACCAATGCCTTTAAAATATATCGGTAAAATATTTGCTAAATTTGGCGTAATCTACTTCTTTGTCAAGATCCGTAAGTTTCCGGTTTGGCTTTGCATGCCGTTATTATCCAAAACTGCCTCTATAGTTGCGGCATAAAATTTGCTGTTAGGACGTTTATGTATAACCCCGTGCAAACTGCCGGTTAAGACTACGGCTAACGTTTATCGGTTGCATATTTAGATGGTGGATTTGTCTTAATAAAAGCGCAGCCTCTATCTCGTCTTGAGCTTACATGACGCCGAAATTTTGATATTCGTTTTTGGTCGGTTGCAGCGTAACCGACATTTGCGATTTAAAATTGCTCGGTAAATTGCCGTTCGCTTTTTGTTAATTTTAGTATCTAGCGCAGGTAGCGTTTCGATACTAATTTTGCTCAAAATTTTTGGGTATTTTTCTTGAAAACTATTTTATCTAGGTCTCTAAAAAATAAGTTACTCCGTTTTGCGATCTATTGCCGATACGGCGGTAATTTACTCTAGGTTAAATTTATCGGATACAAACTGCCCTAGATGCTCGCGGCAACTGTTGTTCGCAATCACTGCCTAGACCTGGAACTATGAAGACTATGGCTTTAACCGGTCCTCTGTCGTCGCAATATAGTTTAAACTCGAGCATAGACTCTCGTTTGATATTTAGCTCTACATCGTCGCAAGAAAAAAATTTTGTAAATTTTATTTACTATCATGTCGTAGCCCTTGGAAAAATAATTTGTTTATCGTATTCGTATTCGGCTGATTTTAGAAGGGTTGTAGTTGAGATAGTAAAATTTCAAAATTTATTTAAGCAAATTGCCGTTATTTAAAATAACCTAAATTTACAAAAATTACCGCATTTGTAAAAAATTATCTTTTGTAGCTTTCGCCGCCGAATTTTAATAAAGCCGAACCCCAAGTAAAGCCGCCTCCAAAAGCATCCAATAAAATCAAATCGCCGTTTTTAAGCCTACCGGCCTCATAAGCATCGTTCATTGCCATCGGTATGGAGGCCGAGCTAGTGTTACCGTATTTTCCGACCGTTACTACGCATTGTTCGTCTGAAAAATTTAAACGTTGTTTGACCGCTTCGATAATGCGCAAATTTGCCTGATGCGGGACAAAAAGATCGATTTTATCGCTGGGGATTTTATTTCTTTCTAAAATTTCTACGACGTCTTTGGTTAATGTTTGAACTGCGACCTTAAAAACTTCGTTACCGGACATTTTAATAAATTTTTCTTCTCCGCCCGGGGTGATAAGCAGCTCGGCATAGTTGCCGTCGGCTGCGGTATGTACGTCTATAATCTCATTTTTACTATCGGCGCTTACGACTGCCGCGCCGGCTCCGTCGCCAAATAGTATACAAGTCGTCCTGTCCGCCCAATCTACTATTTTACTTAATTTTTCGGCCCCGATTATGAGTATATTTTTTTTACTGCCGCTTTCTATTAGAGACTTAGCAAGTTCAAGCAAATAAATAAAACCGGTACATGCTGCGCTTATATCAAACGCCGTAACGGAATTTATATCCAAATTTTTAGCGATTTTGCAGGCGGTCGAGGGCATACAAAAATGATCGGGGGAGATAGTCGCGCAGATGACGGCATCGATATCTTTTGCTCTCAGATTTGCTCTTTCGATTGCCAACCTAGCCGCCTTTGTTCCCAAGTCGCTAGTATCTTCATCCTGCGCTATTCGCCTTTGCTTAATGCCGGTTCGTTTAGTTATCCATTCGTCGCTTGTTTCTACCATTTTTTCAAGATCCAAGTTCGTTAAAATTTTAGCAGGGGCATATGCGGCTATGGATACTAACGAGGCTTTTGGCATTTGTATTAACCTTATATTTTATTTGGCAAAGCGTGAAAGCTCGTCTTCAATAACTTTATTTATATTAGAATCTGCGAAATTTAATGCTTGAAATATCGCATTTTTGATAGCTTTAGAGGTACTTTTTCCATGACTGATTATGACGCAACCATCTACGCCTAACAGCGGCGCTCCGCCGTATTCATCGTAGTCAACTTGCTGTTTTAAAGTCTTAAAAACTTTTTTCATGAGAAGCGAACCGGCGATTGCTACGGGAGATTTTTTAACATGTTTTTTAATAATCTTGCTGATTGCATCGGCTACGCCTTCGCTGGTTTTTAGCAAAATATTTCCTACGAATCCGTCGCAAACTATGACATCGACGCTTCCATCAAAGACTTGATTGCCTTCGGCATTGCCTACGAAACTATCAAGTTTTGAAATCATCGCAAAGGCTTCCTTAGTAACATCATTGCCCTTACACTCTTCTTCGCCATTTGATAAAAGCGCTACCTTGGGCGACTCTATTTTTAAAATTTCCTTTGCGTAAGCTTCGCCCATTACCGCAAACTGAAACAAATGTTCCGGCCTACAGTCTACGTTTGCGCCGACGTCCAAAACTAGAGTTTTACCGCCGGTAACATTTGGCATCAACGTCGCAATAGCCGGACGCGAAACATTTTTTAGGCGACCGACTCGAAGCGTGGCAAGGCTCATCGTGGCTCCGCTGTGTCCAGCAGAAACTACGGCCTTGGTTTGTTTATTTTTAAGTAGCTCTATAGCCTTAAAAATACTACTTTCCTTTCGCTTTAACGCGTCGGTGGCGCCGTCGCTCATAGAAACAATCTCATCGGCTTGAATAAATTTTACGTATTGTTTTAAATTTTGCGGGACGAGACTTTCCAAAATTTTCGTATCGCCTACCAAGATAGCTTCAAATTTTACTTCTTTTAAAGCCTCGATCACGCCGCCGATAATAGGCTGCGGACCGAAGTCGCCGCCCATCGCGTCAATGCAAATGCTGGTCATTTGTATCAATACTCTCCGGTAGTTTTATTTACACGGTGAGGCATTTTCCATGAGCCGTCTTTATCTTTTACGGGAATAGGAAGTGTTACTTTGTAGTGTGTTCTTCTCTTTGCCGCGCGAGTATGACTTACTCTTCGTTTAGGTACTGCCATTTTATTCTCCTTTATAGATTTTTACATTTTTCACAATAAAAATAATCGCTTTTAAAAGCTTCTATTTCACTTGTTAATACTTCTTCCAAATTTATAAAACCGTCGAAAAACTCAACTGCATCGTCGAGGTTTTCTTCTTCATCTTTATAAATTCCGTCGCTTAATATCAAATTTACATCTTCATCAAGCTTTAAATTTATATCTTCGCCGCATCGGTCGCAGTTGTGAGTTATCTCGCCTACGATTTTACCTTTGCAACTAACCAAATTTTGGTTTATTTTTCCTAGTTCGCCGTTAAAAATCAGTCCGTCCGAATTTAACTCAAACGGCATCTGATTATTTGCGATTTTGGCGAAAGATATTTTCAAAATTTAACCTAAATTTAGCAAATTTCTCTTGTCGCAAAGAAAAACGCAATCTCGTTTTTAGCGTTTTCTAGGCTGTCGCTACCGTGAACGGCGTTTGCGTCGATACTCTCGGCAAAGTCGGCTCTTATTGTGCCAGGTTTTGCTTCTTTCGGATTGGTCGCACCCATTAGATCGCGGTTTTTAGCTACTGCATCGTCGCCCTCAAGCACCATAACTACGACCGGTCCGCTCACCATAAAATCAACCAAATCGTTAAAGAAAGGTCTGTCTTTGTGAACTGCGTAGAAAGCTTTTGCGTCGCATTTGCTTAGTTTGACTTTTTTCATAGCGGCGATTCTTAGTCCGTTACTTTCGAACCTATCCACGATTTTTCCGATAACGCCCTTTTTTACGGCATCAGGCTTAATAATAGAAAGCGTTTGCTGCATAAAATTTCCTTTTTGTGATTTTTATAAGGCGGTGATTATATCAAAAAAAAATTAAAATTCAAAATAAGCCCAAAATGCGGGCTTAAATTTATTGTATTACCGCGGTTGAGCCCATGCGCATATCGGCAGTTATCTCGGCGCGAGAAGGCTGTCCTGCATAAGGAGCGTCCCAAACGATGCAACCGTCGGTCGGACAGGCTGAAGCACACGCAGGCTCGTCGTTAAATCCTACGCACTCGACGCATTTATCCGCATAGACGTAGTATGCGTCCTCTCCGGTCGGGTTATCTGCGTCGTCCACGATAGCGTTTGTCGGGCACTCGTCGATGCAAGAGCCGCAACTTATGCAAATGTCTGTTATTTTTACTGCCATTTTTTATCCTTTTAACTAAAAAATTTTTCACAAGAATATCAAAAGCTAAGTAAATTTGATATTAAATTAACCAAAAATACCGCAAAAACCAATGCAATAAAAGAGCGACGCATAAAAATACTATGGCGCAATTTACTTGCGACGCAAAGCTACGAAAATTTAATCTTATCTATAAATCAAATTTACAAACTACGCACTAATTGCTATAAATGCGGCGATAAAGCTCAAACTACGCAAACATAGTTTTACGTCTTGTTTTTTAATTTTACGAAAATAGCCGAATACGGCGTTTTGGCATGGCTTTCGGCGGTAAAATTTGAAGCTAAATTTACGGATTTAACTTCAAATTTGGGTGCAAAAAAAGTCAAGGAGAAATATCGCGAGATGGATTTTTACTTCGCTATGATCGTAACGCTAAAGCGAGAAAGGGCTTTGCTTCCCTTGCGGTCGCAACTGCAAGTAGAAGCGACGTAAAAATTTAGCACAGGCTGGACAAGGTAGTCCGCCGAGCTAAATTTTTACTAGCTCCGTTAAAGACGCTCGCGAGACGAGCCGCTTCAAGCAAAAGTTATTGCGTTATCGCGCTTTGCTTCGCCTTATCCTTCGTATCTACCCAGATATTCGGCACCGCTCCGCCGGGCGTTAAAAATATCTTTGCGTCGTTGTTTTCGCGTAGCGCCTCGTTAAATTTAGCCTGCGTTTCGATCTGCTTTAAATTTAGCAAATTTTGATCGAGGCTTTTTGCGACCTCTTTATTTGCGTAGGCTTGCGCGTCGGCTTCGATCTTAGCCGCATCCGCACGACCCTGAGCCTCGATGATAGCGGCCTTTGCCGTACCTTCTGCGAGGGCTGCTTTTTTGAGCGCCTCTTGATTTGCGCGCTCTACTTCGTATTTGGTTCGCTCGGCCTCTTGCTTAGCGATTTGTACGCGCTCGATCTGCTCTTTTACCTTTTCAGGTAGGATAATCTCGCGTAGTTGCACGGTTAGCAGCTCGACTGGTTTATTCGGCTGTGCGTCGATATCCTTTCGGATACCCTCGTCGATAGCCGTGGCCAGGTCGTTTCGCTTCGTAGGAAGCTCCTCAGCGGTATATTTACCCGCGATACTGCGCACGACGTCGCGTACGACGGGATCAACGATCTTGTTTTCCCAGCTAAGGCCCCAAGACGCGATCGTTTGAGGCGCATTTTCAGGATTTAGACGGTACTGCACGGTAATGTCGATGCTGACGGGCAAGTTTCTCGCGTCCAAAACGGAGATCGAGTTTTTGCGGATGATGCCGGCTTGAGCCTGCGCGCCGTACTTTTGCGCCGCTTCGCCCATATCTTCGCCCGAAGTGTAGTTTATGAGGCGTACGCGCGTATCGACCACGATGACTTTTTGCAAAAACGGGATAAAGAAGTGTAGTCCCGGCTGCATCGGAGACGGGTCGTATTTACCCAAATTTGACTTGATGCCCACTTCGCCCGAGTTTATCGTGACGAAAGGCTGCGTGAGCGCGATTAAAGCCACGAGCGCGATGATAACGTAGGCAAAGGCCGAAATTTTGCCAAATCCTTTAAAATCAGGCGTTTTAAAATTTACTTTCGGCCCCTTGCTCTCGCCGCCGTTATCGTCTCCGCCGCCGGAGCCGCGTTTTTTATTAAAATAATCATTCAAATCTGCTGGCATTTCGTTCCTTAAATATAAGTTAGCATCGAGGCGTATTTTGGATTGCGTCCGTAAACTACGTCAAAATACGCATCTTGTAGGCGTTTAGTTACCGCTCCGCGCTCGCCCGCGCCGATAACGCGGTTGTCGATGTTGCTTATCGGAGTGACCTCGGCCGCCGTACCCGTGAAAAACGCCTCGTCCGCAGTATATGCGCGGTCGCGGGTGATGCGCTCCCTGCGCACTTCGATGCCTAGATCGCGAGCGATTTTGATGACGGTGTCTTGCGTGATGCTAGCTAGGCTGCTGTCGTTTGGAGGAGTGATGAGCGCGCCGTCTTCCACGATGAAAAAGCACTCGCCCGGCCCCTCTGAGATGTAGCCCTCGCTATCAAGCAGTAGCGCCTCGTCGTAGCCCGCATCTTTGGCTTCGTAGTTTGCCATTTGCGAGCAGAGGTAGTTCGAGCTTGATTTCGCGCGGCTCATTTGGCCACCGACGTTTAGTTTGGCAAAGCTCGAAATTTTCACGCGGATGCCCTTTTTTAGGCCCTCTTCGCCTAGATACGCACCCCACTCCCATGCCGCGATTGCGGTATTTACAGGAGCTTTGGTGTGAGCTAGACCCATCACGCCGTAGCCTAGGTAAACGATCGGGCGTAGATAGACGTTTGATTTAAATTTATTTGCGCGAAGTAGCTCGACCTGCGCGTCTTCAAGCTCTTTTTGCGTGTATTTGACGTTTAGGATCGTCATTTTGGCTGATTTTAGTAGGCGCGCGGTGTGGTCGCTAAGGCGAAATATCGCTAAGCCCTTATCCGTCATATAGGCTCTCGTGCCCTCAAATACGGCGTTTGCATAGTGAAGCGAGTGGGTTAAAACGTGTACTTTGGCGTCCTCCCATTTGACTAATTTTCCATCCATCCAGATAAATTCGGAAGGGTTCATTTGGCATCCTTTTTTATAAAATTTGCTGAGTGTAGCTAAAATTTCTTTAAAATTTTGTAATGTTTAAGATTTTGGCTTAAATTTTTAAGCTTCTAAGTCGAAATTTACTCCAAATTTACAGCTCGTCTACGACGACGTCCTCTATATTTTCGGCAAAAGGCAGCACGAGCGTCTTACGAGAGCCAAACGCGCTATGCCACAGGGCTTTTTTGATCGCTTCGTAAGGCGTATCGTAAATTTTAGCCAGCTCTTGCAGTAGCTCCTCGGCCTTATCGTCGCTTAAATTTTCTCGGCGATAAAATAGCATTATCGTGGCTCCTATGCCGATAAACTCAAACCCGAATCGCTCGTTCATCATCAAAATAAACGCATACGTCTGCTCTGGATCAAAATCGTCCGCAAAATACCCCTGAATCATTCTCGCAAAAGCGTCCGTACTGCGCTCGCAAGGGCACAGATAAACGTCGATATCTTCGTCAAGCGCGTCGTAGTCGCGGGTATTTACGTACTCTAGCGCTTTTAGTTTATGCGGGTAGTTTAGGCTAAATTTACCGTAAAATTCGCTCACTTCAGCCTTATACTCGGGATCGTTTAGGATGTCCAGCATCAAACGAAACTGTGCAACGGGAAAGTCGCGCGCGTCCGGATTTTGCGCATTATACTCCTCCTCGTCCAGCATCTCGAAACTAGAGCTTGCGTGCATATTCGTGTATTCGCATTGCGGGGCGTTTTCGATGATAAAAAGCGGCTTAAATCCCGCATATTGTTCACACAGACGGTCGTAGGCGATCGTGACGGCGTTCATATTTTGATGAGCGTTAAGGACGCCGTATTTTAGGATAAAATTAGCTTCGCGCGTGTAGCGGGAATCTGGCTTTTCGAGCCTAAACGAAATAAGCTTTTCGGGGCGACAAATCGCGTAAAAAGCTAGCTTTAATTTTTCAAGAAACGACATATTTT
>NZ_CAJPQR010000044.1 GCF_905372745.1 uncultured Campylobacter sp. | reverse complement strand
CAAAGTAGCATCAAAAATTTATTCAAAAAAATCTTTAATATTCAAATTTAAAACTTTACAGATTTTATAAAGATGTTCTAAATTAAAATGTTTATTATATTTGTTGTTTTCACAATTTGAGTAAAATGCCACGGATTTAATATCTATACTAAGAGCCATTTCAAGTTGTGAAATATTTCTTTCTTCTCTAAATATACGGACCTTTTGTGATATAGATTGATAAAATTTAAAGATTTCCTCATCGCTAAAAATATTAAAATTCTCACTCACTTTTTTATCCTATAGGATTAATAAATCTTTAAACTATATAATGTTAATATCCGTCGTTCTATATCCTATAGGATAAATAAAATCTATTTTAGAAGGAGTTATAATGGCAAATCAATCAGACAAAAATGCAGCTCAAAAACAAATAGTTTATAGGGCAAAGTGTTTAGAATGCAAATATGAATGGACAAGTAGAGCAGGCAGTGGAACACCCAATTGTTGTCCAAAGTGTAGAAGTAATAGAATAACTATTTCACCATTATCATGAAAAAGGATTTATTGTGGATGCAGGCGAAGTAGCCAAGAAAATAATTAAGGGCATTGGAATAGGTGTTATTGAAGTTGGAAAAGCCTTTATGGGAGAGATGGCAAAAGCTAAAAAGACAAAGTTAGAATGCGAAGACTTAAGCGATTCTGATCTAAGAAGAAAGATAGAAACTAGTAGCGGCACAGAAAAAACAGTCGCTACTAGCATTCTAAATAAAAGACTAGAAGATAGAAATAGTTAATTTTTATCTCACGGCCTTTAAATTTAGCGGCTTACATACACCCGCAACCGCAACCTCCGCTTGATTTTATCGCGTCAAATACCGCGTCGTAATTTGGCTCCTCCGTGATCTCGGGAACGATTTGTTTGTGGATGATGACGCCGTCTTTGATGACGAAAACAGCTCTAGCTAAAAGCCCCGCAAGCGGCCCTTCGCCGATGATTACGCCGTATTTTTCGCCGAACTCTTTAGATCTAAAGTCGCTACCGACTTTTAAATTTTTAATCCCCTCCGTAGAGCAAAATCTCCCCATAGCAAACGGCAGGTCCATCGAGATCACGCTTAGCTTGATCGCCTCTTTCGCCGCCATTTTTTCGTTAAATTTACGCGTTTCCGTCGCGCAAACGCCCGTATCTAGCGACGGAACGGCGACTAATATCTCGATGCCGTTGTTACCGCCGACCTTAAACTCGCCTAGATCTTGTCCGACGAGCGCGACTTCTGGCGCATATGAGCCCACGAATACCTCTTCGCCTTTTAGCACGACGTCTGCGCCGTGAAATTTGACTTTTGTCATGTTTTTCCTTTGTTTTAAATTTAATCGTAACGCAGATATTACCATACTTTTAACAACGGCTGAAAAACAAAAAATCGCGTAAAATTTAAGACGGCAGTTATCTATAAAGTGCTATACTATTTGACATCAATTATCAAGGAGTGACAAATGAGCGACAAAGAAATATTAGCTTCGCTTGAAGCAAAACGCACGAAATGCGTCGTTTACACCCGCGTAATGGGCTACCACCGCCCTGTAGAGAGCTTTAACCTCGGCAAAAAAGGCGAGCATAAAGAGCGCGTCAAATTTTGCGAACGCAAAGCCTAATCTAACCGCGAGTAAAACGTGAAAGACGCCGATTTTCCGCTTTACTCGCTCACCCCCTTTACGACCCTCGACTACCCCGACAAAACGGCCTGCATAGCGTGGTTTGCAGGCTGCAACATGCGCTGCGCCTACTGTTACAATGTCCCTATCGTCACGGGCGCCGGACAGATCAGCTGCGCCGAGTTTATCAAATTTTTAGACAAGCGCAAAGGCAAGCTTAGCGGCGTGGTTTTTAGCGGCGGCGAATGTACGCTTAGCCCGGCGTTTTTACCGCTAGCTCATGAGGTAAAGTCGCGCGGCTTTTCGCTCAAAGTCGATACTAACGGCTCAAATTTAACCATTATTCAGCAAGCTATCTCGCTAAATTTGATCGACTACATCGCGCTTGATTTTAAGGCGACGAAGGAAAAATTTCTCAAGGTTGCCGGCTCAAATTTGTATAAAAATTTCTTGCAAATGCTTGAGTTTTTGTTGCAAATCGGCTTTAAATTTGAGGTTAGAACGACGGTGCACGCGGACTTGCTAGACGAGGCCGATATCTCTGCTATGAGCGAGATTTTGTACGAGTACGGATACAGAGGCGTTTATTACTTGCAAAATTTCCTCGATACGGGCGAAAATTTCGGAAATTTGACGCAGGCGAAGGCTAAATTTGATATAAATTTGATACGTTCAAATTTGGAAATAGAGCTTAGGAATTTTTAGTAAATTTAGTCAAATTTGATGTGCAAAATCTCCCAAATCATCACTTTCAGTTGTGATATCTGCTAATTTTAATAAACGTCACGATCTTTTTTAGCTCGGGCGCGTCGCTTAGAGCCTGCATTTTTACGCTATACTTGCCTTTTTCGAGCTCTGCTCTGAGCAAAACTTTATCGTGCGCAAAGCCTCCGTTTGGAGCGCTGTACCATGAAGTCGCGCCGTATTTTGACAGATCAAAGGTCTCGGTTAGGGCGCTTAAATTTTGTTTTAGATCGTTCACCTCGCCGCCTTTTACGTAGTTTATTTTGCGGTTTTGTAGAGATTTGAGCATAACTTTTAGCAATATTTTTTCGCCCGCTAAGGCCGCTTTTTCCTCTCCACTCGTGCCAATTGGCTCAGGGACGCCTTGCGTCGTATAACCGTAGTAGCAGGCTAACTTAGTAGCTGTAGTTTTCCGGTAAAACCGCTTCGTAAACTCGTCGCTGCCGCATCCCGGGAAGGTCTCCTCTGCTGAACTTTACTTTTTTGCTTTTGTAGTAGATTTTACTCGTAGATACCGGCTTTTTTGACGGTAAATTTATATCGGTCTCGCTGCTAGCCTCAGGCATGCCGACTCTTTGTAAATGCCGTCATCAAGCGTATCGCCTCCCAAAAATCAAATCCATAATAAAAAGCCGTATAAAAAGCACCGCTAAAAAGCAGCAAAAATAGGCAAAATTTAATTCAAATTTGATGTCTTATCTGTTTGGCGCGTAGGTTTTTACCTCGTATAGCAAGAAATCATACACGCGCTGCTGCACGAGACCTTCGTATTCGTCGGCGTCGATGAGCCTGCGTAGGTGCTCGAAGTCGATCTTTAGCGCGTAGTTTTTGTTCGCTCTGATAGCCTGATCGATCGCTAAGAGCAAGCTATCAAGCGTCATCGGGTCTTTGCGTTTGATACGGGAGACATACTCTCTGGTGGTTTCGATAAGTACGCGTTTGCGGTTCTCGTCACTGCCGTAAATTTCGCTCGAGATATCGTATAAATTTGCAAAATCGTCCTCTTCGGGATTGAGTTTGGCCGAGATGATAGCCGCAAATATCTTCGCGCGAAACTCGAGCGAGCGGTGGTGATAGACCAAAAACTCCCTAAACAACGACAAAAATTTACATTTTATATCAAATCCCATGCTGCCGCCTAAAATATATTTAAGTAAAATTTGAGTAAAATCGCTCTTGCCCTTTCTTAGACCTGTGCAATGTCTCTTCTAGGCACCGCTTCAGGGTGGGAACACAGCAGAGCACTTAGGCTAGGCGTGTGCCGCAGTCATCTGAGAGAGGGTTTTTTAAACCTGCAAAAGCGAAAAATGCTCCTTAAAATCATCGCAAACTTTTAAAAAATTCACTCCGTCCAAGCTCTGATTTTTCTGAAAAAATTTATCCATATTATTAAAGCCTTCGGTTAGTTCGTTTGACTTCACACCGTAGCTGATCGAGATCCCCGCCTCGAAAAACGCCGCGAGTTTATCGCAAATTTTAAGCGCTTTTCCATCGATAGCGTTAAATTTATCCTCGTTTACGTTCTCCATCGTACCCTCGTGATGTAGAGGCTTTTTCTCGCAGATCCTGTTTTCAAACTCGTTTTTGATAAATTTGCCATTTTCCATACGGATGCCCAGGATATAGCTAAACTCGTCTCTAAAATTTTCAGGTACGAAAGGCAAAATTTTCTCGTCTATCAGGCGCATTTCATATTCGCTGATTATCTCATTTAGCCCTTCGATACCGTATTTTACGGGGCTAATGATATCGCGCGTTAGCGACTCGGGCAGATCGTGAAAGAGCGCGCAAAAGAAGTTATTTTCTAGTCTCGTTTTGCAGGCCTTTACCTCAAGCGAGTAAAAATAACTCAAAATCGCCACGACTAACATATGGCCCAAAACCGCCGTTTCAGGGATGCGCGGCGTCTGTGCCCAGCGCTTTTGAAAACGCAGTCTACCGGCTAGATCGACTAGCTTTGCTAGCTTTTGATTCATCACGATTTTACGTACGCCTATTAGCTCGTAATAATCCTCCAGCTCCTCCTCCACGCGCGCTTTTAGCTCGTCTATGTCGCTTAAAAATTTGCTCGTTTGATAAACGATCGAAAACTCCCAGCGCGTCGCGAGATAGCTAGCGGCCTTTAGGATCAGGCGCTCTTTGGCGTGAGCTTTGTCCTTGTGCGTGAGATAGCGGCGCATCCGCTCTAAAAATTTACCGCCCTCGACGTCCTTTACGAGCCCTTCTAGGATCGTTAGCACCCAAGCGTTTATCTGCTCGTTTTTGGTTTTTTGCATCTGATGAAACACGTCCGGGCGTATATCCGTTACCACGACTCGCGCGAGAAACTCGAAAATACCAGCCTCGATGATGTAGTTCATATCGGTATTATGCTCGAGCTTTGCGATAAAATACGCGATGATAAATTTATGCGCCTGTTTATCAAGCTCGACTAAATTCGTCATCTTGGGATAGTCGTTCCAGCGCGAGATTGATGCGGCCTTAAAAATGTGCTCGATGAGCTGCGCGCTTATCATTTATCGTCCGATTTTTTCACGACGCGAGCGCGCTTTTCGCCGGCAAATTCAGGCTTTTTAAAGCCATCTTTATTGCCCGTTCTTCGCGGTTTATCGTCAAATTTATCTTTGCTTGCGCGAGGTTTTCTATCGCCGGTTTTTGCGCCTCTTTTATCGGCTCCGAAACTCTTACCGCGAGAGCCGTCTTTGCTAAATTTAGACTCGCGTGCTCCGTAACCGCCTCTATCAAAACTTCGCTCGCTATCTCGCGAAAATTTTTCAAATTTTGGCGCTTCAAAGCTTTGCTCTTGCGTTTTTTTGATTATCTCGTCCGAGCAAATTTCGATCACGGTATGGACGTTGCCGCGCGGGTTAAAGTCGCCTATGATCTTCATCCATTTTGGAGCTAGCTTTCGTTCTAAAACGCCGTAAATTTCGTTTATGCTATCTTCGTGGCTGATGTTGCGCGTCATGAAGCTATTGATATAAAGTTTGATCGCTTTTAGCTCGACGACGAATTTAGCCGGCACGTACTCAAGATAAATCGTCGCAAAATCAGGATACCCCGAGCGCGGGCATAAGCAGCAAAACTCCGGCAGCGTGATTTTTATCTTGTAGTCGCGTTCATGTTTGTTTTCCCAGATTTCCAGGTCTTTTTCTACGTCAAATTCGCTTATTATTTTCTCTCCGTATTTTGGCTCTACGACCTCGTTTTCTTGCATTTTTTTCCTTTAAATTTCTTTTGGCTTTTCTATGAAAAAGCCCTGCGCGAAGTCGGTCTGATAGCGCTCCACGACGTTAAAGAACTCCTCGTTCTCCACAAATCTCACAATAGTCTTCACGCCTAATCTTTTTGCGGTTAAATTTAGATTTTCAAACAGAGTTTTAAATTTATCGTTTTTGATATTTTTGTTAAATTCTATGTCGTAGATAACAAAATCTATCGGCAAAAATTTAAAATACTCAAATCCGGCATTATTACCGCCGAATTTATTTAACGCGAAGCGAAAACCTAGATTTTTATACTCCGTTAAGATTTCTTTAAATCTATTTATCTCGTCATACACTAGCTTCTCGCTAAACTCGAAAATAATTCGATTTGGATCGATCTTTCCCATCTGCGCGAACTCTTTTATAAAATTTATAAGAGAGACGGATGAAATTTCAATCATAAGCGGATCGTTATCTTTAAATTTAATTTCAGATAATTTTTTAATAATATTTATATCAAAAAGCACCTCGTAGCCGTTTTTATTTGCGATATTTTGTACTTTTCGCTTTGAGACTAGGCCTTGCATATCAGTATAAATTTTAATCAAAACATTTTTTAAATTTTGTCCGAAGCGAAGGCTTTTAACGAGTTGGGTTTGAAAAATAAATCTTTGCATATCGATGCAGTTACAGACGTCTTTTTCAAGGTCGTCGGTAACGTCTACTTTATCGTCGCTATCTTCTTCATTTAGCTTTTGGATTAGATAAGAGACCGTATTTTTAAGACTTGCGGAGTGGTTTATATCTACGGCGTCAAATTTAATCTTTAACTCGATATTATAAATCCCGTCGTTTAAAAGAGTCTTCTCAAAAACACTTAAAAGATGGAGTAACTCGGTATTTTTACTCTCGCAAAAGATCAGAAAATATTCGTTTGAATATCTACCGATAAGCGTGTTTTTAGAGACTTTTTCGTTTAGAAATTTTTCCAGCCGCTCGACTAATCGTTTTAGCAAAATATCGGTGCTTACAAAGCTATAACGCTCGTTTAGATCGTTTAAATTTTCGATCTTTAGCATTACCGCATTACCGCCACTCTTTCCTTTAAATTTAGAAGCTTGTTTTGAAAGTAGGCGTAAAATCTCATCTCTACTAAAAGCCTTAGTTATCTGATCTAACGTGCTTGTTTGAAAGCTTTGATAAATTTTATAAACCGTAAAATAAACCTGACACAAAACCAAAATCGTGATTAAAATAATGTCGTCGGCGTCAAATTTAACCTCATCTTTTTTGATAAAAATATAAACTAAAATGATAATACTAAAAAAAAGTATCGAAGATACTTCAAGTGCGGTTTTAAACCGATGGGATCTCTCTTTTAGTTCTGATTTTAGCATTTTACACGTCCAAATGTTTCACGTCTTTTGCGTGCTCTTGTATATAGTTTCTTCGCGGTTCGACCTCGTCGCCCATGAACAGATTAAACGTATCCGACGCACTTATGGCGTCATTTATGTTTATTTTTAGCAAACGACGGTTTTCAGGGTTCATCGTCGTCTCCCACAGCTGCTCGGGGTTCATCTCGCCAAGGCCTTTATAGCGCTGGATATAAGCGCCTTTTTTAGCATTTTTTTCGATCTCGTCTAGCACGTCTATCACGTCGCCTTTTAGCTCGATGCCGCGCTCTTTTATCTTTTGACTGATATAAAGCGCTTCCTCATAAAGCGGATTTGTAAATAAATTTTCATTTACTAAAAGCTCTTCTAGGCCGCTTTCTGTTTGTACGTAAATTCGCGCTTCTTCTTCGCTGACATATGAGTTTAGGATATTGTGTCCCTGCGCCTCTAAATAGTTTTTCAAAATTTCATAAATTTCGCCGTAACTTTTTGAAACAATATCTGGATTTTCGATCATAAATCTAACCGCAGAAATCACGCTAAAACGCTTTTCAAGCTCTTTTAACACGCTTCTATAAGCCGCGACTATCTTTAAAAAGTCTATAAGATCAGCATTTCCGATACCTTCAAACTCAACACCTTCGATGCCGTTTTCTATTAGAAATTCATTCAGCGCTCTTTCGTCTTTTAGATAAATTTCTTTTTTACCCTTTTTATAGCGGTAAAGCGGCGGCTGAGCTAGATAGATATGACCGTTTTCCACGACTTTGTGTAAAAATCTAAAGAAAAACGTTAAAAGCAGAGTCTGGATATGGCTACCGTCGACGTCGGCATCGGTCATTATGATGATTTTGTGGTAGCGAAGCCTCTCGGCGTCAAATTCGTCGCCGATTCCGCAACCTAGCGCGGTTATCATATTTTTTATTTCGTCTGATTTTAAAATTTTATCTAAGCGCGATTTTTCTACGTTTAAAATTTTACCTTTTAGCGGTAAAATCGCCTGAAATACTCTATCGCGTCCTTGTTTGGCCGAGCCGCCCGCTGAGTCGCCCTCCACCAGATAAAGCTCGCTGATAGCTGGATCTTTGCTTTGGCAGTCTGCTAGTTTACCGGGTAGAGTTCCTATGCTTAGACCCTCTTTTTTACGCGTTAGATCGCGAGCTTTTTTGGCAGCTTCGCGTCCGCGCGCCGCCATCAGCGCTTTTTCCATTATCGCGCGAGCTTCGATCGGGTTTTCTTCAAAATACTTGCTAAGTACTTCAAAAACCATTTTTTGAACGATCGGTTTTACGTAGCTTGAGCCTAGTTTTCCTTTCGTTTGGCCTTCAAACTGCGGCTCGGGTACTTTTACGCTAACCACCGCGATTAGGCCTTCGCGGATATCTTCGCCTGTGATTTTCGTGTCTTTTTCGCGGGCTGCGGCGTTTGCTGCGATATAGTTTGTTATCACGCGAGTTAAACCCGCGCGAAATCCTGCCTCGTGCGTACCGCCGTCAGGGGTTTTGATGTTATTTACGAAGCTTAGTAAATTTTCGCTGTAAGTATCGTTGTACATCAGCGCAAAATCGACTAAAACGTCCTCTTCACCGCCGCTAAAGGATACGGCTTTACTTACGGCTTCGTTTTTATTCATATCCGTTACAAAGCTCTCAAGTCCGCCCTCGTAGTGAAAACTCTCGCTTCTACCGTTTCTTTGATCTTTAAAATTTATAGTGATTTTTGGATTTAGATAGGCTAGTTCGCGAAAACGTTTAGTTAAAATTTCATCGTTAAATTCCGTAACCTCAAAAATGCTGTCATCCGGCCAAAACTCAACCTGAGTTCCCGTTCTATTCGTAGTTTTTACAACTTCCAGGTCGCTTTGCGGGATACCTTTTGAGAATTCTTGTCTATGTAGTTTGCCGTCTCGTTTGATATTTACGACCAGTTTTTTAGAGAGTGCATTTACGACGCTAACGCCCACACCGTGCAGGCCGCCTGAGACTTTGTAAGTGTCCTTGTCAAATTTACCGCCCGCGTGAAGTACCGTTAAAACGACAGTAGCGGCTGAAATTTTCTCCGTAGGGTGCATATCTACCGGTATACCGCGTCCGTTATCGGTGATGATAGCAGAGCCTTCGCGCGTTAGTTCTACGTCTATCGTATCGCAGTAGCCCGCCATTGCTTCGTCTATGGAGTTATCGACGACCTCGTAGATCATGTGGTGTAGGCCGCTTACGTTGGTATCTCCGATGTACATGCCGGGGCGTTTTCTAACCGCTTCTAGCCCTTTTAAAACTTTAATATTTTCCGCGCCGTAATTTTGCTGCATTATTTACCTTTTATTTTTATAAATTTATCGGCATTATTACCGTTTTTAGCTCGTTTGAGCTAACAGTGAAGGCTAAATTCGAGTCGTTAAATCCAAATTCAAAATGTTCCTCTTCGATATTTTGTAAGAAATCAAGCAAATACCTATTTTTTACGCCGACGTAAATTTCGCTTTCAAGCCCCGTTGCAAAATCAATCGAATTTTTAGCTTCCGAATTATCCTCGACTATGCTCTCAAAACTTACCGTTTGCGGGGCAAATACTATTTTGGTACTTTCAGACATGATAGAGACGGTTTTTATACCTTCTATCATTTTATCTCTGCTTAATCTTAGACGTTTTTTTATCTCTTGCGGGATTACTCTATTATAATCCGGAAATTTGCCGTTAATTAGCTTCGTAAAAAACTCGAAATTCGAGCTTTGGGCTATCAAAGTCGTATCGTCGTAGTAAATTTCTATTTTATCGAAAAACAGTTTTTGAATTTCGCCGATTGCTTTTTTTGGGATTATTAGCGAAAATTCGCTCTGCGTAGGAGTTTCAAGTCTAAAGACGCTTAGCCTTTTAGTATCGGTTCCTACTATATTGATGTAGTTTTGCTTTATGTCGATAAATGCGCCGTTTAGTTCAAATTTTGGATTATTGCTATCGATACTCGGGAATATTTTTTTTAAACTTCGGCCTAGCATGACGGCGTCGACTTCAAATTTATTTTTATTTTCTACGGTAGGAAAATTCGGAAAGTCTTCAAATTTATACATAGGAAGTTTGTATTTTGAGTTTTTTTGTTTTATATAGAAATAGTTATTTAGCGTTTCTAGCGTAACTTCTTCGTCTTTTAGACTTCTTATGATATCAAGCAACTTTTTACCGTTTGCGGTAGCGTTTCCTTCGTCTATTATTTTGACGTTTGATAGCTTATAAGCTAGACCGATTTCGTGATCGGTTGCTTTTATGCTTAAAATACCGTCTTTAGCTGCTATAAATATATGCGAAGTTATAGCGCTTAAATCTCTTTTTTCTAAATAAGGATTAGCATTATTTATTACGCTTTCTAGAGCGTTTTTGTTAATTGCGACTTTCATTTTTTTCCTTTTGTTTTTAAATTTCTTTTAGTAGCATTAGTAGGGGACGTGAAAATGTTAATATCCTTTTTTAGTTCCGTAGATAGGTATTTTGTGGCGTTAATAAGATCTTGATTTTTTTCACTTTTATTCACGTTTTTACTCTTTGGTTAAAATTTTATTTTTTAGTTCTTCGACGCGAACTTTAAAGTATTCGTTCGTTTCGATTAGTTCGTTTATTTTTTTGATGCTGTGGCTTACGGCCGAGTGATCTTTCATATTAAAAAATTGCGCGATCTGCGGCATCGAGTTTGGCGTCAAATTTTTAGCCAGATATATCACGATGCGTCTAGCCTCGACGATATTTTTTGAGCGCGATTTACTTTTCATATCGCTAGGTTTGATATTTAGCTCTTTACTTACGGTCTCTACGATACTCTCTAAATTTATATTTTCGCGTTTTTCTTTTATCTGATCGCGCAAGATATTTTTGGCAAACTCTAGTGTGATTTCCTGTCTCATTAGCCTTGCGTAAGCGTTTAAATTTATTATCGCGCTTTCGATTTCTCGGATGTTATCGCCCATGTTCGTAGCGATATAGTTTATGACGTCGGTACCAAGATAAATTTTATCAAATTCGCATTTTTTATTGATAATTGCGATTTTAGTATCAAGTTCTGGCGGCGTGATATCGGCGATGATGCCCCACTCAAAACGCGTTCTTAGCCTATCTTCAAATCCCTTTAGTAACTTTGGTTGGCGGTCTGATGTCATCACGATTTGTCCGTTTTTAGCGTGAATTTCGTTAAACGTATGGAAAAATTCTTCTTGAATTTTATCCGTTTTACCTAAAAACTGTACGTCGTCGATGAGTAAAACGTCGCAGTTTCGGTACTTTTCGCGAAATCGCTCCATCGAGTGGTTGTTGAGGTTATACGTAAAGTCCGTGATAAACTGCTCGCTCGTGACGCAAATAACCATTTTTCCGCCGTTTAGACAAAAATTTCCGACTGATTGTAAAAGGTGAGTCTTGCCAAGTCCCGTCGGGCCGTAGATAAAAAGGGGATTATAAATTTTACCCGGCTGCTCGGAGACGGCTTTTGCGCTTAAAAAAGCAAATTGATTCGAGTCGCCGACGACGAAATTTTCAAAAGTGTAGCTTGGATTTAACAGGCTGCTTTGCGCTTTTATCTCTTTGACGTCCACTTTTTTAGCCGGTTTGCTTGTGGTTTTGGTTGGGGCTTGAACTTCGACGACCGGCTTTTGTCCGGTTTTTACTTCAAAAAGATGAGCGATTTTAGCGGCGTATTTGGTCTGGATAAATTTGGCAATAATCTCGTTTGGCGCGTTAAATACGACGTTTGTCGAATTTGAGCTTTTTTCGTTAAATTTAAGCTGCTTGATATAGCATTCAAATTCCGACGGTAAAATTTCTTTGGAAAGTAGCTCCAAAACCTCGTTTGCGA
Organism: uncultured Campylobacter sp.; assembly: GCF_905372745.1. GTDB lineage: Bacteria > Campylobacterota > Campylobacteria > Campylobacterales > Campylobacteraceae > Campylobacter_A. The sequence goes on along the minus strand of NZ_CAJPQR010000044.1, from coordinate 5,070 downwards.
CCAAATTTTTGCCTTTAAGATTGATTCGCTAGATTTTATCTTAAATTTGTTAAAATGGCGTTGAAATTCGTTTTTTCACGGTGTGAAAAAAGCGTGAAAAACTATTGAAAAGGACGAGATGAAAATTTTAGGAATTGATCCGGGATCGCGAAATTGCGGCTATGCGATCGTCGAAAAGACGCCCGTGAAAACTCTTTTGATCGAGGCGGGACTAATCAAAATAAAACCGAATTCTTTACAGTATCAAATCACCGAACTTTGCGAGGGACTCGACCTGATTTTTAAAAATCATAAATTTGACGAAGTGGCGATCGAGGACATATTTTTTGCGTATAATCCAAAAACGGTTTTGAAGCTCGCGCAGTTTCGAGGAGCGCTCAGTCTTAAAATTTTGCAGCTTCACGGCGATTTCGCCGAGTATACGCCGCTTCAGGTTAAAAAAACCGTCACGGGTAAAGCCAAGGCCGATAAAGAGCAAGTAGCCTTTATGGTTAAAAAAATTCTGGGTATCACGAAGGAGATCAAGCCGCTTGATATCACCGATGCCATCGCTATCGCGCTAACGCATGCGAATAATTTGCGGCTGAAGGGTTAGTTTTTAGCCAAGCTCGGTTTAAAATTCGCGCTGAAATTTAGTTTATTTCGCGGCGTAAGCGATTAAATTTGATGCTAAAACCAGGCGGTAAATTTAATAAATTTTACTCCGCTAGCCCCAAAGCCCGCAGCTCGTTTAGGCCGTCTGCTATGGGCTCTTTAAATTTTTTAGGACGCGACGTCGGCACGGTTAGCACGATGTCCTCTCGGCCGTCCTCTAAAAAATCTTTTAAATACGCCGTCACGTAGCTAAATTTACTCTCAAACTCCTAGCTAAGCTGATTTAGAGAGTGAAATTTATCTCGTCTTACGACAAACTGCGTTGAAGTATCAAGCACGAAAAGCCGCGCGGGGATACCGTCATAATCAAATCCAGAAAGCCTTGCCTCGCTGATATCAAGTGCCCAGTCGACACGGCTGTAAAAATCTTGTCTAAAAGCGTCTATTTTGCGCTGGAGTTTTGGGTTTTTATGAGTCATAAAGCCGCATTTGTTTATGCGAAACGAGGTGATTTTACCCTTGATTTTGACGCGGCAAAAGAGCACGGAGTCCAGTATGCCGTAGTCGTTAAAACAAGTATTTTCAAGCAAAATGTCTCTCCAAACGCAAGGACCGAAAAAACAAGACCTAAAAGTACACCCGATAAAATTTACACCGCTTATCGTCTGCGGATTTGCGAGATCGTTATCAAGCCCTATGTCGCAGTTCATAAACTCTACGTTTTTAAAGACTAGTCCGCCGCTACTTTTGTTTTGCGCGCTTTTATCGTCTGTAAAATCAATCAAACGGCCTTCTGCTAGATTTGCCGCCGAATTTTCGCTCGCGCCTGCTAACTCGTTTATTAACTGCGCTAAATTTCGCTTAAAAAATTTTTGATTTTGAATTATTTTCATCGTTTTTATTTCGTCGCTTATTTTTGTCGCAAAAGGCGTTAAATTTGAGCTAAAAGTATAAATTTAGCGCCTTAAAAGCTACCAAATTTAGCCAAAATCGCCAAAGTCGGGCTCACTCGTCCTTTTTCTCGTCCTCTTTTTTGCCGATCTTTTCTTTAGCGTTTTTTATGAGATTTTCGGCGGCTTTGTAGAGCTTCTCGCCTAGTTCTTTTGATTTTGATTTGAGATTTTCGCCGATCTCGCTCGCATTTATCGCGCTTAGCTTCTCCTGCGTTCGTTTTTCAAAGTCGCCGATATCTTTTTTGAGCGCTTCTAGGCGTTCTTTGGCGTTAAAATTTTCTTTAAATTTATCGCCGGCTTGAGTTACTTCGCGCTTTAACTCCTCAAATTTAGCTCCCGCAAGGCTCGCGAATTTATCGATATTTTCGTTAAATTTTAGCTCCTCTAGCTGAAGCTCGATCTGGCGGGAAACGTCGTTTTGTAGGCGCTTAAATTTGGCGAAGTAGCTATCTACCGACTCGTCTAGGATTTCGTTTATCACGGCTGCAGACGGCTCATCCGAGCGCGCCATATCGCGCAGCATCGCCACGAACCTCTCCTCGAGTCTTACGAATTCTCTAGCTTCGCCTAGCAGCGTCTGGCCGTCCGGGGCAAATTTGATCTCCTCGATAAACTTCTCCGTCCTTTTGCTAAGCGCCTCTTTTACGCCTCCGATAGCGCCGCTTATTAGCTCTTTGGCAGAGGCCTGATCAACGTCAGCTATCTCGCTTGCCGCCTCGCAGACCGTCCTTGCGATCTCCAGGATGCGCTCTTTGCTCACTTCGCCCTCGTTTACCGCGCTAAGTACGACGTTTTTGGCGATTTGCTCCACCGTATCTTTCACGTCGTCGCCCTTTTCGATCGCGGTTAGAAACGCCGCTTCGGTGGTCTCTTTTAGGATGCCCAACATTTGCAGCTCGCAGAGCATCTTTTCGTCTATCGCGGTTAAAATTTCATCTTTATCCGCCAGGTCGCTGCTTTTGATGAAATTTTCCATATTTTCAAGCAGCGCGCGAACATTGTTTTTGATCTCGTCTTTTTGCGCGTAAATTTGCCGCTCGATCTGCTCTTTTTCGTAGATTAGGCGGTGGATATACTGCTCTTTTGCTTCGCTGAGCGCGTCGCCTGCGCTTTGGATGAGGTTGGCGACATTTTGGCGGTTTAGCAGATCCTCGCCTTTTAGCGCCTCGCAAATTTGCTCAAATTCTTTAGCCAGAGCCGCGTTTGCGTCGCCGCCTTTTGCGCCTTTGACGCTTTTTCTAAACTCGCTTAGCGCAAATTCCCTTATCAAAACGGAAATTTGCGGGTCATTTTTGTTCTCTTTTATGGTTTGGATGAAGACTAAATTTTGCATGAAAGTCCTTATAGTACGTACTTGCAAACGCGTTTTAGCGCGGAAAAAATTTCTAATCGCTCCTGGTTAGAATTAACCAAAACGCTTAGATTGTAGCTTTTGTATTTGCCCTCTTTGCTCGATTTTGAGGGCGTTATCTTGTGTTGTCTTTCGCCTACGACGCCCTGCGCGATGGCTTGCGCGTTTTCACTATCAAGCACGATGATTTTGTATTCCCAAAAATTTGGGTACGAGATTTCGGGTTCTTTATTTAGATCGCACGTAGTCGCCACTTTTGCCTCCGCTCTTACTTTCTAGCGCGATATCTGTTATCTGCATGGTTTTATCTATCGCTTTTATCATATCGTAGATCGTTAGAAGACCTACGCTAACGCCCATTAGCGCCTCCATCTCGACGCCTGTTTTGCCGTCTATCTTGACGCTAACGGTTAGCTTGTAGGCGCAGATTTCGGTTAGCTCCTCGATGTCGCAGTTTATGCCACTGATTAGCAGCGGATGGCACATTGGGATGAGTTCGCTCGTCTTTTTTGTACCCATTATCGCGCCTACGACGGCGGTTTGCAGGACTGGGCCTTTTTTGCCGGTGTTGTTTTTGATCGCATCAAAGGCTTCGCGCGACATTTTTATGATGCCGCTTGCTACGGCTATGCGCGTAGTTACGCCCTTGTCGCTTACGTCGACCATTTTAGGGCGGTTGTTTTCGTCTATGTGAGTTAGCATTTTCGTCCTTTCGCCTGAAGCGCTAAATTTGCTTAAATTTGAGCTAGGCGGAGTAAATTTATGAGAAGGATTATAACTAAAAAAGCTTAATGAATAAGACAAAAACGCCTCGGCAGGGGGAGCCGAGGCGCCGTTACAAAAAGGAGGTTTTCTTGTCGGACGCGCAAATCATACCAAAAAGGTCTAAATTTTATCCCAATTTTTCGTAAATATATTATTCCCTACTTTTCGCGTAGGCCAGAGCGCCTGATTTTAGGCGTTTTAGCCCCTCTAGTACGCGCGATCTTTGCGTGGCGATATTGAGGCGTAAGAAGCATTTTTCCGCGCCTCTATACGCGTTGCCGTCGTTTAGCCAAAGACCCGCTTTTTGGCGTAAAAATTTATGAAAATCGCTCGCGTCGTCGCAAATTTCGCGGCAATCAAGCCAGAGTAGATACGTGGCGTCCTGCTCTACAAGCCTGATCTGCGGCAGTTCGTTTTGCAAAAACTCGCTCACGATTTTTCGGTTTTGCTCTACGTATTCGCGCATCTGCTCGAGCCACGCTTCGCCTCGCTCAAACGCCGCGATCGCCGCAATACAAGAAAACGCATTACCCTCGCCGACCTCGTCGTCGTTGATGGCTTTTGCCATTTTGGCGCGCAGTTTTGGGTTCGGCACTACAGCGGCGGAGCTTTGCAGGCCTGCGATGTTAAAGGCTTTAGTCGGCGAAACGCAGGTGATCGAGATGTTTTTGCAAGTTTCGCTCGCGCGGATAAACGGCATGTAGCTTTTGCCGGGGCTCGTGATGTCGCAGTGAATCTCGTCTGAGATCACCAAAACGCCGTGTTTAGCGCATAGTTCGCCGATTTTGGCTAGCTTTTCCTCGCTCCAAATTTTACCTACGGGATTGTGCGGGTTGCAAAGGATAAACATCGTCGTTAGCGGATCGGCGAGCTTTTCTTCGAGGTCCTTAAAATCAATGTCGTAGCCGCGCCCGTCGTAGGCTAGCTCGTTTGCGAGCGCGACCCTGCCGTTGTTTTCGATGCTGCGGTAAAAGACGTGATAGACGGGGCTTTGGACTACGATTTTATCGCCCACGCTCGTAAATTTGCGCACGGCGGAGCTGATGATCGGTATCACGCCCGTGCAAAAAATCAGCCAGCTCGGGTCAAATTTGACGTCGTGACGCCTGCTCCACCACGAGCATATGGCCTCGCTCCACTCCTGCGGCACGTACGAGTAGCCAAAAACCCCGTTATCTAGGCGCTTTTGTAGCGCTTCTAAAATTTCTGGCGCGACCTTAAAATCCATATCCGCCACCCACATCGGCAGCTCGTCTTTGCTTGTTTTCCACTTTGACGAATACGTCCCGCCTCGCTCCACCGGCGCGTCAAAATCGTATTTCATTTGCTCTCCTTGCGTGATTTTTTCGGATATTTTAGCAAATTTCGGGCGTAAATTTACAAAATTTAATCGTATTTGTATTTTTT
>NZ_CAJPQR010000043.1 GCF_905372745.1 uncultured Campylobacter sp. | reverse complement strand
GCTCTAAATTTAAGCCGTTTTCAAGCCCGTATGCGATAGCTTCGTGAAGCGGGGTGGTTTCTAAAGCTAAATTTAAGTTTGCTGATTTAAGAGAGTTTGACGAAATTTAACTCGCATAAATTTCGCAAGCGACTCAAAGTCCCTGAAGCAAAACCGAGTAGAGCGCGTCTATCTCGTCATCGTCAAGTAGCAGCGTAGAGCGCTCGCTAAAGAGCATTTTTATCTTTTCTATCTCAAACCCCTTTTGTGCGGCGCAGTGCTCGTGAGCGGGTAAAAAGCTCCTGGCTAGTGCCACGCTATCCTCCACTGGCTCATCGCAGATAAAGCAGAAAAGCTCATCGTGTAGCCTGCCCTCGGCCTCTAAAATGCGCACGTAGCTCTCGATGAGTAGGCGTTTGGGAGCGCCCCTGTCAAAGCGTGAGGCACAAAGCTCAAGCTCGCGAAAATACACCTCGTCTATCTGCTCGACGTCTCGCAGGTGCGCGTAGAGTAGGCGCATAAACTGCTGCCATACGAGTAGCCGCTCGCGCGAGAGTAGCCAGCGGTAGCCTAGGTGCAGGACGCTGCGCAGGTGCGGGAGGAAGTTTTCGCCGCCTTCGAGCTCGAAGTCGATCTTGTAGCCTTGCAGGACGTTTGAGTGGCGCGCGCCGTAGAAGCGGTAGGATTTGACTAGCAGCGAGGGCGTGAGGATGTAGACGAGCAGGTCCTCGTCGCGCACTTTTTGCGTGTGCAGGATGTAGCCTTGCATGGTTAGAAAAAGGTTTGGATTTTTTGGCGCAGGATGCCTGGCTCGGCGATATGATTTATCTCGTCGCGAAAGGCGCTGGCGCCGTCTATGCCTTTGGAGTAGCGGTGTAGGTGCTTGCGAAATATCGCCGCTCCGTGCTCGCCGTAGTGCTCGATCATCGCGTCAAAATGTGCCAAGATGATCGCCTTTTTCGTCGCCGCGTCGATACTCTCGCCCGTTTTGATCTCGTGGAAAACCCACGGCTTGCCGATGCAGGCGCGTCCTATCATTAGCGCATCGGCCTTGGTTAAATTTAGCGTCTGGGCCACATTTTCGGGCGAGATGTCGCCGTTTGCGATGACGGGGATGGTTACTGTTTCTTTGGCTCGGCCGATCGCGGCGTAGTCGACCGCTGCCGTATAGCCGCCGGCTCTCGTGCGTCCGTGAAATGCGATGTAGTCCGCTCCAGCGTCCTGCGCGGCGAGGGCTAAAATTTCTGGGATTTTCTCGTCAAAGCCCAGACGTAGTTTGACGCTAGTCATTTGCTTATTTGAGGTTTTTTTGATGGTTTCTACGATGCGTTTTAGGTTCGAGATATCTTTTAGCAGAGCCGAGCCCGCGGACTGTTTGACGACTTTGGGTACTGGGCAGCCGCAGTTTAGATCGATGCCGTCGATACCCTCGATACCGTTTAAAATCTCAACCGATTTTTTGACTATATCCGCGTCGCTGCCCGCTATCTGCACGATATATGGCGTTTCAAGAGGCGATTTTTTGAGCATCTCAAGCGTTTTACTGCCTTCGTAAACTAGAGCGTTTGCGCTTATCATCTCGCTAACCGTCACGTCGCAGCCAAACTGCTTAACCACGCTTCTAAGCGGCAGGTCCGAAAAGCCCGCTAGCGGAGCTAGAAAAAGCGGCTTTTTTGAAAAATCTATCAGCAATGGGCGTGCTTGAAAAATAGATCTGTCGGGATGTTTTTGCCGTTTTGTCTGAGATATAGCAAAGTGCGGAAATTTTGATATTCGCCTGCTTCAAGGCCTGCTAAAACCTCCTGCGCGCGCTCGAGCATCTCAAACTCAAACAGCAGATAGACGTATGCTTCCTGAGCCTCTTGATGTTCGTTTTTGAGGCGTTCGAATATGCCGATGATAGCGTCTGGAGCGATTTTGCTTTTTAGCGTTGCGGCGCTGATATCAAAGCTATCTTTTGAAATTTTATCTGAATTTAATAGCTCTAGAATCTCGTCGTTGCTCAAATTTATCTCGTCTTTGGCAAAGCGGACGATAAGAGTCATGATCTCTTTTTCGTCCAGATCTGGAGCAAATTTTTTGATATCGGCGAGCGAGCCTAAATTTATTAGCTTTTTCCTTGCTTCGCGAGCGATTTCGCCTTGATCGCCCATAGGTTTTTTAAGTGTTTCTAGATAGTATCCGTCCAAATTTGCTATTTTGTTTAGCTCGTTTTTGATAAAGAGCGGATTGTCTTTAGGTAGCTTAAATTTCTTTAGGTCGGCGACTTCGCCGTTTTTGACCGTGCGCACCGTGTCTAGGACGTTTTGTAGCTCCTCGCCATCTATCTTTGCGTCTTTGTATCTATCCCACGGTGAGAGGACTCTGGCTATCTGGGACGGGACTTTATAAAAGTTCGTTTTAAAGTCTTTGTTTGTATCAAGGCCTAGCAAAATTTCCTTACCGAGGTCTCTATAAAATTTCTCATCGTGCGAAATTTTGCGTTTAAAGGCGTAAAATTTAAACCCGTGATAGGCCATGTGGAGCACGCAAAATATCGTCAAAATCGCAGGCGGCAGTATCATCCACACGGCAACGGGTAAATTTAACGTATGTTCTACGTCGCTGCCTAAAAAGGCAAATTTAAGATGAAGCTCGTAAGAGCCGCCCTCAAAAAGATAAACAATCGCGCCGACTACGACCAGGTAAAGCACGGCGTAGACTATAAAACGTTTGATTTGCATGGCGTACCCCTATTTTGCGGTTTTTTCCACTATCTCGCGGCAGGTGATGCAGTATTTTGCGTGCGGTTTGACGCGCAAACGCGCCAGTCCGATATCTTCCTCGCACATCTCGCAGATACCGTAGGTTTTGTCGGCGATCTTTCGAAGCGAGACATCGATCTCGGCTAGTTCTTGTCTTTGCTGAGCGCTGATTGATTGCTCTATGAGCTGATCGGCGTTTACGGAGGCGATATCAAACTCGTCGCTAACGCCGCTTTGGCGTAGCCCTGCCATCTCGTTTGACGAGTCTAAAATATTTTTAGTTATCTGTGCTTTTCGCTCCAGTAAAAGTGCCTTAAACTGCTCCAGGTCGCTTTTGCGCATTTTGTTCCTTTATTTGTGGTATGGGTGGTTCGCGTTTATGCAAAGAGCTCTGAAAATCTGCTCGTGAAGCATAAGCTTTGCTATCTTGTGCGCCATCGTCATGCGGCTCAGGCTAACGACTGCATCTGTTTTTTGTTTAAAATTTTGACTAAGCCCGTAAGCTCCGCCGATAAAAAACGAAATCTGAGCCTTGTCCGAGATGAGTTTAGCAAACTCCTCGCTGTTAAATTCGCGACCCGCTTCGTCAAGCGCCACGCAAAAGCCGTTTAAATTTGGCTCATAAACCTCGTCGTAAGCTTTTAACGCCTCGTCTCGCCCTTTGCTTTGGGCTTTGGCGATCTTGTCGTTAAATATAACGACGTCTGAAATTTTGGCGAATTTCGACGACATCTTCGCGTACTCTTTGATCTCGTTTTCAAAATTTTCACGTTTTGACTTTTGGATGCAAAACACGGAAATTTCCAAATTTATTCCTCGTCGTCCAAGTTTTGAGCGCTCGGCTGCTTAGCGGCGTAGGCCGGGTTGTTTGAGAGCAGCCTTATCATATCGCTCAAAAACTGCTTGTGTTCTTTGCGCTCGACTATGGCGTCTATTAGGCCGTGCTCTAGCAAAAACTCAGATCTTTGAAAACCCTCAGGCAAATCGGCTCCGATGGTTTGCTTGATAACGCGCTGTCCGGCAAAGCCGATGAGAGCGCCGGGCTCTGCGATGATGACGTCGCCTAGCCACGCGAAAGACGCGCTCACACCGCCCATCGTAGGATCGGTTAGGACTGAGATATACGGCACTTTTGCCTCGTCAAGCAGCTTTAGCGCGGCGGAAGTTTTTGACATCTGCATCAGCGAAAACGTACTCTCCTGCATCCTCGCTCCGCCCGAAGCCGAAACGATGATGAGAGGTTGCTTTTTATCGAGCGATCTTTTTACGGCGCGCACGATCTTCTCGCCCTCGACCGAGCCTAAAGACCCACCCATAAAGCTAAAATCAAAAACCGCCAGCTGCACGTTCATGCCGTCGATCTTGGCCTCGCCGCAGATCACGGCCGAGCTTCTGCCCGTTTTTTCCTCGTTTTCGCTTATGCGTTTTTTATAGGATTTTTTATCAACGAATTTGATCGGATCGACGGGCTTTAGCTTGGTGTCAAGCTCGACGAAACTGCCTTCGTCGCAGATCATCGCTATCCTCTTGTCGGCGGATAATCTCATGTGAAAACCGCACTTTGGACAGACGTTAAAATTTGCTTCGACCTCTTTGTAATACATCAGCGAGTGACAGCTGTCGCATTTGACCCAGTGCGCCGGAGCCTCGCTAGGAGCGGATTGTTGCTTTCTCGTTTTGGAAAAAATATCTAAAAAGCTCATGGTTCCTACTTTTTAAAAAATTTAGGGATTATAGCCAAAGTTAGCTTATGTTTTGCTAGTCGGGTATTAAATTTACGCTACGCGCTTTCGGGAGTAGGCGGGTAGAATCGCCGAAATTTACGCCATTGTTTTTTGCTTTTTGTGGAAATTTTAAATTTACGCGGAGGCGGTTTGTAAATTTGAGGTTAAATTTGAGAAATTTGACTGCGGCGCGTTTAAGCTTTATGGTCTAAATTTAAAGTGTTCAAATTTGTAAAATTTAACCCAAAATTTGACGGGATATTAGCTTAAATTCGAGCCTTTAAATTTGCGGCTTACCACTCGATATAGGTTTTTGCCTTTTTTATGTTTGCGATTTTTATTTTTAAAATTTGACCTTCGCTCTCAAAGGAGATTTCTTCATCGTCGGCGGATAAAATTTTGCCTTTTAGTTTTTTGTTTTCGCCGTCTACTTCGGCTGAAATTTTAGCCAGTTCACCAACGCTTGATATAAAATGGCTCGGTTTTTCTAGCTTTCGCTCAAGTCCGGGCGAGCTAACCTCTAGCACGTAGTCTCCGCTAAGCGGCGGCTCGACGTCAAATATAGGCGAAAGCAAACGCGAAACCTTTTCGCAGTCGTCTAAATTTACGCCGCCTGGTTTTGCGATGTAGATCCTATAGATCGCTCTGCCGTTTTCGTTTGCAACCTCGACGTCATAGAGCTGCACGCCGCACTGCGAGATCAAATTTTCAAGATTTTGCATTTTTGTTTAGATCCTCTGAAATTTTTTCAAACAAATCGTCCATGTGGTTTTGATATTCAAGTCTGTCGTCGAATTTAAAGTGAAAATTGGGTGCTCTATACCAGCCCTCGGCCGCCATGCAGTGGTTTTGTAGGTGCTTTGATACGCGCTTTAGGCGGTCTAGTATATAGGCCTGCTCGCGCTCGTCAAACATCATCTTATCAAGATATACGAATGCGTCGTACCTGCCCTTTTTGCACTCGACGTCGGTCACGCAAAGTCCGCGTAAAAGCTCGTCCTCAAGCGTAGATAGGGCTTCTGGCAATAGCTCTTTTAGTACGCTTTGCGTGCGTAGGCGCTTTATCTCCGAGGGGTTCATAGGCTGGCTTGCTCCTCTACTTCTTTAAAGCTCTCGATGTAGTCGCCTTCTCTGATGTCGTTATAGCCGTCGATACCTACGCCGCACTCAAAGCCGCGCGCTACCTCTCTCACGTCGTCTTTGAAGCGTTTTAGTGAGCTTACGGTGCCCTCGTGTACGACTACGCCGTTTCTGATTAGGCGGATTTTCGCGCCGCGGTTTATCGTGCCTTCCGTCACCATGCAGCCTGCGATCGCGCCCACTTTAGGGACGTTGATGACCTGACGTACTTGGGCTTGTCCGAGCTGCTCCTCGTGGATGACAGGCGACATTAAGCCGCTTAGGATCGCTTTGACGTCGTCGAGTAGGTTATAGATGACGTTGTAGGTTTTGATTTCGACGCCGCTTTCTTTGGCTTTTTCTTTCACTTCGCCCGTCGGCCTGATGTTGAAGCCTAAAATCACCGAGTTTTCGCTCGCTCTGGCTAGTTCCACGTCGCTTTGGGTAATGCCGCCCACGCCTGAATGTATGATATTTACTTTTATCTCGTCGTTGCGAAGCTTTTCTAGGCTTGCCTTGATGGCTTCCAGTGAGCCGCCCACGTCGGCTTTTACGATGACAGGGAGCGATTTTAGCTCGCCCTCGGCTATCTTCTCGCTAAGCTCCTCTAGGCTTACTTTGGTAGTCTTGCTGAGCTCTTTTTGACGTAGGTATTCGGCCTTTTTCTGTGCGTATTCACGGGCTTCTTTGTCGGTTTTGACGCTTATTAGCGTTTCGCCGGCTTCAGGAATTTCGCTAAGTCCCATTATCACGCCGCATTCGCCAGGTTTTATCTCTTTTAAAATTTTGCCCTGATCATCGGTTATCGTTCTTATCTTACCGTATGCGACGCCTGCAACTACGATATCGCCGACTCTTAGAGTACCGTTTTCTACGATAACCGTAGCTACCGGACCGCGGCCTTTTTGCTGAGAGCTTTCTATTATGGCTGCTTTGGCGTTTGCCTTTGCGTTTGCCTTTAGTTCTAAAATTTCAGCCTGCAAGAGTACGATCTCTAGTAGATCGTCTATGCCCGTGCCCATCTTTGCAGAGATAGGTACAAACTCGTACGTGCCGCCCCAGTCGGTAGATAGAATATCTAGCTCGGCTAGCTCGCTTTTTACTTTGTCTGGGTTTGCAGCCTCTTTATCCATCTTGTTTATCGCGATGATGATCGGTACGCCAGCGGCTTTTGCGTGACTCACGGCTTCTTTGGTCTGCGGTTTTACGCCGTCGTCGGCTGCGACCACAATGATGACGATATCGGTGATCTTGGCACCTCTTGCGCGCATGGCCGTGAACGCTTCGTGGCCCGGAGTGTCGATAAAGGTAATATTTTTGCCGTTTTTATTTACCATATAGGCGCCCACGTGTTGCGTGATGCCGCCCGCCTCGCCCGCTGCCACGCGCGAGCTTCTGATGTAGTCTAGTAGCGAGGTTTTACCGTGGTCGACGTGGCCCATGATGGTGATAACGGGAGCTCGGACGGTCAAATTTGCATCGTCTAGCTGCTCCTCTTCTTCGTCGTAGGCTTTAACGTAGTCAAATGCTTCTTGCGTATCGACGATATTTACCTCTATGCCAAACTCATCAGCCAAAATCTCTATCGCGTCTTCGTCCAGGAAGTCGTTTTTGGTCGTCATCATGCCTAGCATAAAGAGCTTGCCGATGATTTCGCTAGGTTGCTTGTTGATCTTGTCGGCAAATTCGTAAAGACGGATCTCTTTTGGTATCTCGACGTAGGTTACCGCCTCGCCGTTATGGTCGGCTCGTTGCGATTTTTTATGTTTTTTGCGAGGCCTGCGCGCAGTACCTTGCTCTAGAAATGAACTTACCGATGTATTTAGTACCGGTTTGTAGTTGGTATTTGCAGGTTGTCTTGTTTTTTGAGGCTCCGGAGTTTGCGTTCGTACGGAAAAATCAGGCAATATAACCACGTCCTCATCGTCTATCACGATGTCAGCCATGTCGCGGTCACCGAGTAGATCCATCTTTGTAGCGCCGTCTTTTTTGGTTGCGATGACCGGCTTTTTCTCTTTTTTCTTTTTGCGTTCGATCTTTTCGTCGCTAAATTTAAACATACTTTCTAAATTTAGCGCCGGCGCAGACTCTTTTCTCTCGCTTGCCCTAGGCGCTGGTTGCTCGTCTTTTTTCTTTTTTACGATAACTAGACCGCGTCTTTTTTGTAGACTAACGTCGGCTAGGCTCTCTTTTGGCTGGACCGGCTCGGTGGCAGGCTGGGCCTTTGGTTCCTCTTTTGGCGCTGCTGGAGTTTTTGGTTCTGACGCTTTTTCGGCCGGTTTTTGAGTGACTGATTTTTGTTCTTTTTCGGATTTTTCGTCGTTTTTTGTTTCTACTTTTTCTTTGAGCAAAGGCTTCTCTTCTTTTGCGGAGCTTGGTTTTTTGGCCTCTTTTGGCTTGCTTTCTTTTTCCTCTTTGCTCTCTTTGGCTTCTGCCTTTTTGACGGTCGGTTTTTTCTTTTCCGGTTTTTTCTTGAGAGCTTCGGGGATCTCGCCGGTTTGGATGTAGGTGTATAGCGCCGCCGCTTCTTCAGGACTAACGCCGCTTGAGTGCGTTTTGACCTTTAGCCCAAGCTCAATAGCCTTTTCCAAAACCTCTTTGCTATTGTAGCCGAGCTCATTTGCTATCTCTGAAATACGAACAGTCCCCATTTAAGAGTATCTCCTTTAAATTTTGCCCGTTTTGTAGCGTCGCGATAAAGCTGCCTGCGACTCTTCCGAGCGATTTTCTTAAAATTTTCTCGTCTTTTTTTAGACATTCTTCGCAAAGATAAAAGCTGCGTCCGTTTCCGTTTCCGAAAAATAGCGAAGAATTTATCAGTCTGTATCTACGCAAAATTTGCTGTTCAAAGCGCTTTTTGCAGACCACGCACGTCCTGATAGGGATAAATTTTTGAGCCATTATTATAACTTTTTTTAGCTTTTTTTTAGCTTTGTAGGATTTTTATCCCGTCGTTGTCGAAATTAAAAATTTCAACTCGAAAGCTCTTAAATTTATCTTGCAGTTTTTGTTTTAAATTTGCCGCATCGCCCGCATAAACGATGTTTAAAAAGCTAGATCCGCTGCCAGAAAGCGTGCTTAAAAGAGCGCCGTTCTCGTAGGCTATCTTGCGCACTTCAAAGAGCTCGGGCAGGTTTTGCATGCGGATTTGTTCGTGCATGACGTCTTTTGCCGCCGTTCTTAAAAGCTCGTAGTTTTCGCTAAAAAAGCAAGCCGTGAGAAATGCGGCATGAGAGAGGTTACTAACGCACTCGCTCATCGTGAAATTTTTAGGTAGCTTGGCACGCGATTCGTTCGTGCTCATGGGCTTATCGGGGATCACGACTACGGCTTTTATATCGGCGCTTAAATGTTTTTTTAGAGATTTTACTTTGCCGTTTTCAACGACGGAGCTAACAAAACCGCCAAGCGTTGCCGGAGCTATGTTGTCCGGGTGATTTTCGTAAACTAGAGCTTGGTTTAAAATAGCATTTTTATCCGCCTTAAATCCAGCTGCCGCGTAAGCTGCCGCGATGGCTGAAGTGATAACTGCAGAGGAGCTACCAAGGCCGCGAGAGAACGGAATTTGATTGGTAAAAATCATACGAAAAGTATCTTTTTTACCCATTAGTTTGAGGTAAATTTCGTTAAAAATGGAAAGAAAAATGTTGTTTTTTTTAAGAATCGCGTTGTCTTTGCCTTCGCCCAAAATGCTTACCGAGGCGAAATTTGCCCTCGTTATCTCGACTGTGTTGTGTAGCTCTAAGGCAAGACCCAGGGCGTCAAAACCCGGACCGATGTTTGCGCTAGTGGCGGGAACTAAAATTTGCAAGAAATCTCCTAAACGGCTTGAATAACGTAATTTGGTAGGGTATCTAAATTTAGATTTAAAACGGCTAAATTTTGCGGCAAGCCAAATTCGCCAGCTTGCGCTTTTTGCAGTTTTATGCCATCGGGAGTATCTACGAAGCTTAAATTTTTATTCGCCCGTATCGGTGTGCCGCCGTTTAGCTCAAAGCCGCTAACTGCGTAAAATTCGCACTCTTTTACGATACTAATCGTCTTTAAAACGACGTAGGCAACTTTTACGCCCATGAAGCTACCAGGACCGTTTGCGTAGATGATTTTTTGTAGGTTAAATTTGCCGCCGTTTAAGATCTCGTCTGTTATTTTTACGAGGGAGACGTCGGATTTTTCTTCGCTAGAAATTTGCTCTAAAAGCTCGCCGTTTTCGTCATAAACGCCGACGATTAGCGGCGAGCTAAGAGCGATAACTAAAATTTGGATATTTTTTATGCAAATACCTTTTGATATTCGCGCGCGAAATCGCCTTTTAGCGTGACGATTTCGTAGTTTTTATCGTCGCTTAGGATAGCTAGCGTTAGCTCGTGGTTTAGCTCGTGACTGCCCGCGAAGCTCGTATAATCAGCCATCAATGGCGCGCCCATTAGGCTTAGATCGCCGATTGCGTCTAAAATTTTATGACGAACGAATTCGTTTTCAAAGCGCAGACCTTCGGGATTTAAAATTTTATTATCGTCGATGACTACGGCGTTATCTAGGCTACCGCCGAGGGCTAAATTTTGCGCTCTTAGCATCTGCACGTCTTTTAAAAATCCAAACGTCCTAGCGCGCGCGATCTCCTCGATGTAGGCTTGTTTACTAAACTCAAACACATAGTTTTGCTCGCCGATTATCGGGTGGGCAAATTTGATCGTAAAGTCGAATTTCGGGTTATTTGACGGCGTCACTCTGGCAAATTTTCCGTTTTTGTTTACTTCTACCGGGCGTTTGATTACGATTACTTTTTTGTCCGCGTCAAGCTCCGCTGTGCCGGCTTCATCCAGCATCATGCAGTAGCTTATCGCCGAGCCGTCCATTACCGGCACTTCGTTGGCATCTAGGACTATGCGGACGTTATCTATGCCGTAGCCGTTTATCGCGCTAAGGAGGTGCTCGATCGTCGAGATGTAGCCCTCTTTGCCGCCGATTACGGTTGCCATTTGAGTGTTTATCACATTTTTTGGCTCCGCTTTAAAGCTCACTCCGAGGTCTTTTCTGTAAAATATTATCCCCGAATTTGCCCCGAGCGGTTCAAGCGTGATTTTTATCGGTTCACCCTTGTGAAGTCCGATGCCTACGCCTTCTACGGTTGATTTTATAGTTGTTTGTTTCAAATTTTCGCCCTTATTTTTCTTATTCTTGCCATTATACAACAAATTTACAACAAAATGGCAAATTTATTCGACCATTTTTTTGGCCGCGCTCAAAACGCCGGTTACATTATCCTTCATCCAGCCGTTATCCATCCACTCTTCGGGGCGCACTTCTATGCCTTGAACTAGCATGCCAAAGTGCAAATGATCACCCATCGCTAGACCCGTAACGCCCGTGTTTGCGATGACGTCGCCCGCCTTGACCGAGTCGCCGGCTTTGACGTTTAGCGAGCTGCAGTGTCCGTAGAGCGAAAATAGCCCAAATCCGTGATTTATCAGGATGTTGCGCCCGTAGATGCCGTTATCCGCGGCAAATTCTACCGTGCCGTCGTTGCTAGCGACGATGTCGGCTCTTTGCGTCGAGGCTAGGTCGATACCCATGTGCCAGCTTTCGCTGACGTCTTTATCCTCAAATGTATAATATCTGTGGTCGCCGAAGCTAGCCACCGCTTTGCCGTTTTTTAGCGGGTAAAATTTATTTACGCTAAAGTTTTCCGCCGCGTCTATCTCGACTTTTGCGGCGATTTGCGAGATTATTTTCTCATTTGCCTCGCGGAGATTTTCATTTACGAATTTCATCTTTTCCAGATTGCTCATAGCGTCGTAGTTTTTAGCGTATTGTTGCGCTAGTTCCGGGATTTTTTCGTTTAAAAATCTACTTTGGCCGTCTAGTTTTATTTTTGAGATGCGGTATTTTTTGTCTTGGTAGAAAAATCTTATCTTGCTTTTGGTTATATTTCCCGCCGCATCAAGCGCTACGACGTCGGCGCTAAACGAGCCTTGTTGCGCCGGCCATGCCACTAGCGAGGCGTAGTAGCCCTCTTTTACGAATTTGCTCGGGATAAATTTCTTACCGTAATTCGTCTCGATATAGACCTCTTTTAGCATCTCATCGGTGGCCTTAAACACGACCGTCGCACTACCGCCTTTTGTGATGGCGTACGAGTGGTTTAGGATGTTTACGTCGGGTTTTTTGTTATCGACGGTGATTTTGACCTCTTTTTTTTGCGTGTTGCCGAGGAAAAATCCCCATTTGCTCGTATCCGTGGCCTCAATTACGATGTTGTAGATATCTTTTTGCGCGGCAAATCCAGTTTTCGGAAAGGTCAAATTTAAATCGACGATCTCAGACGGCGCTTCAAATTTTTGAGTTAGCAAATTTACGCTACCTTTTTCGTCTACAAGCGAAATTTTAACCGATTTTACGCCGCTTTCGTCGGTTATTTTGATCGGCAAAGGCGAGGTTAGGTTCCAGTAAATTTGATCCGAGATAGCTATGCTAGGCGCTTCTCGCTCAAATGTTTTTGAAGTAAATAAAAAAGCTATCGCCGCAACTAAAAGTAAAATAATAACGCCGAAAAATATCAAATTTGGATTGCCGCGTCTTCTCATAAAATCTCCTAAATCTTAAAGATGCCGATTTTACTAAAAAGCGATAAATTTAAGGTAAATTTGAGCCCGAATTTATAAAATTTCGCGTATTTTTCTAGCTTCGCTCATCCATTCTCGCAGCTCGTCCCACTTCTCGTTTTTGATTAAATTTTCGCATTCGTCAAGCTCTTTTTTGAAAAGGTCTATCGAATTTATCAAATTTTGCTTGTTTTGTTTAAAGATATCCGTCCACATCACGGGCGAGCTTTTGGCGATCCTGATCATGCCGTTAAATCCCGTTCCGCTTAGCGCGATGATATTTTTTTTGTTTTCCTTTTTTAGCACGCTGCTAGCTAGCGAAAAGCTGATAGCGTGGGGCAGGTGGGAGATCACGCTGGCGTGGTGGTCGTGCTCCGCCGCGCTCATGAAGATAATCTTCATACCCAGGTGCGAAAAGAGCTCGACCGAGCGCTTGACGTGCATCTCGCCGCTTTCTTTAAAGTCGCAGATAGCTACGACCGCGTCTTTAAAAAGTCCAGAAAACGCAGCAGTCGGACCGGAGTACTCCGTGCCCGCCATCGGGTGAGCGGGGATGAAATTTTGCCTGATGCTCTCAGGCACGGCTTCTATGATTTTTTGCTTAGTGCTACCAAGATCTACGATAGTCGTGTTTTCGCCGATGCCTTCAAATTCTTTGACGATTTTGATGATGGCTTCTACGGGGATGGCTAGAAATATCATGTCGCACTTTTGCTTCATCTGCTCAAGAGTTAAAATTTCATGCACGAGGCCGAGCTTGATTGCCTGCTCTTCGTGCTCTTTGTTTAGATCCATGCCGCTAACGCAGCTGATTAGTTTTTCGTTTTTTAGGCTAAGACCTAGTGAGCCGCCGATGAGTCCTAGGCCTACGATACCGATTTTCATAAATTCACCTTTTAAATTTATATTGTTTAAAAATAAAATGTGCTATTATACAGCCTTATCATCACTTTTAGGTTAAATAAATGAAAAAAAGCGTTTTTCTACTACTTCTGGGTGCTGTTTTGGCAAATGCCCAGCAGATAACTTCCATAAATTTTAAAGGTCTTGTACATCTGTCTCCCGAAACTGCAAAGGAGATAATGGGGCTAAAAGTCGGCGACGATCTAAGCGGCGATAGTACGGATAGGGCGATCGCAAAGCTCTTTAGGCAGGGCTACTTCGACGATATATATATCGAAAACGAGGGCGGCGACGTAACCGTAACGGTAAAAGAAAAGCCTAGCATCGCTCGTATCGATATCAAGGGCGTAGTGACTAACGACAAAACCGCTATCGACGGGCTAATCAACATCAAGCAAGGCAATATGTATGACGAGCTAGCCATCGAGCGCGCAAAAGAGCGCATCAGGCAGTACTACGAGTCAAAGGGATACTTCGACACGATCGTAGACGTAACAAAAGAGCCGGTAGCAGGCAATGAAAGCAGCCTTTTTGTCACGATGAACATAAACCGCGGCGAAAATATCATAATAGAAAATGTAAATTTAGTCGGCGCAAAGCTTTTTGATTATGACGACGTGGAGCCTGTGGTAGCGAATAAAGAGCGCGAATTCATGGGCTGGATGTGGGGTAGAAATGATGGTAAGGTTAAGCTTTTCGAGCTACCAAACGATCCTGCGAGAATCCAAGACAAATACTATCAAAAAGGCTACCTAGACGCCACCGTCTCAAACCCGTATCTAAACGCCTATATGGATAATTACACCGCAGACCTCACCTACTACGTGACCGAGGGCGAGCAGTATAGGGTGTCTAGCGTAGATATCGAAGCGCCTGAGTTTTTAGAGCTTGATAAAGAGAAAATTTTAAAAGACTTTAGGCTAGAGAGCGGCGACGTGATGAACTCCGCTCGCCTAAGGCAAGACATGAAAAAGCTCGACGATATCGTGGCGGATAAGGGATATGCATTCGTAAGGATAAATCCAAAAACCGAGAAAAACGTCGAGGATAAGACCGTAAGTATCGTCTACGAGGTCGTGCCGGACGAAAAAGTATATATAAGAAACGTACAAATTTCAGGTAACGATAGAACCGTAGACAGAGTCGTTAGACGCGAGCTATACCTCACGGAGGGAAACTTATATAGTAGAACCGATCTGCAAGATAGCAAGGACGCGCTAAAGCGAACGAGCTACTTTGACGATGTCGAGATCGAGGAGCAACGCGTCGGGGCAAATCAAGTCGATCTACTCGTAAAAGTAAAAGAGGCCTCCACCGGCTCTATTAGCGGCGGTATCGGCTACGGCAGCTCGGACGGTTTGTTGCTTAACGCAAGTTTGTCGGATACGAACGTGTTCGGTAGCGGCATGAAGGGCGTCGTAAGCGTCGATAGAAGCGATAACGAACTCTCAGGCCAGATAGGTTTAACCAACCCGCGCCTTTTTGATAGCGAATATAGTCTAGGCGGCACGCTATACGCTAACGACTATAACTGGAACAGCTACGACGAGAAATCATACGGCTTAAACGTCGTAGTGGGTAGAAAACTAACCAGAAATTTAAGCGCGTCTTTGGGCTATATCATCGAACAAAGCCGTATCAGCGGACTTAGTGATGTGTTAAAAACCGTCGGCTACAAAGACGGCAAGAGCCTAAAAAGCTCGCTCATCCCGTCTATTACCTATAACAGCACGGATGATTATTACCTGCCTCGCACCGGTATCATCGCAAGCACTAGCCTAGAGTTTGCGGGTGTGGGCGGAGATGAGAAATTTTTAAAGAGCAGAACGAATTTCAACTGGTATCAGGGCATTAGAGAGTGGGTGGACTACGACCTTATTTTCAGGTTTAAATCAAGCTTCGGTAAAATTTGGGATCGCGGCTGGGTGCCTATCAACGAGAGACTATATCTAGGCGGTATCAGAAATCTACGCGGATTTGAGAGTAGAACCGTCTCTCCTAAAGTCAAAGTCTCTAGCGGCAGCTGGTATGAGACAGGCGGCGATATGTCGTTTAATAGCTCGGCCGAGCTTAGCTTTCCGTTAATAGAGCGCGTAAAGATGCGCGGCGTGCTGTTCTTTGACTACGGCGTGATCCACGGCAAGATCGCAAACGTCACGGCTCCGGGCATCGTAGATCATATCGACGGACGCATCAGCAGATACAGTGCGGGCGCCGGTATCGAGTGGGTAACGCCTATGGGACCGCTTCAGCTAATCTTTGCTAAACCGCTCAAAAAGCAAGACGGCGACGATACGAGCACGTTTGAATTTACTATCGGACAGCGCTTCTAAAATTTACGCGGGCGCTTGGCTTTGCCTCTCGTCCGCCTCTTTTTCTTGTTTTATAAATTAATCTCTTCTAATCGGGAGTTTTGTTCTCCATTGATTTTTATGCTTTTTAAGCTTGGCTTGTAGGCGGGTACTCTGTGCGGTCGCTATTTTTAAGCTTTATATTTTTGTATTAAATTTTATGCTTGCCCGTAAAACCCGATTTGCAAAAATGTAAAACCGTATTGCCGAGTCCGCTTTTTAAGTTTGTTAAATTTACTTTGGATGCCGCCCTTTGAGCCCTTATGCTCGCGGCTAAATTTTTCGGCTACGCTTGGATTTCACTTGGACGTAGCGACTAAATTTAGGTTGCGTTTGTTGCCGGTTTTGAAGTAGTCGTCAAATTTGGCAAGCGCGGCGTAAAAAGACAAACTAAAACGTCGGCGCGTATAAAGCCAAAAAATAAATGCAAAAAGTCGCTAGAGTAAATTTGAGGGTTTTAAATTTATGCGAATTTTAAAAAAACTAGCTAGCTAAGCCCGTCCGATTTGCAAAAGCGGTAAAATAGCGCAAAATACAAAAACAAAATGAGAGCGGCATATCTTTTGTTTTGACGCTGCAGGCGTAAATTTACGCTTATTTAGCAAGGTTTATATGAAGTATTTTGCTGGTCTAATAAAAGTCGAATTCGGGCTAGATTTGGGCATAAATTTAACCGCGCAAATATCGCAAAAGCTAAACGACGCCGTTAAAGGCTTGCAAATCTAAATGCGAGGTCGGCAACACGCCTCATAAATTTGGGCGCTAAACCAAGCTTTGGAGTGATTGATAAAGCAAATAAAGGCTAACGCTTATGTTTTAAATCGCCTAAATTTAGATAAACTAGCGCGGATAAAATTTGCGCTAAATCTAAATTTAAACGCGATTTTAAAGCACAAAAAGACTAAAGTTAAATCGCTCGAATTTACCTGCAAAAAGACTACATACTCGGTAAATCTTACGCAACTTTACGGGCGCTAAGAAGGTGCTTTGATCCTTAAAGGCGCAACCCCAAAATGCTAGCCTTAGGCGTCTAATAACGCAAGCGGCCAAACCCTATCTGTCGTAAAATTTGCTAAGCACGCTACCGCTAATATCCCTGCGCTCCCCGTCTTCTATTATCGCAGCTTTACGATCTACATCGACGGTTTTATCTGTGCTTATGATAAATTTAATCTCATACGAACGTGAGCCGATTTTCTTTGGCATATCGCCGAAAAATATAGGCTTTGGCGGACGCTGCGAGTCAAGCGCAGCCCACTGAAACTGATTTACGAAAGTAGCAAATATAAGAGATCTTCCGTTTAGCTTATGTTTATCCAAAAGCTCGCTAGCTAGAGCGTCGTTATCGCAGGTTACCGGCGCGCCGAAGGTGTGTTTCTTTTCTTTTTCCTCGTCGTATTTACAAAATTTATTCGCTAACGCGAGCAGCTCTTCTTTGCTAGCATCGACGCTGGCCTCGGTTTTTAGGTCGTTATAGGTTTGCATTATCCGCTCTAGCGCCTTGTCTACGTTTTTTTGCGCCTCGTCTTTGGCTTTTTGCACGGCCTCCTCGTATCTGGCGTTTTGGTTGTCAAACTGAGCTTCGAGGATAGCGTCCGAGACCTCGCAGGTTACTTTGACCGCTTTTAAATCCTTTGCGCTGACGTCCTCCCACTTGACGCTTTTGCAGCCTTCATACCCGTCTATGGCCGCTCCTATCGTCATTGATTTTTTCTGCGGCAGAGTGTAGTTTTTCACGGTATCTATGTTGTTATCGCCGCATCCAACTAGCGCCAAAACAGCGGCTATGATAGAAAATTTAGCTTTCATTTATCCTCCTAAAAATTTAAAATTTAAATGTATCTAAATTTAGCTTAATATTAAGAATCATATAAAGGCGAGAGATAAATGCTAGTTTGCGGGCCGCGCGCGTAAATTTAACCGCGCGACGAGCCTACTTAAATTTAATTAAAAATTATAGTGAAAATTCACCATAAACGACCTCTCGTCGCCTAGTC
>NZ_CAJPQR010000042.1 GCF_905372745.1 uncultured Campylobacter sp. | reverse complement strand
TTTTTATTTATTTTTTTATTACGAATTTATCATTTTTTTAAGCTTTATTTTATGGTGAAAGCGCTAGTTGTACCTGAAAAAACGTAGATATATATAAATTTTGGTATTAAATCAGATCTTAAGCTAAACTAGCTATATATGCTTTCAAAGCATCAAAAATTTGTAAGATATTTTCGTTTTATTTTATCATTGAGACTATTTTTTATTAATAAACTTAAAAAAAGATACTAATATTATCCTATAAATTTAAGCTAGTATTTATTTAAATTTACACGAGCGTTGTCGAACCGAACCCAAAAGCGGATAAATTTAATGTTAGTTCTAAATATATTTAGATAAAATATTCCAAAAATTTATAAAGGAAAAAGATGCAAACGAGCTTTATGAGGCATCTAAACACAGCAAAAGCGCTGGGCATGGCGTCTGGGATTTTGGTTATTTTAAATTTACTCTCACAAGAGATGGTTTTACCAAAAAGCCTCTTTGATATCGCAACGAGCATGCGCGTAGCGATGCTGTTCGTCTCCGTTATCTGCCTTTACGGCGCGATATCAAAGGTAAACAAACTTGCAGGCGGAGGCGTGTTTAAGCTTTACCGCATTTTTATCGCTATTAGCAGCGTGATGATTTTGCTAAGCTTTAGCGCAAACTACGCTCCCGCCAGCACGCATAAGGTTCTATTTTTCGTCATTTGCGCCGTGGCGTTGCTTGCGTTTTTGCTTTGGATAAAGATAAATTTAAAACTCGGCGTCGTCACGCAAAACGCCCTATTTTCAGGCTACGCGGTGCTTTGCGTAGTCGGCACGCTTATCGCCTCGGCGCTAAAGTTTTTGCTTACCAAAGCCCTGCGCGACCCTTATCCTATCGAGCTTGCGGTGCTTGGCATCTACCTAGCGCTAGGGTTTATCTACGTACTTGCCTGGTCGAGAGTAGATCACGTCGAAAATCGCAATCAAGACTGAGCAGATCCCGTCAAATTCGCATTTCAGGTAAATTTAGACGACAAAAGCGGAAAATCGCGCGATTATGCTAAGCTCGTTTAAATTTAAGCAAAGCTAAATTTAAATTTATCATAAATCCATAAATTTAAACTAGCGACGACTTTAAATTTAACTCCGCAAAAGCCTAAATTTAACCCAAAACCGTTTGATGCTATCGTTAATTTCAGCTTGTTTCTTGGCGCGTTTTTGTCGGCTTAATACTAGGGCAGTATGTAGCGCAATTTTCATATTTTTACGGGCGCTTAGATGCAAAAAACGCGTAACCTTAAAAAAGCTAAAAGTTGCGGGCAAGTACCGCCGCTAACGCAAAAACATCCTAATATCAAGCATCTAAAAGCCTAAAAACTGCGATTAACGATTCCAAAAAACGGCAATAAACGCAAGCAAAAAAGGCGAGGTAAAAATTCACTTTAAAACTAAATTTAACCCCAAGTCGCCTAATAAAGCGCGCCGTGCAGGTAATGCTGCAGCCCAGCAAGGCGAATTTACCGCAAAATA
The DNA here is from genome assembly GCF_905372745.1 of uncultured Campylobacter sp. Taxonomy (GTDB): domain Bacteria; phylum Campylobacterota; class Campylobacteria; order Campylobacterales; family Campylobacteraceae; genus Campylobacter_A. The sequence continues at coordinate 16,754 of NZ_CAJPQR010000042.1, read as the reverse complement.
ATAGTTGCCGCAACCAAGGCAGCTACGATAACCGCCGTTAGAAGTAAAATTAGCAGACCGAGCATTGCGCGCCCGGGCATAAAAGCTCGCATCGCTGCGGCCTCGGTCGCCGAGTGAGGAAAAAACGCGATCCTAAAAATAAGGCAAAACCGGAGAATTTATAATTTTATAATCGACAAAAATCGCTATGGCCGCGTTTTAAAATTTGCTAAAACTACGCCTTGGATAAAGCGGCGATTTAAACAAAAAGCGCAAATTTATGTTTTATTTTTTTCATTGACGTAAATTTGAGATTGCGTCGTCTTGGCTCATAAAAAATTTAGGAGTGACTTTATAATGACAAAATGTTTAAAATTCGGTGCTAATATTTGCGCCACAAAATTTAAGGAGAAAAAATGAGAAAGTTTATACTTTTAGGAGCGGCTGCAGCGATGGCTTTTGCTGAAATTACTACGGTGCAAGTTAGTCCCGAGGCGATAAAAAACTACGAGCAGATCGTAGATATCAGAACGCCTTCTGAATGGGCGGAAACGGGCGTGATAAAAGGCGCAAAGACCATCACTTTTAACCCCGCCGACAAAGATAGCTTTTTAAACGAACTAAAAGCCAATCTCGATTTAAAAAAGCCCGTCGCGCTAATTTGCAGGAGCGGGCGTAGAAGCGCTGCGGCGGCTATGGCTATAGATTCGCCGGAGCTAAATATAATAAATCTTGACGGCGGCATGAGCAGCCTAATAAATCAAGGCTACGAAACCGCGCCGTATCAAAAATAATCCGCAAATTTACTTTAATCCGCTAGACCTAAATGCGCTAAATTTTAAGTCTAGCGCAGCTGATTTATGCTCTACTCGCGCGCAAGACGGCGGCAAATTTTAAACTTACTGCCGTTTTTTGCAAATTTAATACAACAAAACGCATCTGCTTTAAATTTTAGCGAGCGTAAATTTCACCAAATTTGACCAAATTTACGCTAAAAACAGCCTCGGCTTTAGCTTTAGCAAGCAAACATACGCAGCCAGCGCGCTTTGCTCTCTTATGTAGTTGCGGTCTCCGTTTAAATTTAGCCTTTCGATGATACGCTCGCCGTCCTTTGCGTAAGCTCCTACAAATACCGTCCCCACGGGCTTTGTCTCGCTACCGCCGTCAGGCCCCGCGATACCGCTGATAGCTAGAGAAAAATCCGATTCGCTCGCCTTTAGCGCGCCTTTTAGCATCGCCATCACGCACTGCTCGCTCACCGCGCCGTAGGTTTGTAAAATCTCATCGCTAACGCCCAGCCAGTCGCGCTTCATCTTATTTGCGTAGGTCACTAGCGAGCCGTTAAATGCAGCCGAAACCCCCGCAAAAGCGCCGAATTTTGCCGCAGCAAGCCCCGCAGTGCAAGACTCGGCAAAGGTTAGCTTTAGCCCGCTTGACATAAGTACGCGCGCTACGTGAGCCGCGACGTCTTCGCCTTCAAAAAATTTGCCCGAAAAGAGATTTTTCGAGCCGTTTATAAAGCCGCCGATTTGACCGAATTTATTCGCTTCTACTCTGATTAACGCCAAATTTGATAAAATTTGAGACGAATAAATCTGCACCTCGTATGTTTTAGCTAGCGGTTCGAGTAGGATTTTCGCGCTCTCCTCGTCAAAGTCTACTAAGTGAAAATATCCGAAATCGCGCTGCGTTTTGATCTCTATGGCGGGCAATTTTTGATTTGCGTCGGCTTTTATTAAATTTACGTAAGTTTGGTCTAATCTTACTAAAAAGCTCTCGTCGCTAAAGATTTCTGCTCTACTGGGAGCTAGCATCTGAGGGGATTTTAGCTCTAAAACGTCGCCGCTAAGCGTAGCTAAAATTTTAGCCGCGACGGAGTAGTTTTTACTCGACGCAAATATACAAAGACCGTCCGAGCGCGCACAAAGATGCTCGATGATAAACGGCAACTCCTTGTCGCTTTTGCTAACAAACCTAAACTCGCCCAACTCGCCGAAATGCCGCTTGTAAGCGCAAATAATATAATCTAAAAAAGGCGCGTTTACGCCGATATCTTCGCCGATGATCAGTAGTGCGTTTTTCACTGTTTTCTCCTTTAAAAGCTAAAAATATCTTACATAAATTTAGCTTAAAATAGCGTTTTTTCAGTAGCGTTTAATCGCCGTTTGGATAGAATCTACCAATTTTTTACTTCAAGGCGAACCTATGGATTACAAAGATACGTTATTGCTTCCAAACACCGAATTTCCCATGCGCGGCAACCTGCCCGAAAACGAACCCAAACGCTTAAAATCGTGGTTTGACGATAGAAAAATCTACGAAAAAATGAAAGCCAAAAGGCAAAAAGCCGCTAAAAGCTTCACTCTGCACGACGGCCCTCCCTACGCTAACGGCAACATCCACATCGGACACGCGCTAAACAAAACCCTAAAAGACATCATCTTAAAAACGCACTATTTCTTCGGCGAAAACGTGAGATTTACGCCTGGATGGGACTGCCACGGGCTACCGATCGAGCAGCAAGTCGAGGTAAAACTGGGCGATAGGAAAAAAAGCCTCAGCAAAACGCAAATCCGCGAGCTTTGCCGCGAACACGCGAGAGAATTTATCGGCGTGCAAAAGGAGAGCTTTAAACAGCTAGGCGTCGCCAGCGACTGGGACGATCCGTATCTGACGATGAAATTTAAATTTGAAGCCGAAATTTACAAAACGCTTTGCAAAGTCGCCAAACGCGGACTTTTGATCGAGCGAAGCAAGCCAGTGTACTGGAGCTGGGCGGCTAAAAGCGCTCTAGCCGAAGCCGAGGTCGAGTACGAGGACAAAGAAGACTACAGCATCTACGTCGCGTTTAAGCTAGGCGAAGAAGCTGCGGCTAAAGTAGGCGCAAAAGACGCCAGCGCGGTTATCTGGACGACCACGCCTTGGACGCTACCGGCAAACCAAGCCATCTCGCTAAATCCAAATGAAATTTACGTTTTAACGGCTGAAAATTTAATATTTGCCAAAGAGATGCTTGGCGAGCTGGAAAAAGAAGGGCTAACTAAGGGCGAAATTTTAAAAGAATTTGCTTCGGCAGAGCTAGAAAACCTGCACGCGGTAAATCCGCTAAACGGCAGAAAATCGCTATTTATCCTAGGCAATCACGTCACGATGGACGGCGGTACGGGTCTAGTTCACACTGCCCCGGGGCACGGCGAAGACGACTACCACGTGAGCCTAAAATACGGCATCGAAGTCATCATGCCGGTTGATGAAGGCGGATTATACGACGAGACGCTAAAGGCGAAAAAATTATTTCCCGAGGACGTAGTAGACGAGCTAATCGGCATGCATATCTTTAAAGCCAACGAGAAAATTTTAGAGCTTCTAGGCTCAAATTTGCTAAAAGCGAGTAAATTCGTCCACTCCTATCCGTTTTGCTGGAGGACACATAAGCCCGTTATTTACCGCGCTACCAAACAGTGGTTTATCGCCATGGACGAGCCGAAAATCGAGGGCAAAACGCTACGAGAAGTCGCGCTAAAAGAGCTTGAAAACGTCAAATTTTACCCTGCAAGCGGCGTAAAAAGGATAGGCTCGATGATAGAAAATCGTCCCGACTGGTGCATCTCGCGCCAACGCGACTGGGGCGTGCCGATAGCGTTTTTTAGGCATAAGGATACAAAAGAGCCGATATTTGACGATGAAATTTTAGATAACGTCGCGGCGATATTCGAGCAAAAAGGCGCGGACGCGTGGTGGGATAGCGAGATAAAGGATCTCTTGCCGTCAAACTGCAAATACGACCCGCAAAATTTAGAAAAAGTTATGGACATCCTAGACGTCTGGTTTGATAGCGGCTCGACGTGGGCTGCGGTGCTAAAAAGCGGCGACTACGATGCTGGTAGCTATCCTGCTGATATGTATCTAGAGGGTAGCGATCAGCACAGGGGCTGGTTCCAAAGCTCGCTACTGCTAAGCTGTGCCGCGCAAGGACGAGCGCCGTATAGAAGCGTACTCACGCACGGCTTTACCGTCGATGAAAACGGTCAAAAGATGAGTAAAAGCAAGGGCAACGTCGTGGCTCCGGCTGACGTCGCTAAAACCTACGGCGTGGAAATTTTACGCCTTTGGGTTGCGCTTAGCGACTACTCCAGCGACCTAAAAATCAGCGAAAACATCCTAAAACAAGTAAGCGAACAATACCGAAAAATACGCAATACTATAAGATTTCTACTAGCCAACGTAAACGATCTAGAAGATATCGAAACGTCAAATTTCAACATCCTAGACCGCTGGATACTAAGCCGCGCGAAAAAAGCATTCGACGAGGCCGAAGCGGCGTTTAGAAACTACGATTTTTCAAAGGGCTTTAGCCTGCTGATGAATTTCTTAAGCGCCGATTTAAGCGGCATATACCTTGATATCTGTAAAGACCGCTTATACTGCGACGCCAAAGACAGCGATACGCGCCGCTCGGCTCAAAGCGCGATGGCGCTAATCACCAGAGCGCTACTGCCTCTCATCGCTCCGACGCTAACGTACACCGTAGATGAGGCGATGGACTATGCGCCTAAGATCATAAAAAACGGCACGACCGACGCCTTTGATCTAGAGTACGCGCCGCTAGATTTTGAGTTTAACGTAGACGACGAGCTGCTAGTGGCTAGCCGCGAGAAGTTTTTCGAGCTAATCGACGTACTCAAAAAAGATAAAAAGATAAAATCGACCTTAGAGCTAGTGTTACAAACCAGCTCAAATTTGATCCTAAGCGAAGATATAAACGAGATCAGCGACTGGTATATGGTTAGCGACGTCCAAAGCCTAGACGGCAGCGACGGCCTAGCCGAATTTGACGTCAGAAACGATAAATTTAAGCTTGTTTTATCAAAACGCTTCAAATGCCCTAGATGCTGGAAATTTACCGCTAAGCACGACGGCGAAACCTGCCCTAGATGCGAAAAGGCGCTAAATGCTCTCTGAGCCTGTTAGCTTTGGCTTCGTAGCGGCGACCATCGCGGCCATCCTCGCGGTCACAGCCGCGGGTATCGTAGCGGTAAATAAATTTAAGGATAAAAAATGATAACTTTAAAGCAAGCTCTAAAGCTAAGCGTCGGCGAAATAGCCGAGCTTAGAAACGAGCTGGAAAAGAAAATTTTCGCAGATAAAGAACTTGGCGCTTACGTCGAGCAGCTGGCAAATTTGCCGCTTGACAAACTGGGTGCGGGCGTGCCGATCGCCATCAAAGACAACATCCAAGTAAAAGGCTGGAGCGTCACGTGCGCGTCTAAAATTTTACAAGGATACGTAGCGCCTTATAACGCGACCGTCGTCGAAAAGCTGCTAGCCTCAGGTTTAGCGCCGTTTGGCCGTACGAATATGGACGAATTTGCCATGGGAAGCACGACCGAGAGCAGTTACTACGGCAAAACGCTAAATCCCCTAAACCGCGAAAGAGTACCGGGCGGCAGCTCGGGCGGCTCGGCGGCTGCGGTAGCGGCGGGGCTAGCGGTTGCAGCCCTTGGCAGCGATACGGGCGGCTCGATACGCCAGCCTGCGGCATTTTGCGGATGCGTCGGGCTAAAGCCCACCTACGGGCGCGTTAGCCGCTACGGTCTTGGCGCTTACTCCAGCTCGCTCGATCAAATCGGCCCTATAACGCAAAACGTAGAAGACGCCGCGATCCTATACGACATCATTGCTGGCCACGACGATAGAGACAGCACGAGCGCTGATATAAAATTTGAGAGCGTCGCAGACAAGCTAGACTCAAACAAAAAACTCGCGATCTGCGTAATCGAAAACTACGTAAACGAGGCCTCGGAGGAGACTAAAAAAGCGCTTTTAAAAGCGGTCGATATTTTAAAATCCGCAGGCCATAAAATAATCTATAAAAATTTAGAAAACTCAAAATGCGATATCGCAACCTACTACATCATCGCCACCGCCGAAGCCAGCGCGAATCTCAGCCGCTACGACGGAGTGAGATACGGACGCAGGGCGGAAGCCAAAAATTTAAAAGAACTTTACGTAAATTCGCGCTCGGAGGGGTTTGGCGAAGAAGTGAAAAGACGAATCTTGTTAGGCACTTTCGTGCTTAGTAGCGGTTATTACGACGCGTATTACATCAAAGCGCAAAAAGCTCGAGCCTACGCTAAAGCTAAATACGAGCGAATTTTGAGCGAATGCGACCTCATTTTTATGCCCGTCGCTCCTCGCACGGCGTATAAATTCGGTGATCTAAAAGATCCGCTAGAGGCCTATTTATCGGATATTTACACGATCAGCGTAAATTTAGCCGGCTTACCCGCCATTTCGGTTCCGGTGGCTAAGGACGCGGACGGACTAAACGTCTCGGCTCAGCTCATCGCCAAAGCGTGGGATGAAAAAACGCTGTTAGAGGGCGCTCTTAGCCTTGAAAATTTAATAAAAGGATAAAAGATGAAGATAATTAAGCGAGCTTTGACCTTCGAGGATGTTCTTTTGGTGCCTCAGTATTCTGAAATTTTGCCTAAAGAGGTCGATATAAAAACAATGTTTAGTAAAAACGTCTCGCTAAACATCCCTCTCGTCTCAGCCGCGATGGATACGGTAACCGAGCATAGAGCAGCTATCATGATGGCGCGTCTGGGTGGTCTTGGCGTCATACACAAAAATATGGATGTCGCATCGCAGGTGCACGAAGTACGCCGCATCAAAAAAAGCGAGAGCGGCGTGATATTCGACCCGATCTCCGTTAGCCCCGACGCTACCGTAGGCGAGGCGCTCGATCTCATGGCCGACCTTCATATCTCGGGCGTTCCGGTCGTGGATGAGAATAAAATTTTAATCGGCATTCTTACCAACCGCGATTTGCGCTTTGAGACAAACAGAGGTACTCCCGTAAAAGATAGGATGACTAAAGCCCCGCTCATCACAGCTCCAAAAGGCTGCACGTTAGACGAAGCGGAGAAAATTTTCCACTCAAACCGCGTAGAAAAGCTCCCCATCATCGATAGAGACGGGCGCTTAGAGGGTCTCATAACCATAAAAGACCTAAAAAAACGCAAAGAGTATCCAAACGCCAACAAAGATAAGCTAGGCCGTCTAAGAGCCGCCGCAGCCATCGGAGTAGGACACTTTGAGAGAGCTCGCGCTCTTACCGAAGCCGGCGTAGACGTCATCGTTATCGACTCCGCGCACGGACACTCAAAGGGCATCATCGACACTCTAAAATGGGTCAAGGCGAATTTAAACGTGGACGTCGTAGTCGGCAACATCGCGAACCCAGCCGCCGTTAAAGACCTAGCACAAGCAGGCGCTGACGGTATAAAAGTAGGCATAGGGCCCGGCTCTATCTGCACCACTCGTATAGTCGCAGGCGTAGGCGTACCGCAAATTTCAGCCATCGACGACTGTGCAACGCAGGCTAAAAAATACGGCATCCCGGTTATCGCAGACGGCGGTATAAAATACTCCGGCGACCTAGCTAAAGCCCTAGCCGCCGGCGCTAGCTGCATCATGGTCGGTAGCCTGCTAGCAGGCTGCGACGAGAGTCCAGGAGAGATGATAACATTCCAAGGACGCCAGTATAAAACCTATCGCGGCATGGGTAGCATCGGCGCGATGACCAAAGGCAGCAGCGATAGGTATTTCCAAGAAGGCACTGCGCAAGATAAGCTCGTGCCTGAGGGCATCGAGGGCCGCGTGCCGTATGCGGGCTCTATAAAAGACGTCGTGCATCAGATGGTGGGCGGCTTGCGAAGCTCGATGGGTTACGTGGGCGCAAAGGATATCGCGGACTTTCAAGAAAGAGCCGAGTTTGTGGAGATCACGAGCGCGGGACTAAAAGAAAGTCACGTCCACGACGTAGTAATCACGCAAGAAGCCCCTAACTACAAAGTCAATTAGTGCTAAATTTAAAAACCGGCAAGGTAAAATTTAATGAGCCGCTTTATCTCGAAAGCGGCCGAATTTTACCCGAATTTGAACTTGCTTACGAAACTTACGGCGAGCTAAACAAGGATAAAAGCAACGTCATAGTCGTATGTCACGCGCTAACCGGTAGCCACCACGCCGCAGGCAGATACGAAAACGAGCAGAAATTCGGCTGGTGGGACGCGCTAGTGGGCGATGACAGGGGCATAAATACGAGCAAATTTTTCGTCATCTGCGTAAACATCCTCGGCTCGAATTTCGGCTCGACAAATCCGCTCAGCATCGAAAAAAGCACGGGTAAGCAATATCGTTTGCGCTTTCCGGTGCTAACCATCAGCGACGTCGTAAAGGCACAGATAAGGCTTTTTAAGCACTTAGGTATCGAGCGAGCGCATGCGGTCGTGGGCGGCAGCCTAGGCGGTATGCAGGCGCTTTGCTTTGCGATCGAGTTTCCAAATTTTGCTAAAAACGTCATCATCCTAGCCAGCACCTATCAATGCAAGGCCTGGGCGATCGCGTTTAACAAAATCGCGATCGAGGGCATCCTGCGCGATCCAGGTTTTAAAGACGGGCAGTACGACGAAAACGACATCGCCGCGCAGGGGCTAACCGGCATGGCGCTAGGACGCATGGCGGGGCACATTAGCTTTCTTTCTCCTAGCTCCATGGACTCCAAATTCGGCCGCAACTACGTCGAAACCGACGGTCTTTACGAGCTTACGGGGCGGTTTCAGGTCGATCGCTATATGGAGTACAACGGCCGCGGCTTTCCTAAGCGCTTTGACCCGCTGAGCTACCTTTATATCGTAAAGATGATGAATATCTTTGACTGTACGCGCCACTACGACGACCTAGCGCACGCTCTTTCGCCTATTTGCGCCAAGGTTACGCTGGTCGCATTTAGCGGCGATATGTTGTTTCCGCCAAGCTGCATGCGCGAGATGCACAAGACGCTGCAGGGTATCGGCAAGGCGTGCGACTACCACGAGATAGATAGCGACTACGGCCACGACGCGTTTTTGGTCGAAGTAGATAAATTTGAAAAAATCATAAAAAAGGTTTTAGATGAGTGAAAATTTAAGCGAGGATTTTGAAAGCAAACTCGCCAAAGCAAATGAAATTTTAAAACAGCTCGGCGATGAAAATTTAAGCCTAGAACAAAGCGTCAAGCTACACAAAGAGGGCAAAAAGCTACTCGAGGAAGCTGACAAAATCCTGCAAAACGCAAAGCTAGTGGTAAAGGACGCGGACGATGAGTAGCGCGGCCGTTTGCGCCTTGCAGCTGCCGACTCAGCCCATGAGCGAGTCGAGGCTGGATTATTATTTTAGGATTTGCGCGGATGAGGGCGCTAGGCTCGTGGTGCTCGGAGAGTACGTGCTAAATAGCTTTTTTAAAGAGCTTGAGCTTATGCCAAAAAGCCTCATTAAGGAGCAAAGCGAGCGCAAAAAGCACGCGCTTGCGGCAATGGCGCAAAAATACAATCTAGAAATCCTAGCCCCGCTCGTACTACCCAAAGGCAAAGGTTTTATCAAGGTTGCGGCGAGATTTAGCCCCGCGTCCTCGCGCTTTTACGAGCAGCAGATCCTGATGCCCTACCCGCACTGGAACGAGGCGAAATTTTTTGCCAACAAGACCGAGGGCGAGCTAAATTTGCCCGTATTTAGTTACGAGAAATTTAAAATCGGCGCGATGTTTGGTTTTGAGGCGCACTTTGATGCGGCGTGGGCCTATATGGCGCGCAAGAAAGTCGATGCCGTCGTAGTTCCCACCGCGTGCACGTTTTTTAGCGAGTCGCGCTGGGAGGAGCTGCTAAAGACCCGCGCCTTTACGAACAACGTCTATGTTTTACGCGTAAACCGCGTCGGCAACCACAAGGCCGCTAGCGGCGAACAGTGGAGCTTTTACGGCGATTCGATGCTGATTAGCCCCTTTGGCGAGGTGGTTTCGCGCCTAGGCAAAAACGAGGAGATGATGGTGGCAAAACTCGAAAAAAAAGAACTGAGCGAAGCCAGAAAGACTTGGGAATTTTCTAAAATTTTAGAAAAAAGATTTAAGTAGCGCTTAAGTGAGCTTTTGATTTATGGCGGTTAGGTCCGCTGTTTGCTTATGCTTTAGCGTAGCGTTTGTCTTTTTGCGCTGCACTTATAAATTTACCGTAGATAAATTTCGGCGCGGCAGTATTACGTTTCATTTTTAAAATTTATATATCGTTAATCTTTTATTTTAGTCTTAGATTTGATATTTATAAATATAGCGCCGAATCAAAATGAGTTATGGAAAATTTAACACAGATCGCCAAAAAGGCATAGACGGCGCAAATAGAACTAGCTAAAATCAGTTAAGAGGACTGTCCTAATAACAAGCCAATAAGCTCAGGAAGCTCAAAACGCGGCATATACTAAAGTAAAAGGCTAGAAGCGCGTTTCTAGTCTTTATTTTTTGCGTTATTTGCCGCTAAATTTAGCCTAAAATACGTCAAATTTGACGCTTTAAAATTTACAAACATCCAAATTTTGCCAGCGTCCTTTGAGCCGCAAATTTAGCCCCATCTAGCCAAAATGTCTGCGTTTATAGCGTAGTCGCCACTCCCCCTCCAAAAAACACAACACGCAAGCGTTTTTTAGCTAGTTAGCCGGGGTCAATTTTGCGATTTATCGCTCTAAAATATTTTTTAAACGGCATAGAAACGTAAGTAAAATACTAAAACCGTTTAAAATAACGCTCTTGCCGCGCCAAGACTCAAACCTAAACCCATACAAAAAATTTTTGCCTTTTTCGCGGCGTTTAAATTTATAAATTTTAGGGCGGCGTCTAAATTTAGTCTGAGCTTTTAGGGCTCTTGGTTTAATCTCGCCTTTTTATGGAGCTTAGCTTAAAATTTCCAAAGCAGCTTAAATTTAATAGTCATTTAAAACAAATTTATGTATATTCTCTATTTTACGGGTCGCAAATTTATAAATTTAAAGCCAAAAACGACCCGAGCGCGACAAAGGAGCAAGGTTGAAAATAAAATTTAGCGAAGCCAAAACCCAAGGCATCGTCGGTGCGGTTTGCATTTTAGCGGCAAACGCTAGCTACCTGGCGGGCGATTGGAATATATTTTGGCTGATTCATATTTTTGCGTGGCTGCTTGCGCTAACATCTTTTAACTACGCCCTAGCCCACGCCCAAGACTTATCGGGCGCAAACGTTTTTAACCTCTTTAATAACGCCTACAACGGCTTTTTAACGGCTATTTTATGCCTCATCGCGCTCTACGTCCTTGACGAAAATTTTCTCGACGTCATATTTTACGCCCTGCTTCCGCTAGTCGCATTTGCCGTAGCGGTCTCGTGGATTGCTGTAAATTTTAAGCTATCCCGCGCGCTAAACCGCGTCCTTTTTCGCGTCTATGGATGGGCGTTTGCCGTAAACGTCGCCGTAAATGCCGCATACTACGCACTAGAGGCCGCCTGGCCCAGCCTAATCTTGCCCGTAGCTAAATTTAAAACCCACGTAGCCGCGTCCCTTGATCTTGCGGCCTCGTGCATTTTGCTTGCGGCATGGATCAGCGTGGGTAAATTTAGTAACGAAAATAGAGTAAATTTAAACGAAACAGGCGCAAACGCAGAGGAGCTAGAGCCTGAATTTATGCCGCCAAAACCCAAATAAACAAATCTAAGCAAAAGGAAAAACGTGCAAGAAATATCATATAAACAAAAAGTCCTAAAAGAAGCCAAAAGGCAAGGCATAATATCATGCTGGTTTTTTCTAGCCAACTTTGCCGCATCGTTTTTGATAGCGGTTTACAAAGCCTTTACGCAACCCCATACTTTAAAGCAACTGCAAAACTTAGAACTGATAGATAGCGTGATCACCAACCTAACGACGCTAGCGGCTACTATTTATATTTGGTTAGCGATTAAAAAACTGGCCGATATCTATGACACCGATGTCTATGAAATCTTCATAAAAGCCGTAATCGCGGTCGTACTAGCGATTTTTCTCTTGTTAGCGCTTGGTCTAGAAGGAATAACGCCGGGCGCCGTCAAAGCCGTTAGCTACGTATTAGTCGGTATCGGCATATATTTTTTTATACTCTGGTTTAAGCTAAATTTCGCTCTAGCCAAAATCACGAATAATAAGCTTTTTAAGACTTACGTATTTTTTGCTATCATTAGCGCCGTCGTCGGAGGAGCGATAAAAACTCTAGCGATGTTTGGCTTTTTTGAAGGAGGTGTATATATGTTAGCCGCGGCGTTAAGCATCGCGATACTCTACGTACTACCGACTGCGTTTTATCTATACGCCTGGACTATGATAAAGGAGGAATAAGATGAGAGAAAACGAACAAAATTTGACCGAAGACAGAGCCCAAACAGTAAACAACGCAAAAAATTTAGGATTTTTAGCGGCTATTTGCATGTCGCTTACGATTTTGTCATCTTACATTGTAGTTTTTTCGCCGCAGTTTCAGGACAGAAACCATTGGGTACTCGGGACTATAGGCACAATCGCTTGTTTTTATGCGGCTTTTAAAGCGCTTCAGCCTCTATGCGAGACGAATCTCGTGCGGCCGTTTCATGCGAGTTGGATTTTTTGGGTTGTTATGGTGGCAACGGCATATTTTAAGGAAAGATTTTATAGCGCCGAGTTTATGCTTATATTTTTTACATTATTTACTTTGTCGGCGATTTCTTGGACGATTTTAAATTTTAGGTTGGCGCGCGTCACGCAAAATCCGCTGTTTAAAATTTATGCCTACATGTTTATACTCTCGGTTTTATCCGGCTACATCGCGGTTTTTGCAAAAGCGCAAATCGGCAGCGCGCTCCACTGGACCAATATCTTGATAACGGCGACGTCTCAGGGTTTACTAGTTGGCGCATGGTACGACGTGGATGATGTGGATGACGTTTAAATTTGGCTATAAAATGCGCGAGTAACGGCTCTGCGCGGTTTAAATTTGATCTGCCGAGCGCCTAAAATTTGGCAAATTTGAGTTAAATTTTTAGCTCCGACCGGCTTTGTTAAATTTGCCATAGCGCCGCTCGCAAATTTGTTTCCGTAAAACAAGCAAGCGCCGATTTTACCGCCGTTCATATCAAAAAGGTGCGGGTTTGGTCGCCCGAGTATAAATTTAACTGCCGAGTCAAATTTGACACATTTAGGCAAATTCGCGCGAGGCCGTTTGCCGCGCCGCACGTCAAATTTGACCCAAACTCGCCCTACCCGTTCATCTTAGATAGCTTCTCGTTTTTGAGGTTTGCCTCCATCTGGCGTATCTCCTCCTCGCCGCTTCTTACGACGTTTTCGTCGCACTCAAAGTTTTTGGCGTCTATTTTTTTCGGGTATTCGACATTTGCTAGGATGTATCTAAAAAGGTTTATGCGAGCCTGCTTTTTGCTATCTGAAACGATGATCGTCCACGGACAAAAAGGCGTATTTGAGGCTAGTAGCATCGAGTACTTGGCGATGGTGTACTGATCCCAGAGCTCCTGGCTTTTTTCATCCACTGGGGAGATTTTAAACTGCTTGAGCGGGTCGGTGAGGCGCTCTTTGAAGCGCTTTTTTTGCTCCTCTTTTGAGACCGAGAGGTAAAATTTAAAGAAAATGATGCCCGAGTTTTTGATCATCTCCTCAAATTTAGGCACCTCGCGTAAAAACTCCTTGTGTTCCTCCTGCGTGCAAAAGCCCATCACTGGCTCGACGCCTGCGCGGTTGTACCACGAGCGGTCAAAGATCACGATCTCGCCAGCGCTTGGTAAATGCGCGACGTAACGTTGAAAATACCACTGCGAGCGCTCGACGTCGCTCGGCTTTTCAAGCGCCACGATGCGGCAACCGCGCGGATTTAGATGCTCGGTTAGGCGCTTTATCGAGCCGCCCTTGCCCGCCGCATCGCGCCCCTCGATGATGATGAGTACGCGCAGACCCTGCTCTTTTACGTGATTTTGAAATTTTAAAAGCTCGATTTGCAGCTTTCTAAGCTCGTGCTCGTAGTCGAATTTTACGCTATCCGTGCCGTTTTTACTCACTCTAAACCTCCTTTGGATATTTTTAAAATGTTACTATCAAATAATTAAAATTTAGCTAAAATATGCCTCTTAATTTAACATTTAACGCTGACTTTATGGGAGCTTGTGTAAAATACGATAAAAATTTCAAGGAATATTATGATTTTTAGGATGATTTTTGCGGCGATTTTGACCTGTTGCGCTATGTTTGCCGAACCGCTTTCGGTCAAAGAAGCCTTCGGTCTCACCGCGCACGCCGACGACCAAAACGTCGAGTTTAGATTCGCCCCTGCGCCAAATATCCACGTCTACAAAGACAGTCTCGCGGCAAGCCTAGGCGACAAAAATTTAAACTCGCATCTAAACTTCCCAAAAGGCGAAATTTACGACGAACGCGAAGTTTATACGGGTAAATTTAGCCTTTTCGTGCCGATAAATTTGCTAAAAGGACTTATCGGCGGCGAAAATTTCACTCTAAAGCTCGAATACCAAGGTTGCGCCAAAGACGGCATCTGCTATCAACCGCAAGTACTCAAATTTGGCGTCAAAAAGGGTCTTGGCGGCTACTCCGTCGCGCAGATCATAGAGGCAGCCGAGCCTGAATTTGCCGGCTCGCAGGCGCCGCTTTCCGAGCAAGACTCCATCGCCGCAAGCCTTAGCAGCGCAAATTTCCTCCTATCGCTCGCTACGTTTTTTGGCTACGGATTGCTACTCTCGCTCACGCCTTGCATCTTTCCGATGATACCGATCCTTTCATCTATCATCGTCTCAAAGCAAGCTAGCAGCGCACAAGACGGCAAAAACGGCGCCGTAAATTTAAGCGCGGTAGACGAAAACTCGGTCAAATTTGATAGCGACAACCAGCACGCTAAAAAGGGCAAAACCAAAAACTCGCGTGCTACGAGCGGCTTTTTCCTCTCTGTCGTCTACGTTTTTGCGATGGCATGCGCCTACGCAGTCGCGGGCGTGGCAGCTAGCGTCTTTGGCTCGGGCGTGCAAAGCGCGCTGCAAACCCCGGCCGTACTGATCGGTTTTAGCCTCGTTTTCGTCGCGCTCGCGCTTTCGATGTTCGGACTTTACGAGCTTCAGATGCCCCTTGCCATGCAAAACGCGCTTAACAAAAAAGCTCAAAGCAAAGGCGGAATAATCGGCGTTTTTGCGATGGGATTTTTATCCGCGCTCATCGCTAGCCCCTGCGTCGCCGCACCTCTTGCGGGCGCGCTGCTTTACATAGCGCAGAGCGGAAACGCGCTTTTTGGCGGGCTTGCGCTATTTACGATGGGGCTTGGCATGGGCGTGCCGCTACTGCTCATTGGAGCAAGCTCGGGTAAAATTTTACCGCGGCCGGGCGCTTGGATGGACAAAATAAAGACTATTTTTGGCTTTATCATGCTGATAATGGCGGTTTGGCTGAGCGCGCGCGTGATGGGTGCTACGGCGGAGATACTGCTTTACGGCGTTATCGGCGTGTTTGCTAGCGTATTTTTCGGAGCTTTTGATGCGACAAGTAGCGAGCAAAGCGGCGGCAAAAAACTACTAAAAGGTGCGGCGCTATTAGCCTTTATCTACTCCGTCTTGCTGATCGCGGGCTCGTTTTCGGGCGCTAAATCAGCGCTAAATCCGCTCGAAGGTTTTAAAAATGCAGGCGGCGCAGGCGTAAATTTGAGCAAAAACGAACCGAATTTTATCGCCGTCTTAAATTTGACCGAGCTAGAAAATGCGGTAAAAAGCTCGTCTAAACCCGTGCTAATCGACTTTTATGCGACTTGGTGCGCTAGCTGTAACGAGCTTGACGAGATTACTTTTAAAGACGAAGCCGTGCTAAAAAAGCTAGAAAATTTTACTCTTTTGCGAGTGGATGTGACGAAAAATAGCAATGATGACGCACAGATAATGAAAAAATTCGGACTCATCGGACCGCCTGCGATCCTATTTTTCCGTGCAGGTAGCCACGCGCAAGACGAGCTAAAAAACGCGCGACTCATCGGCTTTTACCCGCCCGAAAAGTTTTTAGCGCATCTTGAAAATTTCGGGCTGTGAAATTTACGAAAACGCGGTGCTTGTAGGAAAATTTAGAAGTAAATTTGGCCTAGTTTTTGTTCTGTAGTCAAATTTGGCGTTTAAATTTTGCGAATTTAAATCCGGTCAAATTTATGCGGCGATTTTATCGTATTAAATTCGGAAACGTTTTTTAATGCGGTTAAATTTGCTTCCGAATTTTGACCGCAAGAATTTCCACCTTTACTCACGAATATTTTTGCGGTGCTGCCAGCGACGATTGCAAGCTCATTTTACCGCGCTTTGATGATTTTTTACGATTTTATCCTCAAAATTTGAAATAATTAAAGCTGATTTAAATTTCGCTCGCTATAATTTCGCCTATCGTTACCCTGTAGTTTAGTGGTAGAACTGCTGACTCTGGATCAGCTAACAGAGGTTCGAATCCTTTCAGGGTAACCAGATTTATGGAAAAATGCTTCAAAACATCGTATTCTGACCAATCTTTATAAGCGCTACCGTCACTTACTGAGCCGTTACGACAAAAAACTCACTAAATTCGCTCACCATACAAGCTTATAAAAACCTATTTCGTCGCTTTTCGCAAATTACGAAGTCCAGCCGACAATAAAATCAAAAGGCTAAATTTAGGAGACTTCCCTGAATTTAGTTTGGCCATGGCACGTAAGGAGAGATTTAAGCTGGAGCAAAAGGCAAGAGACAGCATCGACGTCAAGCATGGGAGCGAGATAAACGAGCAGGCAAATTTTAAAAACTCGCGCAAAGATGGCTCGAAATAAAAGCCCCCAGCGTAGAGCCAAATACCCTATATAGAGATAAAAGGCTGCTTGAGATGTATGCCTATCCGTTTTTTTTTTTTTTTT
>NZ_CAJPQR010000041.1 GCF_905372745.1 uncultured Campylobacter sp. | reverse complement strand
TACTGCCATGTGGACTCCTTTTAATGTTCTTAGTTATGGTTTGACGTCTTAAAGGCGGGTTAAATCTAAGCTTGGAATGCTTTATAAACCGACAAATCGGCGCTAGACATATCGATATTTGATACCTAAATTTAGCGTGCGTTACGGTTTAAAAACCTTTTAAGAATACGTGCGATTATATCAAAAAAAAATAAAAATGAAATTTATCGGTAAGAATAGAAAATATGATTTAGTTAGATTTAGGCAGAGTTACGGCAAAATCCTAATTTTGGTATACAGTTTTTGATTTTTTCATGCGGTAGTAAATTTCTCATTTGCTATTGGTCATAACTATAACGGTCTTTTTGGAGACAATGTGGTTTTATAGCGATGCTGCGACGAATATATATATACAAGGTCGTTAGTCTATAATTTGACGCTAAAACAGATTATTAGGCTGGGTTTTGCCAGAGTACCTTTAGTATATTCGACATTCGAGCAAATTTTACTTTTGGACACTCCTACAAATTTTATCGACGCAAGGCTTATAATTTTGTAGCTTGATTGATTTTTGCAAAATTTGCTAAAATTTCGCTAGATCTATCAAAAACGGTCGCATCGTCGCTTAATTCGGTAACTCCAACCAGATGCGGCACAAATGGGCAAGTAGCTAAAATTTGCCGTTTTAAATCTCTAAATACACGAGATAAAGGGACAAAGTTGCCGAATTTTATTTCGCTTAAAATTGACAAAAACGTCAAATAGCCAAAATCCGGCATAAAATTAGCGTTAAGCCAAGCCCGCTCCAACCAAAATCAGCAGCCATCCAAAGCGGATAAATTTACGAGTATCAATCGTCGCATTCTTCTAAATTTTGCGCCTGAGCGGCGAAAAACGTATCGCTGTGGATGTTTTCAAAAGCAGCCTTTAGCGAGACGAAGAGCTTTGGATTTTGCTTTTCTAAATTTGCCAAAAGCTCCTTGGTTTCGGCTCTAGCGTGAGGCATCTTGATATCAAATCGCATCGCCGGACACGCCTCGTCGCCGATAACCGTAAGTCCGTTTCGCACGGCGTTTTCGCGTAGCTGTCTTTCGCGCACGAATATAAACGGCCTGATAACCTCGATACCGTTTGCCGCGACGTATTTTGGAGCAAGCGTTCGCAGCGCGCCGTTATAAGTAAAATTCATAAAAAAGCTCTCGACCGCGTCGTCGAGGTGGTGGGCGATGGCGAGCTTGTTAAAACCGTGCTCGAGCGCGTAGGTGTAGAGATAGCCGCGCCTCATACGCGAGAAAAAGCTGCAAAAGCTGGAGTTTTTGCGGATCTTGTCCTTCGATATCTCAAATATCGAGCTATCGATCACGTCATGCTCGATGCCGTGCTCGGCGCAGTGGCGCGTGAGATAGGCGTAGTCCTCGCCCATGCCGTAGCTTAGCGTCACGGCCTTAAACTCAAATTTTTCGGGCGTGACGTTTTGCATGTGTTTTAGCACGTGCGCGAGCGCGAGGCTGTCCTTGCCGCCGCTAAGACCGAGCAAAATTTTATCCCCGCCGCGCACCATGCGGTATCTGGCGTTGGTCTGCCCGACCTGGCGCAGCAGCCGCTTGCTAAGCTCTATCATAGCCGCTCGATCATAGCGAGCATAAACTGCGCGCTCACGTTTGCCGAGTCTTGTAAAAATTTATCGAAGTCAAACTCCGCGCTGCCGCCCGCCTCGTCACTAATCGCGCGAAGCACGAAAAACGGCACGCCAAGACTCTCGCAAACCAGCGCCACGCTAGCGCCCTCCATCTCGGCCGCATCGGCTTTGAAGGTTGCCTTTAGCCACTCTTTTTTAGCATTATCGCAGATAAACTGATCACCCGTGGCTATGACTCCGCCTTTTAGCTCGATGCCTTTTTCGGCCGCGACGCTAGAGGCTAACGCGTTTAGAGAGTCGTCGCTTTTGATAAAGATGCTGGTCTCGGGCACGTAGCCGTAAGGGTGGCCAAACGCCGTTATATCGACGTCGTGCTGCACCAGGCTAGTCGCGTAAAGCATATCGCCGATTTTCAAATTTGGATTTAGCGCGCCTGCGACGCCGGTAAAGAGTAGCTTACTGGCACCAAATTTCTCTATCATCGCGCTTGCGGTAAGAGCGGCGTTTACCTTGCCGATCTTAGAGTAGGCTATCACAAGCTCTTTGCCGCCGAAGTTTGCTAGGTAAAATACGTTATTTGCGTGCTTAACCTCCTTGTAATCCTTGATGCGCTCGAGCAGAGGAGCGACCTCCTCGCGCATCGCGCCTAAGATCGCTATCATTTAAGCTCCTTTAAAAGCTCTTCAAGGCTGCCAAGATCGGTGACGCTAAATGTCGGCTTCTCGGTGATTTTTTTGTTGATGCCTTTTAGCACGCTACCGCCGAACTCCACGAAAATATCGACCTCGTTTTCGATGCTTTTGATGCTTTGTTTGTATAAAACGGGGCTAACGAGCTGGGCTTTTAGCAAATTTAGCGCTTCGTCTTTCGTGCCGTAAGGCTTCGCAGACGCGTTTGAAACGACCGGGTCAAATTTAACTGCCAACGCTGGCTCTAGCTGCGCCGTTAGCTTCTCGCTAGCGCTCTTTAAAAGCGGGCAGTGGCTGATGACGGACATATTTAGAGGCAGTACGCGCTTAGCGCCCGCTTCTTTAAACGCGGACTCAAATTTGGCGATGTCGTCTTTTAGTCCCGCGATCACGATCTGACCGTCGCAGTTGTAATTCGCCGCGTAAATTTGATGGCCGTCCGCTTGTGCGTTTTTGCAAATTTGCTCGACCGTCTCGTCGCTAAGACCCAAAATAACGCTCATCGTCACGTCTTTGCCCGCGCAGTCCTCTTGCATAAATTTACCGCGCAAATTTACGATCCTAAGCGCACCCGCAAAATCAAACGCACCGCTAACCGCAAGCGCGCTAAACTCGCCCAAAGAGTGGCCAAGCGCGAAGCTAGGCTCTAAATTTACGCTTTGCTTTAGCGCGAGATAGCACATAAGCGAGTTTAAAACGATGGCAGGCTGGGTAAATTCGCTCCTGTTTATGAGGTCGTTTTCGTTGAAAAGTAGATTTGAAAAGTCGATTTTTAGGCTATCGCTTGCATTTTGTAAAAGCTCGGCGGCCGGGCGGAAATTTTCGTAAATTTCCTTACCCATACCGACGCTTTGCGAGCCTTGTCCCGGGAATATAAACGCCGCTCTCATCTAGGCTCTCCTAGTGGCAGCCGCATCCGCCGTCGCCGTGGTGGTGACCGTGGTCATGGTGTCCGTGTCCGCAGCAACCGCCCTCGCCGTGATGATGGTCTTGATCGTGCCCGCTGCATCCGCATGCGTGAGCGCCGGCTACCATGCCCGTAGCTATCTCGTCCGGCGTAGCGTCGCGTTTGTCGAAAATTTGAACCTTAAACTCCAAATCTTTGCCCGCGTAAGGGTGGTTAAAATCAACCGTCACGTCGTCCTCGCCGATAGATTTTACTATCACGCGTACGCTCTCGCCGTGCTCGCCTTGACCGAAAAGCTCCATGCCCTCTTTTAGCTCTATGCCCGCAAATTGCTCTTTAGGTAGCATCTGAACGGCACTAGAATCATACTCGCCGCAAGCTTGCGCAGCTGGGATAATGATAACCTTCGTTTCGCCTTTTTCTAGTTTGGCGACCTCTTCTTCTAGCTTCTCAATGATGTGTCCGCGGCCCGTTAAAAAAGAAATCTCCTGCCCTACTTGCATATTGGACTCTAAAATTTCGCCCGTTTTTGCATCTTTTAGCTCATAAAACATAGCTATAACTTGTTCTTTCACGTTTTTCTCCTATTTATGAAAATAACGTGATTATATCGTTAAATTTATTAAAAAAGTTTTAGTTTCGAATGGGTGCGGCTTTGGCTTCTTTGCTGTCAGGATAGCCTAGTTTTAGCGCTTTGTAAAATTTATTCGCACTTGCCGTGTCTTTTATCTTATCAAAGCTGATAGCTGTGTGATAAAGAAGTTTTGGCGTATAGTCAGCTTTGTCGTACAGCTGAATACTTTGCTGGTAGTATTTTATGGCGTTGTTATAAGCTTTTTGCTGATACGCTATCTCGCCGAGATAAAAATTTGCCATAGCAGGCTTATGATCTTTGCTTAAAAGATACTCGTATCTAGCTTTTGCATCGTCAAGCTTGCCTGCGTCAAACAGCTTTTTGGCTTCGCTCGCCACATCTTGATTTTTTTGTTTAGTAAAATCAGCCTTTGGAGTTTGCGGCTCAGCAACCGGGCTATTGTTATCTACCGGCTTGTCTTCATCGTTTTTTTTTGTGGTAGCGGGCACAGCGTTGCTCTTATCTATCAAGGCACCCATATCTTTAAGGGCTTTGGTGATTTTAGCATTATTGGCTTCTTGTATTTTTCGACTTTCTTCTACGTATTTTTTAAGCTCCTCAAAATCGCTTTTTGCGGTAGAATTTCCGTCGTTTCCTTCGAGATCGTTTAGTCTTTTTTCTATCCTAGATATTCTTGAATTTAGCCCGTCTAAAACGCTTTGTAAGCCTTCTAGGCGCTCTTGCATGGCATTTAAATTTGACTCGACATCGCCCATATTTCTACTTAGGTTTTCTACGTTTTGTTTATTTTTTAGAAACGTTTTTTCATTATCAGTCAAACCATAAGGGCTAGAACTATCTAAATTTCCAGCATCAAATACCGAAATTTCATTGGAAGCAGAATAAGAGAGCGTGACTCCCGCAAAAAGAGCCACGATAGTTTTAAAATTTGTCATAAAACTAAATTATGGAAGAACTTTAAATTCAGCGCGTCTATTTTGAGCGTCGCAAGCCTTTGATTTATCTGTGCAAACAGGATTGCTTTCGCCGTAACTTACAACCATTATTCTATCTGCATTAACGCCTTGTTTTACTAGAGCGTCTTTGGCAGCTTTCGCCCTTTTTAGGCCAAGGGCATAGTTGTACTCATCGGTACCCCATTCGTCGCAGTTACCTTCTACTTTTACAGAAAGGTTTTGAGCGTCCGCTTGATTAAACAAGCCTGCATTTGTATTGATAACAGGCTGCATATCGCCTTTGATATTAAATTTATCAAAGTCGAAATACACAGTTTGAACTTGACCTTCGATACTTGAAATTAACTGTTGTAATCTCTCGCTATCGCTCATCATATTATCGCTTGAGTTCATACCGCTCGTGTTTTGATTAGCATCAGCGCTCATATCAACTTCAGGGGTTTTAGAGCTACAACCGCTCAACAATAAAGCTGCCACAGCAGCAGAAGCTAAAACTACTTTTTTCATTTTCATCCTTTTTATAAGATTTAATCGCTATTATATCATAAAATTTACTAAATATTACCAATCAATCGACTGAATTTTACCGATTTTTAATGGAAATTGAAAACTTTTGTTCTCGTTCACGCGAATTATACCTAAAGAACTCTGCCCGCCGAGCTCTTTTATAAACACTACGCTTTGTCCGTCGCTAGAAAATCTAGGATACAAATTTTTTCCGCTTGCGGTAAGCTGTCTAATGTAATCGGTTTGAGTAGAAATCATATAGATATTAAAATCCCTCGTGCCAAAACTGCTCTTGCCGTCTTCCCTACTTGAATAAACTATATAGTTTTGATAAGTGCTGACGGAGTTGTTATTTTTACCGTGAAAAACCATCTGCTCAAAACCGCTTCCGTCGACGTTTTGAGCAAAAACATTCGGATAGCCGAGCCTATCTGAAACAAAAACTACGCGCCTATCTCCGTCTACGAAATTGCCGTTAACGTCGATACCGCTGTAGTTTGTTATCTGCGATAATCTTCTTGAATTTAAATCATATATATAGATATCGGGCTGATCTTGAGGCGCCATAGTTAGCAAAATTTTATCGCCGTTTTGACTAACGTCGGAGGCTATAAGCATACCGCCCTTGCTATCTAAAATTTTAGTTTTTTGGCCGCTTGCGACGTCGTACCTATATAGCACTAAATTTTTACCGCTATAATCAGAGTAGTAAAACGCTCTCTGGTCGGCTCCTATCCATTTAGGAAATATATTTAAACCGCCGCGTACAAGTACTTTTTGATAGGTTAGAGTATAGTCGGCTATAACGATCTCGCTTTGTTTTGAGCCTGTTCCCTTGGCGAAAATGATAAATTTCTCCATCCAGTTAACCGGAGGCATTTTTAGCTCGTTAATAAGCTCGACTATCGCTTTATGCGCGATAAACGGATACTTTGCTCCGTCGTTCATATTGTAAATTTTCTCGTACTGGATAGTTGCCGTTTTTGCATTTATAAGCTTAACTCTTAAAGTAAGAGGCGAATTTGGCGAACCTTCAAGCGCGTATCTAAAAATTAGTTGCGCACCCTTTTCGCTCATGACATTCGTATTTGAGTCACCTTCATAGCTACTTGCGACATACTCGTCTACGACCTCAAAATCAGAGCTTACCTTTAGGTCTCCCAGCATAATTTTGTGAAATTTACCCTTAAAAGTTTGATCTCCGACGGCCGTAGTGGCGTCTTGAAGCACGATTTTTGGTAAGGCCATGCCCTTGTTGACGACCGAAATAGTGGCATCAACGGCAAAAAGCCAACTCGCAAAAGTAAGAAAAAGTAAAATTTTCTTCATTGTTCCTCCATTATTCTAGTTTGTCTTGCAATTTAGTTCCGAGCCTAACAGCTCTGCCTATCTGAGTAGGCGGCGGAAATTTCTCAGAAGTCATACGCTCTAAGAAATCTCTAACTTTGTCGTTAAATTCGCTATTATACGATAACTTTTTTATATCATAACTAAACGATCCGTCAATGTCGATGACGATCTCAACCTCCGCTTCATCGCTAGAATCAGCTTTATAAGCGCTCCATCTGCTCTGCAAAATTCTGCTAATCATGCCAAAATATTCGTTATATTCACCTGTCATTTGCGACTTTGGAGTTTTGGCAACCTGATCTAAAGTAAGCGCATTAATTACATCGCTAGCCTTTTTTTGCTGGCTTTTTATTTGGACTTTTTCTGGTTTTTTGCGACTTTGCTCTTTGGATTGCTCTTTCTTCTTAGCAACCTTATCCTCTTTTAGTTTAGAGGTATCGATACTACCGAATAAATCCTTTAAATTTGGCTCTTCAACTTTTTTTTCTTCAGGTTTTGGCGGTACAGGATCAGGCTCAGGCGGCTTGTTGGTGGTATCAGGTTTGGGTTCTTCTTTTTTAACCTCTTCCTCTTTTTTTATAGGCTGTGGTTTTTCTTCTTTTACGACCTCTTTTTTAGGCTCTGGTGCTTTTACGGTAACGTCAGGTTCACGCTCGACTATCATGATATCCATAAAGGCGTCTTTAGTATCGGTATATTTTTTCGGCTCTTCCTTAAAGTATGTAAGCTTGATAAAAATACCAATTATTATGCAAAAATAAAGAAAAGCCGACAGCACAAAGTAGCCGGAAGTGTTAAATTTGAGGTCAAATTTATCCATTAGTCTGAAGCGCTACCTTTGTAAAACCAGCGTTTTTTACGCTTTTTAAAACAAACATTACATCGTCATATATAAGACTTTTATCGGCCTTGATGTAAACGGGCGAATTTTTATCGTATCTTGCCCCGATAAGTACGATGTTATCGGGAAGCTCACGCAAATCCATAGTGCTTTGATCTATCCTAACCTTTTTTGTAGCATCCACGATAACGGTTAAATCCTTTTTTTGGGCTGAAGAGGCTTTAGTTTTTGAGCCGTCCGGCAATAAAATTTGCTCATCGTAAACAATGGTAGGCGTAGTAACCATAAGAATCGCCAGCAAAACTAGCATGATATCCACAAGCGGAGTTATGTTTAACTCCGGGGTTTCGTCAAGATTTATCATTGATCTTCTTTAAGCGTTACGAGAATATCCACCTCTCGCTTAATCACGCCCATAAGCTCGTAAGCTTTCCTCTTGATAAGCAAGCTAAACGTATAAGCAGGTATCGCTACAAATATACCCGCTCCGGTTGCCACTAGCGCCTCGCTGATGGCAGGAGCGATAACATTTAGAGAAGAATTTCCGCCGCCTTGTCCAAGCTGAGAAAAGGTCTCCAAGATAGAAACAACCGTACCAAAAAGTCCAATGAAAGGCGACGTAGAGGCAACTATACTAAGCCAAGTAATACCGCTGGTCGCATTTCGCTCAGCGATACTAACGGCGACCGAGAGCTTCTCTCTAGATATCGAGCCGCTTACGAACCGCTTTAAAATGGATTCGTTTAAAACATGTTTAGACCCGCCCATTAATAACGACTCAAGAGCATTTTGTTCTTTTTTTTGCCATGACCTAAGCCCTGCCATACGAGAAAACAGTATAGTAAGGCTTATAATGAAATAAAAAGAAAGCCAGCTAAGCACGAATATAGTAATAAAACTACTTCTAGATAAGTAGTTTAAAAAAATATCAAGTCCAGCCACTATCTTGCCCGAGCCATGCTGTCTAGTTTTGCCACAGTAGCAGCCATAGCGTTGTTCTCACTACTCATACTGGCAATTAAATCCTTTGCCTTTTGTAATGAATTTGCTATCTCGCTCTCGGAATTTCCCGACACGTGAACGGCGCCGTCGGCAAGGATGGTCGCCTTGCCTTCGTTTATCTCGGCATATCCCCAGTTTATCGCTACGGCATCATGGCTTTTATCTTCGCTCTCAATGTCTATAACGCCGGCCTTTAAAAGCGATATAAGCGAGGCGTGTCCGGGCAAAACCCCAAACTCGCCCTCACTGCCCGGCAAAACTACGCTTTTAATATCGTTTGAAAACACTAAACCCTCAGGCGTAACGATTTCTAAATGTAATTTATCCATTACTTTTCCTTTAAATTTAGGCCTTAAGTTTCTCGGCTTTCGCTATCGCTTCGTCGATATTTCCTACCATATAAAATGCGTTTTCTGGCAAATCGTCATATTTTCCTTCTAAAATTCCCTTAAAGCCGGCGATATTTTCCTCAAGGCTTACGTATTTACCGGGACTTCCCGTAAACACCTCTGCAACGAAGAACGGCTGAGATAAAAATCTCTCAATCTTTCTAGCGCGATCGACCGTAACCTTATCTTCTTCGCTAAGCTCGTCCATACCGAGGATTGCGATGATATCTTGAAGATCTTTATATTTTTGTAAAACCGCCTGTACGCCGCGAGCTACTTTATAGTGTTCGCCGCCTAAAATTTGAGGATCGAGCATTCTTGATGTCGAATCAAGCGGATCCACCGCAGGATAAATTCCCTTTTCTGCAATAGCTCTGTTTAGAACGGTAGTCGCGTCAAGGTGCGCAAAAACGGTTGCAGGAGCCGGGTCGGTAAGGTCGTCCGCAGGAACATAAACGGCCTGAACCGACGTGATCGAACCTTTTTTGGTTGACGTAATTCTCTCTTGGAATTTACCCATTTCGCTCGCCAAAGTCGGCTGATAACCAACGGCAGACGGGATACGTCCAAGAAGCGCCGACATCTCTGCGCCAGACTGAGAGAAACGGAAGATGTTATCAATGAACATCAAAACGTCAAGTCCCATCTCGTCGCGGAAATACTCAGCCATTGTAAGACCTGTTAGAGCGATACGGTTTCTTGCCCCTGGTGGCTCGTTCATCTGGCCATAGCACAAGGCGACTTTGTCCAAAACATTACTTTCTTTCATCTCGTGATAAAGGTCGTTTCCTTCACGAGTTCGCTCGCCGACGCCAGCAAATACGGAGTAACCGCTGTGTTTAAATGCAACGTTGTGAATAAGCTCCATGATAATAACCGTCTTACCGACGCCGGCGCCGCCGAATAGTCCGACTTTACCACCCTTTGCGTAAGGAGCCAAAAGGTCAACTACCTTTATGCCCGTTTCGAAAATTTCACTCTTCGTGCTTTGCTCTTCAAACGGCGGAGGATCGCGGTGAATAGACCATTTTTTGTCAAATTCTACACCTTCACCCTCGTCGATTAGATCGCCGACGACGTTAAAAATTCTTCCCAAAACTTTTTCGCCGACCGGAACGCTAATAGGCGCGCCTAAAGCCGTAGCCTCAAGGCCTCTAGTTAAGCCTTCACTCATGTCCATAGCGATAGTTCTTACGCGGTTATCGCCAAGGTGCGCGGCAACCTCTAGCACAAGTCTATTTTGCTTGCCCTCAACCTCAAAATTTACTTCGACGGCTTCGTTAATCTTGGGTAAGTAATCCGTGAAATCGACGTCGACTACCGGACCCATTACCTGAGAAATGATACCTTTCATCCATACTCCTTAATTATTTCATTGATTCGACGCCACTGATGATCTCGATAAGCTCAGTGGTGATAGACTCTTGGCGAGCCTTGTTATACGATAGTTTTAGCTGCGCGACGCGCTCTTTAGCGTTGTTGG
Organism: uncultured Campylobacter sp.; assembly: GCF_905372745.1. GTDB lineage: Bacteria > Campylobacterota > Campylobacteria > Campylobacterales > Campylobacteraceae > Campylobacter_A. Next base: position 8,051 of record NZ_CAJPQR010000041.1, on the reverse strand, counting down.
TCGCATTATCCATGGCTTGCATCCTGGCGCTATGTTCGGCTGCGAGGCTATCGACTAAAGCGTAATACATACTATACTCGAAATACTTCGTAAGCAGTTCGTTTAAAATTTTACCGTCGTCGCTCGGCTCAAATTCCATCAAAGAATTCGTCTCGACTTCGACGAGTTTTGGCGGCTCGACCGGCACGATGTCGTTTATGCGAATTTGCTGAGAGATCATATTATTATAGCCGTTGTGCACCAAAATAACCTTATCAGTCGCACCGCTTATAAAGTCGTCTATCGCGTCTTTTATGATATTTTGAGCTTTCTCATAGGTTGGAGACGAGCTCACGCCGACGTATTTTTCAAGCAAATTTATACCCTGGAAGCTAAAAAATTCTATACCTTTTTTACCTACCGCACGGAGTCTTATCTTTACTTTTTTCGCCTTAAATTCGTTAATCATATTTCTAACGGTTTTAATAGTCTGAATATTAAAACCGCCGCAAAGACCCTTGTCCGCGGTAACGAATATAATATCAACCTTCTCGATATTCTCCTTAACGTCGAAAAATTTACTCTCGGCATTTACGGAGCGATATTGATTAATCTTGTAGGCGATTTCAGATAAAACTTCGTTGATCTTGAGCGCATAAACCCTAGAGTGACGAGCAGCTTCTTCAGCCTTGCGAAGTTTAGCCGTAGATACCAGCTTCATCGCACGCGTCGTCTTTTGGGTGTTTTGGACGCTCTTGATCTTTCGTTTTATATCTTTTAAATTTGACATATTCTAGCCTTAGTTAGCGGCAAACGTCGCTTTAAAGTCTTTTAGCGCCTTGTGCAAAAGCTCCTCGATTTCTTTGTCAAGTGCTTTTTTGGTTCGAATTTGCTCGAAAATTTCAGGATACTTCGCCTCAATATAAGGATAAAGCTCAGCTTCAAATTTTGTAACAGCTACGGTCGGAATGTCGTCTAGATAGCCTTTCGTACCGGCAAAGATGATAACGACTTGCTTTTCAACTGCGAGCGGGCTGTAAGGAGGCTGTTTTAGCACCTCAACCATCCTCTGACCGCGCTCGAGCTGTTTTCTAGAGCTTTCGTCAAGGTCGCTCGCAAACTGTGCAAACGCTTGAAGTTCACGATATTGCGCAAGGTCAAGTCTTAATGTTCCAGAAACTTGCTTGGTCGCCTTTATCTGAGCTGCGCCGCCGACGCGAGAAACCGAAAGACCGACGTTGATTGCAGGGCGGATACCTGAGTTAAATAGATCGGACTCAAGGAAAATTTGGCCGTCTGTGATAGAAATAACGTTTGTCGGAATATACGCCGAAACGTCGCCAGCTTGAGTCTCGATAATAGGAAGAGCCGTTAGAGAACCTGCACCTAACTTATCATTTAGCTTAGATGCGCGCTCTAGCAAGCGAGAGTGTAGGTAGAAAACGTCGCCTGGATAAGCTTCGCGGCCCGGCGGTCTGCGAAGAATCAAGCTCATTTCGCGGTATGCGACAGCGTGTTTTGAAAGATCGTCGTAGATGATTAGGGCGTGACGAGAGTTATCTCTGAAATATTCACCCATAGTTACGCCCGCATAAGGAGCCAGGTACTGAAGCGCAGCAGCGTCGGAAGCACCGGCATTTACCACGATAGTGTACTCCATAGCGCCGTACTCTTCGAGTTTTTTAACGACTTGAGCAACCGTTGATTGTTTTTGTCCGATCGCTACGTAGATACAAATAACGTCTTGACCTTTTTGGTTGATGATGGTGTCTATCGCGACGGTAGTTTTACCTGTTTGGCGGTCGCCGATTATGAGCTCGCGTTGTCCGCGGCCGATCGGCACTAGCGCATCGATAGCTTTGATACCTGTTTGAAGCGGTTCATGAACGCTCTTTCTAGCCATGATGCCTTTTGCTTTTTCCTCGACGAATCTAGTCTCGCTAGCTTCGATCGGGCCTTTGGCGTCTATCGGCTCGCCGAGTGAATTTACGACGCGGCCTATCAAAGCATCGCCGACAGGAACGCGCAAAAGCTTAGCTAGGCGTTTTACGCTCGAACCCTCTTTGATACCGTCCGTTTTACCCAAGATAACGATACCGACGCTGCTTTCCTCTAGGTTTAGAGCCATGCCTTTTTCGCCATTCTCAAACTCGACCATCTCGCCGGCCATAACGTTTTTTAGGCCGTAAACGTTAGCAACGCCGTCGGCTACGGATATAACCTTGCCCGTCTCGTTTACATCGACGTTAAGGTTGAAATTTTCAATCCTTTCCTTGATGATGGCGCTGATTTCATCTGCTTTTATTTTTGCACTCACGCTTTTTCTCCTTTATATTGCTTTTAATATGTATTCGCTCATTTGGGCTTTTAGCCTATCTACCGAAAAGCTAGCCTCCACGCCCAAATCGTCTAGCTCGATCTTGATACCGTTGTAATCGCTTTTTACCGGCTCTAAAATAATTTTTGCGTTAAATTTCTTAGAAAAGCTACTTTCAAGCTCTGAAATTTGAGCCTGGCTAATCTGCGAACTGCCGTAAATTTTGCCGTAAAAAACATTGTCCATTTTCGATTTTTGCGCCAAAAGCTCCGAAACGATATTAGGCAAAATATCAAGTCTTTTGTTTTCGCCGAGCAGTTTTATGAAATTTACAAATTTCTGATCCGCCCCACCAACTAAAGATAGGACAAAATCCGCTTTTTGGCTATTTTTTAAATTCGGCGAAACGATGATATTTTGAAATTTTTCATTTGAAAATGCATTTGCGATCTCTTGTAGCTTAGCGGTAAAGTTGTTAAACTCATCCTTGCTAAGGTCGCTAACTAGAGCTTTTACGTATTTTTTTGCGATAAGTTCTTTCATCAGCCGACCCTTTTAAGCATGATATTGATGAGCTCATTTTGATCCATTTTGACGCTGTCGCTTGCAAAAATTTCATTTAAAATTTCACCCACGACAGACTTAACCATGCGTCTTTTTTCAAATTCTTTTTGATCTTGGAAGCTTTTCTCCAGATTTGCGACCTCTTGTCTAGTCTCTTCCTTGATGCGTTCAGAGATCAAAACGGCCTCTTTTCTAGCGGTTTCTACTAGGCTAGCGGCATTTGCTTTAGCCTCTTCTACGCGTCTTAGAGCGTCGTCTTTTTTGGCCTTTGAGTCTTTTAGTTTTTGCTCGATATTATCAAGTCTTGCCGCGATACCGGCGATTCTTCCCTTATATGCGTTCTTGATAGGGTTTGCGATGAAATAATACAAAATTGCGGCAAAAACGATAAAGTTTATCGTTCTAGGTACGATGTCGTATCCGCCGTCCGCCATCAAAACAAAAGGACATAATAAAAGTAAAATTTTGCTTTTCATATTAAATCCTTGCGAGTTTTGCTTTTAAAGCAGCTTGAAGTTCAGGCAATTTTTGCTGTAAATCAGCTCTAAAATCGGTCTTTTGAGCGTTTAAATTTTGGATAAATGCGTCATAATCGGCCTCCAAAACTCCGCGCTTTTCGCTGACTATCTTAGCGGCCGCGTCTTTTGCGACATTGATAGCCTCTTGCTTTATTTTGCCCGCCTCGCTTCTTGCAGCGGCTATGAGCTGTTCTATCTGCGCTTCGTACACGCCAAGATCGCTCGTATTTTTACTAGCGCTCTCTTCGTCGTTTTTTATCGCATCGTTTCTAGCGTCTATAAATTTAAGTAGAGGCTTGTAAAGGATGGAATTTAAAACGGCGATAAGCCCTAGAAAAATAACTGCCGTTAGGACGACTAGCGGCAAATTAATTTCCAACATCAAATCTCCTTAAAGTTTAATATTTTCTTAAGCATAATAAAATCGTGCTTATTTTACAAAAAAAAAGGATAAAACAAGCTAAATTTAAACAATTATTTTATTTTATCTTGTTTATTAGCCTATCGATATCAGCTACATCATCAAACTCGATAGTGATTTTTTTGCCTTTTATCTTAACCGGTACGTCAAATTTAGAAAAAATCTCTTTTAAATTTGCAAGTCTTTCTAGATATCTTTCGTCTAACTTAAGCGCTGTTTTAGGCGGCAATTTATTTTTTAAATTTTTTACCAAATTTTCCGTCTCGCGCACGCTAAGGCGCTGCCCGATGATAGTATCGACCGCTGTTTTTTCGTCGTTTGGCTCAAGACCTACGATGACTTTGGCATGCCCTTGCGTTAGTTTGCCTTCTTTTATATACTCTTGCGTCACGGCGCTAAGGCTCAAAAGTCTCATCGTATTTGTTATCTGAACTCTGCTTTTGTGGATGATGTTTGCGAGCCCGTCCTGCGTAATTTTATATTCGTCTATGAGCTCTCTATAAGAATTTGCAAGCTCGATCGGATTTAGGTCCTCTCTTTGGATATTTTCTATGAGCGCTAACTCGCGCAAGCTTTGGCTCTCGATATCGGCGACTATGGCCCTTATCTTGCTTTCGCCTAGCATCTTAGTCGCGCGAAATCTCCTCTCGCCCGCGATCAGCATATATCCGCCGTCTTTTTCTATGACGATGATGGGCTGTATAAGTCCGTGCCTTTTGATACTTTCGCTAAGCTCCCTTAGTGCAGTTTCGTCGAAATTTTTACGCGGCTGATACGGGTTTTCGACGATCAGATCTAGATCGATATCCTTTACTATATCGCTGTTGCCCTCGTTTAACTCAGCTTTGTACGCAAGCTCCACATCGCCCAAAATTGCCTCTAGTCCGCGCCCTAATCCTCCCTTTTTAGCCATCTTTTATCCTAAAATACAGCAAGCTAAATTTTGATACGCTACCGAACCTGGTGATTTTATATCGTATAAAATCACAGGCTTACCAAAGCTAGGACTTTCGGCGAGCTTTACGTTTCTAGGCACTATAACAAAGCCGTCGTCGGTCTCTTTACTCTTAAAAAGCTTATCTTCAAAATGCTGCTTTAAATTTGCGACGGTTTCTTTTGCTAGGTTATTTTGCGAGCTGTACATCGTCGGCAAAAATCCTTTTATCGTTAGTTTTTTATTAATCGTTTTTTTGATTATTTTCACGGTATTTAATATCTGCGCCAACCCCTCTAGCGCGTAAAATTCGCACTGTATCGGGATTATCACGCTATCGCTAGCACTTAGGGCGTTTACGGTGATGCTGCCTAGAGCCGGGGGACTATCGATGATGATAAAATCATACTGCCCTTCGACCTCTTCGATCTTGCTTTTTAGGATTTTTTGATAGTCTTTATTTTGCTCGCTTAGTTCTTGCTCTATACCCACGAGACCGATGTTTGAAGGCGCTAGAAAAAGCGTCGGTATCTCGGTTTTTAGCACGATTTGCGAGAGTTTTTTACGACCTGTTAAAACGTGATAGATATTATACTCGTAGTCGTTTCTACTAAAGCCCATTCCGGTCGTCGCGTTCGCCTGCGGATCGATATCGATGAGTAAAACTTTTTTTTCGGCGACGGCTAAGGATGCGGCTAAATTTACCGCCGTAGTCGTCTTTCCGACGCCGCCTTTTTGATTTGCTATGGTTATAACTTCACACATATTTTTTTCCAGATTTTGTTTTGATTTATTTTACAAAAAACTTACTTTGTATAAGTTTAGTTTGTGCTTTAAATTTTCTGAAAGATTTTTGCGGCGTATACGCCTATCGTTTGTTTAAAATTTAATAAATCTACCTAAGAGAAAAAACCCTTCGCCCCCCTATATCCAAAGAGCCGTCTGGTAGGAGTCTGGCGTCTTTGAGCGCGACTTCTTCGCCCTCAAAGTGCGTGATAAATTCTCTTGATTTTTCAAATTCGCCCTCAAATTTTTTAAAAACTTCCGCCCAAGACGGAGCCGCTTGTAGCCTCTTGCAAAACTCCCCGACCGCGGCGCTAGGACTTACGTCTATATCTAAAATTCCGGCGTTTTCGGGTGCGTTTTTTAGATTTATACCCATACCGCAAACGTAAATTTCGCCAACTCTCGTCGTCAAGGTTCCGCCGATTTTTTTATCGTTGATATAAAAATCATTCGGCCATTTTAGCCAAATTTGAGAGCCGCGAGCCGCGAGCACTTCGCGCATTATCACCGAAAAGTAAATCGACGCCGACTCGCCCTTTAGATCACCTGGCAGCGCCGTTTCGCTCATACAAAATGAAAAAAATAGATTACCTTCTAGCCCGCTCCACACGTTGTTTCTGCTGCCGATACCCTGCGTCTGCTCTTTTGCCACTAGCGCAAAAGGCGGCTGTATTTCGCCGTTTCGTAGCCCTTCAACCAAAACTTTTTGCGTAGAAGAGACGCTATCTGCGAACTCTATTCTCAAATTTTATTCCTTTTAAATTTGCTGTTTTATTTTACATTGCAAGCGCATTCGCATCGTTCAATTTACAAGGTAAGCTTCGCTCAGCTCAAATTTACGACACTATATCGCCGATGCCAAGGCGCTTACCGTTTAGATACGCACTAGCGTCCACAGGCTTTTTGCCGGGCTCTTGCACGGTTTCTATACATAAAGCGCCCTCCCCGCATGCGACGTAAATGTAATATTTGCCGTCAAATATGATTTCGCCGGGCTTGCGGCGCTCGTCTTCGCGCCCGCAGAGATATTTTAGATTCAAAATTTTTAGCCCACTGGCTAGATAAATCCCGGGCCAGGGCGTTAGCGCGCGAAATTTATTATAAATTTGCTCCGCGCTCTGCTCAAAGCCAAAAAGCCCGTCGGATTTGCTTATCTTTTTGCAGTGCGTGGCCTGCGCGTCCTCTTGCTTTAGCGGCGTTAAATTTGCAAAATTTTGCAGCACTCGCACGATCAGCTCGCCCGCCAAATCCCCGAGTTCGTCAAACAGCTGCGCCGCCGTTTTATCCTCGCAAGGCGTGTAGGCAAAATCAAGCATATCGCCCGTGTCAAGCCCCGCGTCCATCAACATCGCCGTCACGCCAGTCTGCTTCTCGCCCGCCAAAATCGCGCTTTGGATCGGGCTTGCGCCGCGGTATTTTGGTAGGATCGAGGCGTGCAGGTTTATGCAAGGCGCGATATCAAGGATAGCCTGCGGTAAAATTTTACCGTATGCGGCAACCACGATAAAATCAGGCTTTAGCTCTTTTATCTGCACCGTGACCGCCTCGTCTCTTAAAGTCGCAGGCTGAAAGATCGGCGCGGTGGGAAGGTGCTGCTGTGCATAAACTTTAACCTCGCTCGGAGTTAAAATTTGCTTCCTACCGACGGGCTTATCAGGCTGCGTAAAGACGGCCACGATCTCAAATTTTGCCTTCGCAAGCGCGCGTAAAATTTTAGCCGCATACTCGGGCGTTCCCATAAAAATTATATTCATTCTTTTCCTTTAAATTTAGCCAAATCAGGGCGCGAGCGATCGCGCGGGCGCCTGTCGCACGCAAAATAAATTTTACGCAGATCGCGAGCTAAAACCGGTCCACACCCGCTCGTACTAAATAAAATTTATGAATAAAACCGCACAATTCGAAGCCGAACGAAAATCAGCTTCATTCTGCCCCTAGGCCTTTTCGAGCTGTCGCCTTAGTTATAAGCGTCGAGCAAAAAGCTGTTTCATCATACGCGCGCCTTATTTGACGGCGGCTTGATTTTCATCTCCGCTTTGATCCTTCCACAGCCAAAAAGCGCACGGATCTTCGGACCAATAAATCTTTGCGGACGGTTTCGCTCCCAGCTCATCTAGGCTAATCTTACCGTCACGATTAGCATCGAGCCTCTTAAATTCCGAGCCTGAGCGCAGGTTTAGCTCTACTCTCAGCCCAGACGGCACCTCGCTCGCCGTCCACTCCTGCAAGCTCAGTGCGCCGTCGTGATCCTTGTCGTTAAAGTCCATAAAATTCGGCACCGGATCGGCGGGATCGCAACCGTATGCACCGAAGCATAAAAATACTAGAATAAAAATTTTATTCATTTCGCCTTCTTAAATTTTATCTTTTTGCGGCGTTTACGAGCAATAAACATAAAATTTACCCGCATATACGGGCGCGCTTAAAGCCCACATTCGTCAAAAATTCTTTAAGGCGCAACTTTTACCGCAGCCTACAGCTCCTTTTTAAGTAGCTCAAGCAGGTTAAATTTTAGCTCGTTTATATTTTGTC
>NZ_CAJPQR010000040.1 GCF_905372745.1 uncultured Campylobacter sp. | reverse complement strand
GTAAAAATTATCGCATATCCAAATATAGTATTAATAACGCCTACGAGCAAATACTTTAATAAAGAAATATCGTAACGCATTAGACCGATTTCTTTACTGCAATATAATATTGACCGCCTAGCGGAAGCCATTTTAAAAATCTCTCTAAAAAAGAGAGCGCTTTTAAGACAGGAGGGAAAAATAACGTATATGCGCTACCGTTATCTTTAAATCCGGCTTTAAAAAAAATAGATTGCAACTCTTTTTTTGATAGCAAAACTGCATCTTTGTCAAATTCGCAAGTAGATACCATGCGTCTTGTAAGAGGATTGTGAGGATTGTGTTCAAAAACCGCTACATTGCAATTATCGGCAGCTAGTTTAAATATATTAGATGTCACGTAATCTCGTAGGCTAGGTTCTATATGGTGATATACGCCTGCTATAAAAATCACGTCGAAATATCCGTTGTAGGAAGCTAACTCTTCATTTGTTTCTATAATCTTTACTTCTTTATTATTTTGCCTTGCTACCTCTAAACTTTCTTTTGAGATATCAAATCCAAAAACGGACGATTCGCGAAACGCTTCTACTATATACGGTAAATTTCTACCCGTGCCGCATCCGTATTCAAGTATTTTTAGCTTTTGATTTCGTCTTTTTACTATATCGCTTAGTATTTTTATCTTGTACTCCGCATAGTATTTTATGTCGCCGAATTTTTTATGCTGATTTTGCATTATATCGTCATAGTTTTTACTGTACTCATCAAAATTAACTTTTTTCATCAGTAATATCCTCTATAAAATACCTTGGTCTTCTTTTTGTTTCTTTATAGATTTTACCTATGTATTCGCCAATTACACCAAGACACATAAGTTGAATTCCTCCCATAAAGTATATAGGTAAAACAGTAGAGGCCCACCCTTGCACCGTTTTATTAGCAATAACAGAATACAATACACTCCCACCCATTATCAAGCTAACAAAAAAAAAACGATAAAGCCTATTAACGTTATCAATCTTAAAGGAACCACGCTAAATGAAGTTATGCCGTCCCATGCGAAGGTGAACATCTTTTTTAGTGTATATTTTGATTTACCTGCATACCTGTCTTTAACATCAAAATATATATACTCTGTTTTTAGTCCAATTAAAAGAACAAGCCCTCTTAAAAATAAATTGACTTCCTTAAAACTAAGCAGCATTCTAATGGCCTTACTACTAAGTAATCTATAGTCCGCATGGTTTTTAATAATATCCACCCCCATTAAATTCATTAATTTATAAAAGCCTAATGCAGTTGCTCTTTTAAAAAAAGAATCACACATTCTATCGTTCCTGACGCCGAGTACAACATCGCATCCATTCACGTAAGAATCAGTAAAATGTATCATAGACTTTTCATCTTGTTGCAAATCCGCATCAATAGAAATTAAGCAATCGCATTTACCTTCTACATACTCTATTCCTGCCAATAAGGCGTTTTGATGGCCTTCGTTTTTAGAAAGTTTTATGCCTTTAGTAGATAAATTTGTAGCACTAGACGATTTTATTATACTCCAAGTATCATCCTCGCTACCATCATCGACATATAAAACAAAACTATCGCTTTTAATCTTTTTTTTATCGATTAAATTTTCTAGAGTCTCGCTCAATCTTTTTATAGTTTCGCCCAAAACCTGATCTTCGTTATAACAAGGAACGATAATTGCCAATTTAGGAATATTTCTCATCTAAAAATCCCACAAAAATCCAAAACTCCTTTTTCTATTTTTAGCCCCTTAAATTCCTTATGCGCTACCAAAAATACGACTATATCAGCGATATCCATGGCTTTTTCGTAGTTTATTATCTCAAAATCCTTGTGCGATTTTATATTTGGCTCGACGGCTAAAATTTCAAATCCTTGATTTTTTAATTCGCGAGTAATAAAAACCGCAGGCGACTCTCTAAGATCGTCTATATCGGGTTTAAACGCAAGCCCCATGCAGGCTATCTTAGGCTTTTTGCCGCTTTTTAGCTCAAATTTTAAAGCGGCATTTTTTATCTTTTCGATCGCCCACTGCGTTTTGTGACTATTTACCTCTCTAGCCATTTTGATAAGCCTTGCATCATCGCCGCCCGCATACACGATAAACCACGGATCGACGGCTATACAGTGTCCGCCCACGCCGCAACCGGGATTTAGGATATTTACGCGCGGATGGCGATTTGCTAACGAGATAAGCTCCCAGACGTTGATGCCGAATTTATCGCACAAAACGCTAAGCTCGTTTGCAAATGCGATATTTACGTCGCGAAACGAGTTTTCGGTGAGCTTTGCCATCTCGGCGGTTTTCGCGTCTGTTTGCAAAATCTCGCCCGCGACGAAAGTTTTATAAAATTCGGCCGTTTTTTTTGCGGCTTCTTTATTTAAACCGCCTACGATTCTGTCATTTTGTACGAGTTCTTTTAAAATTTTACCGGGCAGTACTCTTTCTGGGCAGTGAGCGATGTAAATTTTAGAGATATCCACACCGTTATCCTTGAGGATTTCGCCTATTTTTTCAGTAGTTCCCACGGGCGAGGTCGACTCTAAAATCACGATATTTTCGTCCCTAACAAAGGGCGCTATAGACTTGCTGGCGCTTACTACGTAGTTAAGATCGGGCACGTATCCGTCGCAAAAGGGCGTAGGCACGGCTATGATAAAAACATCGGCCAAATCAGGCTCCAAGCTTGCCCTTAAATTTCCGCTGTTTACCGCACCTTTGACGAATACGTCAAGCTCGGGCTCTACGATATGGATTTTTCCTTGATTTATCGTATCTACCGTAATTTGCACTACGTCCACGCCGCGCACTTTGTAGCCTTTGTTTGCCAAAAGCGCCGCAGTAGGCAACCCTATATAGCCAAGCCCCATAACGCAAACATTTTTTATCATCATCTCTCCGATCTTAAATTTTTTATAAATTCTACTATCTTAACGCTAGCTTTACCGTCGCCGTACGGGCTTCGCGACTGAGACATCTTTTGATAGATTTCGTCGTCGTCGAGTAAAATTTGAGCCTGCGATACTATATTTTTCTTATCAACGCCAACGAGTTTTACCGAGCCGGCCTCTATAGCTTCGGGTCTTTCGGTTGTATTTCTCATTACAAGCACGGGTTTACCGAGGCTTGGCGCTTCCTCTTGTATCCCGCCGCTATCTGTTATGATAAAATGCGCCATGCTCATCAGATAAACAAATTCGCCGTACTCTAGAGGCGCTATAAGGCGGACGTTGCCAATGCCGGATAAAATTTTCTTTACGGGCTCCTGGACGTTTGGATTTAGATGAACGGGATAGACTATATCGACATTTGGATTTTTGATAGCTAGGGTTTTTAGGGCCTCGCAGATATTTATAAATCCATCGCCGAAATTTTCCCTTCTGTGACCGGTTACGAGTATGATTTTTTTACCGCAGCTAGTATCGTATTTTGCATTTAGCGAGGTTAAAATTTTATCTTTTAGCGCGTTATCTTTTTGCATCCTTTCAAGCAGCAAAAAAAGCGCGTCAATAACGGTATTTCCGGTTACTACGATATTTTCTGGACTTTTATTTTCTTTTATGAGATTTTGTTTTGATAAATTTGTAGGGGCAAAGTGATAGCTTGCGATTATGCCGACTAACTGTCTGTTTATCTCCTCGGGAAAAGGCGAATAAATATCCCCCGTTCTTAACCCCGCCTCTACGTGAGCTACCTTTATCCGCTTGTAAAAAGTAGCCAAAGAAGCTATGCTAGCAGTAGTAGTATCTCCGTGAACAAATACTATATCCGGTTTAAACTCGTCTAAAACATCTCTCATCTTTAGCAAAATCCTAGACGTCAGATCGTACAGATCCTGCCCTGCTTGCATAATGTCTAAATCATAATCTGGAACTATGTCAAATATCTCGAGGACTTGATCTAATATCTGTCTGTGTTGAGCCGTGACGCAAACCTTGACGTCAAATTCGCTATATTTTTTAAATTCTTGTACCAAGGGCGCCATTTTTATGGCTTCCGGTCTGGTGCCAAAGACTATTAGTATTTTTTTTATCATCAAATCACTTTCCGGTCTAGCCTAATATCCGCCGAATTTAAGGTTGCCGTTTAAATTTAGCCGCCTTAAAAGATCGCCTTTACGCTAGATTTGGAACTATTTTATACAAATTTCGGTTAAATAATAATTAATTTTAAATCATTTTTAGACACGGGAATTTATGCGTATATTTTAGACGTTTAGCCGCTTAAGCCTAAAATCTCGTCAAATTTGCGGCCATTAGGAGATTTAAAGTAGGTTTAAATTTTTAGTAAATTTAAGAGTCGTCTTTACGAGAAAACCTGCGGAAAGCCGAAGCCTTCCGCAGATAAAGGCGTATTACATCATTCCGCCCATGCCGCCCATTCCGCTCATATCAGGCATCGCAGGCATCGGTTTGTCCTCTTTTAGCTCGCTTATGGTAGCTTCCGTAGTTAAAAGCAGGCTCGCCACGCTAACCGCGTTTTGAAGAGCCACGCGCTCAACCTTGACCGGGTCGATGATACCGGCTTTAAACATATCTACATACTCGCCCGTAGCCGCGTTAAAGCCGTAGTTATCGTCTTTGCTTACGCTTACGGAGTTTGCTACTACGCCCGCGTCAAAGCCCGCATTTTCGGCGATCTGGCGGAGCGGAGCGGTTAGTGCGCGTCTTACGATATCAGCGCCTATAGCTTCGTCGCCGCTTAGTTGTAGATCTACTTTTGCGCTCGCTTTGATAAACGCAGCGCCGCCGCCGATCACTATACCCTCTTCTACAGCCGCTTTAGTCGCGCTTAGAGCATCATCCACGCGGTCTTTTTTCTCCTTCATCTCAGTCTCAGTAGCAGCGCCCACTTTGATGACCGCTACGCCGCCGCTTAGCTTAGCTAGGCGCTCTTGCAGCTTTTCTTTGTCGTAGTCGCTTGTGGTTTCTGCGATTTGAGCTTTTATTTGGATGATTCTAGCGTCGATTGCAGATTTCTCGCCTGCGCCGTTTACGATAGTCGTATTATCTTTGTCGATGATGACGCTTGAAGCTTGACCTAAGTCGCTTAGAGTCGCACTCTCTAGCGTTCTGCCTAGCTCTTCGCTCACTACTTCGCCGCCTGTTAATATAGCGATATCCTCAAGCATCGCTTTTCTGCGATCGCCAAAGCCAGGAGCCTTAACCGCAGAGATGTTTAGCACGCCGCGAAGCTTGTTTACTACTAGCGTCGCAAGAGCCTCGCCCTCGATATCTTCAGCTATGATTAGTAGCGGTTTGCCTGTTTTTTGGATCTGCTCAAGCACTGGCAGCAAGTCTTTTAAATTTGTAATCTTCTTGTCAAATAGCAAGATAAACGGATTGCTCAGCTCGACCTGCATCTTTTCGGCGTTTGTGATGAAGTACGGGCTTAGATATCCGCGGTCAAACTGCATACCCTCGACCACGTTTAGCTCGTCGTGGATAGATTTTGCTTCCTCGACGGTAATGACGCCGTCTTTGCCGACTTTTTCCATCGCGTCAGCGATCAGTCCGCCGATAGCAGAGTCAGAATTTGCCGAGATAGTGGCTACTTGCGCGATCTCTTTTTTATCGGTTACTTTGCGCGATAGGCTTTTTAGCTCGGCGATTATAGCTGCGGCCTCTTTATCCATACCGCGTTTTACCTCGACCGGATTTGCGCCTGCGGTGATGTTTCTTAAGCCCTCTTTAAAGATAGAGTGCGCCAAAACCGTAGCTGTAGTCGTACCGTCGCCCGCCTCGTCGTTTGTTTTACTAGCGACTTCTTTTACTAGGCCTGCGCCCATGTTTTCTAGAGCGTCTTTTAGCTCTACTTCTTTAGCTACGCTCACGCCGTCTTTTGTGATCGCAGGAGCGCCGAAGCTCTTTTGCACTAGCACGTTTCTACCGCGAGGCCCCATCGTTACTTTTACTGCATCGTTTAGTTTTCTAACGCCTTCATATAGTCTATTTCTAGCCTCGTCTGAAAAAAATATCTCTTTTGCCATTTCTATTCCTTTAAATTTAGATTATTTTAAAACGCCCAAAACGTCTTCGATTTTTAGAACCAAATACGTCTTGCCGTCAAGCACGACCTCGGTGCCGCCGTATTTTGCGAAAACCACGCTATCGCCCACGCTCACGCCTTCTACCTCGCTTGATACCGCCAAAACCTTGCCGCTTAAAGGTTTTTCTTTTGCATTATCGGGTATAATGATGCCCGAAGCGGTCGTTTTGACGTCCTCGAGACGCTCGACTAAGACTCGTTTGCCTAACGGTTGAAAATTCATGATTCATCCTTTATGGTTTGATTTTACTTTTTTAGCACTCTTTTGTTTTGAGTGATGAAATTATAGTCAAATTTTTAGAATTTGTCAATAATTTAGCTAAAATTCTTAACAAGTCTTAGTATAATCGGCTCAAGTTTCATAATAAAATTAAACTAAATCTAAAAGGATAGACGATGAAAATTTTAGGCGCCCTGCTCGGACTGGTTTTTGCTTTGCTTATAGCGGCTTACGTTGCGGCCTTTACGGACTTTGGCAACGGTTTGGTTAAACCCTACGCTGAAAATATCATTAAAGAAAAAAGCGGATTTGACGTTAAATTCGACAAATTTCAGATCCGTCCGACGAGCGTAGATATCGTAGCTAACGTAAACGGCGAGATCGTAGCTAACGTAAACGGCGGGCTTTCTATTTTTTCTCAAAGCCTCGATCTAAAATACGACGTCGCAGTTAGCGACCTAAAAAGCCTGGGCGTCAAGCTAAGCGAAGCTATGAAAATCTCAGGCATTGCAAAGGGTAAATTTAGCGATTTCGCCGCTAGCGGGGTAGGCCAAATGCTAGGCTCAAACGTAAGCTTTGACGCAAATTTAAAGGACTACAAGCCGCTTTCTCTAAAGCTCGACGCTAAAAATTTACAGGTCGAAAAAGCCCTGGCGCTAGCCGGCCAGCCTATCTACGCGCGCGGTAAAATCTCCGCCGTCGCAAATATCGTAGAAAGCGGCGGCAAGCCAAACGGCACCGCAAATATCGATATCTTGGACGTAAAAACCGATAACGCACTCATCGCAAAGGATTTCAACGTCACCCTGCCGTCAAATTTCGCCGCAAACGGCAAAATCGTAGCCGACGTTAAAGACGGCATCATAAACGCCAAAAGCGCGGTGATCACGCCGCTAGCCACGATCGGCAGCGACAAGACGATCTACGATCCAAACTCAAACACCCTAAGCAGCGACGTCAAGCTCATCGTGGATGATCTAGCCAAATTTGAGCCCGTCATCAAGCAAAAGCTTAGCGGCGCGTTTAAAGCAAACGGCAACGTCATCGCCACTGCCGGCGAGCTAAAAAACTTCGACGTAAAGATCAAGGGATTCGGCGGTAACGTCGATGCGGTGCTAAACGGCGGCAAACTAATAGCCAAAATCAGCTCGCTAAAGCTTGACGAGCTAGTTAAAATCGCCGCTTTCCCGGCGTTTGTCGGCGGAACGATCAGCGGCGAAGCGGTGCTAAACGACGTGCACAACACGCAAAATATCTCCGGTTCTGTTAAGCTTGCCACCAAAAACGCGCGGCTAAATCCGGCCGAGCTAAAACAGGTCGCAAAGGAGATAAATTTGAGCAAACCTCTAGCCTTTGAACTAAACGCAAACGCCGATGTGGCAAGCTCGAAAGCCAAATTTAACGCCTCGCTAAACTCCGAGCTTTTAAAGCTAAAGAGCCTAAGCGGCGTTTACGGACTGGACGACGAAAACGCGGACGTAAAATTTGACGCGGGTATCGATGATCTGGGCAAATTTGAAGAGCTAATCGGCAAAAAACTATCGGGCAAAGTGGACGTCAAAGGCATGGCAAAACTCGCAAAGGGCGCGCTTAGCGAGCTTGATCTAAACGCAAACGCTCTAGGCGGCAAGATAGATGCGATCCTAAAAAACGAAAAACTCACGGCAAATTTAAGCGCGCTTTCGCTCAAAGACGCATTTACGCTGGCTGCGCTGCCAAACTACGCCGACGCCGTGATCGACGGATCCGTCAATCTAAGCGGACTGGATCCGAAAAATCTCAGCGGTACGGCTAAATTTAACGTCAAAAACGGCATAGTAAATAGCGCCGTCGTAGCAAAAGAGCTAGATAAACGCTTCCCAAGCGGCACGAAATTCGACGCTAACGCGGATGTCGCTATAAACGGCGGAAAGGCTAAATTTGACGCAGCAGCAAACCTCGTCTCAAACGCAAACAAAAACCTAATCGCGCTAAAAAATCTAAAAGGCGACTACGAGCTTGAAAGCGGCTCGGCGAAGGCGGACTTTGAGCTTGGCATAAGAGAGCTAAAAGAGATCGAGTTTTTGGTCGGACGACCGCTTTACGGGCCTTTGCTAGTTATCGGCGATGCGACAAAAACTGGCGAAAAGCTAAGCGCGAACGTAAATTCGCGACTCTTTAACGGCGATCTTAAGGCAGTCTTAAAAGACGATATCCTAAACGCAAATTTAAAGAGCTTTACCGCCAAAGGCCTCACCGACTTTTTGGGCCTCTCGCACGTCTATGACGGCACCGGCGATATGACGATGGACTATAATCTCGTCTCGCAAAAAGGTAAATTTGACGTCACAGTAAATGACGGCAAGCTCGTAAAGACCGATTTTACCGAGCAGGTAAGAACCTTCACGGGGCGCGACATAACAAGCGAAATCTATAAAAACAGCAAAATAAAAGGCACGATAAACAAAAACCTCATCGACTTTAACGCCGATATTAACGCGACTAGAAGCCGAGTCTGGGTAGCTAGCGGCAAATACGACATGGCAACCAAGGCCGTAAACGTGCCGATCAAGATGAACTACGAAAAAACCGACATCGACATCACGGTCACTGGCACTAGCGACAACCCGAAATACACGATTGGCTCGGACTATCTAAAGGGCAAGGCGGTCAAAGAGCTGGATAGATTTTTGGATAAGAAATTCGGCAAAGACGACGAAAACGGCACCACGGGCGATGCGAAAAAAGACGCCAAAAAAGATGCGATAAAAGGGCTTCTCAAGGGGCTGTTTTAGGTAAATTTGAGCTAAGCGCGGCGGTAAATTTGACGCCAAATTTGAGCAAAATAAGTTCGGCAAGTGGGGCAAATTTGAGCCGGAGCTCGCTTGCTCGGCGCGTCAAATTTGAGCTGCTCGGCTAAATTTGACCGCTCGGCTAAATTTGACCGCTCGGCTCTGCGGTAAAATTTACGATTTATCGGGCGGCAAATTTAATCATTTTAGGTTAAAGTCGGCGGCACGGCTCGGTACTAAAATCAAAGCTTTAAATTTTAAGGCGCTGCGGGTAGCGAATTTAAAAGATCCCAGGACGCTAAATTTAGATCGCTAGACTAAATTTAAGCCTGCTTTGAGGATAGATTTAGGCGGACAAAGCGGCGATGAATTGCCAGAAAGCCCCGCGACCAGCAAAAAGCGATAATTTTTGGGTTTTACGCGACAAAAAATGATTAATAAAGCGCTAAAGAAGCAATGATTTAAAGGAGCAAAATTTGAACGCAGCAGATAATCAGACGCAAAATTTAAACGGCAATCCCCAAAACTCAAATTTTGCAAATTTAGGCCCGGGCAAATTTTGAGGGATTACGACAAAGAGCCGATAATCATCAAGGATTATAAACAAAATTTGAGCCTATTTTCAGCCCTCTTAACCCTCGCGCTCGTTGCCATCATTATCTTGATCTCCCTGATTTTTTCTTTGATGAGTTTGGATAGGATTTTATTTAACTCCATTATTATTATCATAGTTTTAAAGCCTACGTTTAAAGCAGCGTTAAGTGCGCCTAAAAACGGCCATTGCAGCTTTGAAAACGGCGCCGTAAAACAGCAAATCACAGACAAAACCATAAAAGAAATCAAGCTTGCCCAGATCGCGGACTTAAGAAAAACATTTGACATCACGGATGATTTGTATCAGATAGAAGCTAACAAATACATCATTTTCGTCGGCTTAGTTTTCGTGCTTTTAGCGCTTAAAAACTATTGTGACGTGATGGGTGTGAATATTTTTGAAATTTTTGCGTTTTTTATCTTCTTATTTTTTTCCTCGCTTATCCCGCAGACTATTTTTCATTTTAGATTGGGCGGGCTCAAATCCTGCACGGTTTATAATATGCTTGCTATTTTTTCCAAAAAAGACGGCACGATAATAAATATTTTGATCCCTACAAACAACGATTACAAGGAGCTAAAAGAGTATTTTCTGCGCAAAAAAGGGATAAATTTGGATAATGCAAGCAAGCAGTTTAAGCTGATAAAATTTAAATAGAATCTATAAAATAACCGCTCGCAAAGTAAAGTCGGTAAAATTTAAAGTAGCATCCGCCGGTAGCCAAATATGATGCGGCAAATCCAGCCTCGCTCGCGGGCTGATTAGATAAGACCGAGCGAGGCTAAAATTTACTTTGATTTTTTAACAAGTTCCCTAAATTTCGCGCAGCCCATATCGTATCCATAGTCGCAAGAAAGGCCGTAAAGCTCCATCGCCTTTTTATCGTCTTTTGCGCCTTGATCTGCCTTTTCATGTCCGCGGGCTAGAGCGTAACAACCCTGCGCGTCCTTGAAGTCGCAGGCTAGCCTGTAGTATTTGCGGGCTTTTTGCGGGTCTTTTGTGCCGCCGTATTCGCCGTTACCGTGCGCGGCCGCTCTCACGCACGCCTCGCCGACTCCGCCCTCGCAGGCTTTTTCGTAAAGTCTCGCCGCCTTTTCGTAATCCGACTCGACTACGCCCCATAGCGAGTTACCGTCGTAAGCCCCCGCTACGGCCGCGCATCCGTCCATATCGCCGAGCTTGCAAGCTTTTTCATATAGGGCAAACGCTTTTTTGCCGCCGTCTTCGTCGCTAAATTTGCCGTTTTGTTCGCCCAAAAACGCCGCCAAATAGCAGCCTGCGCCGTTTTTCTCGCTACTGCACGACTTTTCAAACAAATCCATACTGCGCTGGGTATCGTATGCTTTTATATGCGCTTTGGCAGCCTCCTCAAAATCCCCGCCAAAGGCCGCTGCTACTAAAATCGCCGCTAAAACAATCTTTTTCAATCCGCCCTCCTATTTGCTAAGTTTTTTAAATTTAACGCAACCTCGATTAAAGCCGTTTTGGCAAGCTAGGTCGTAAAATTTAGCCGCTTGGGCATCGTTTTTAGGCGTTGCGTCGCCTGATTCGTAGATATCCGCCGCATTATAGCAGCCCTCGCCCTCTCCGGCCTCGCAAGCAAGTTTATAATATTTTAGCGCATCGGTAAATTTAGCGGCGGCGTCGTACTTTTTAGCTATTCTTAAGCAAGCGTCTGCGTTTTTTGTCTCGCAGGCTTTTTCGTAAAATTCAGCCGAATTTTCGCCGTCTGTTTCATCTTGCAAAGTCGGCGCGTCGTAAAGGTCGCCGGCCGCTTCGCAGCCTCGCGCATAGCCTAGCTCGCAGGCGTTTTTATATAGCGCAAGAGTCTGCGAAAGTATCTCTGGCTGCATATCTGCGCTATCTTGATCGTAAATCGCAAGCGATTTTATAGATGCCGCCATATAGCAGCTTACGGCGTTTTTATCGCTCTTGCACGATTTTTCGTAAAGCGATGCAGCTTTTTTGCTATTTACATCCTGTAGGTATTTTTTCGTAGCGATCTCAAAGTCCGTCTGCGCCGACGCTAGAACGACTAAAAGTAGAGCCAAATAAATTTTCTTAAACATCGCGGATCCTTATTTTTTGTCTTTATAGAGTCGTCTAAACTCGGCGCAAGCGCTCATAGAGCCGTAATCGCAGGCTAAACCGTAAAGTTCGTACGCTTTTGCGACGTCTTTTTTTACGCCGTCGCCTTTTTCGTACATATCGGCTTGCGCGAAGCAGCCGTCGGCATCCTCATAGCCGCAAGCCGTCTGATAAAATTTAAACGCCTCTGCTAAATTTCGCTCTACGCCTCTGCCCTCGTCGTAATAGCCGGCTAATTTCCAACAAGCCGCGCCTACTCCGCCGCTGCAGGCTTTTTGATAAAGCTGCATAGACTTTTTATCGTCTATCTCTTGACCGCCGCGGCCGTTTTCATAGATATCGCCTAGGGATTTGCATCCGTCCATATCGCCCATTTCGCAGGCTTTAGAAAACTGCGCAAAGCTTTTGGTAGCATTTGAATCTTTGGCAAAGTTATTGTCGTTTATAAAGCCTGCGGCATAGCAGCCTGCGGCATTTTTCTCCTCGCAGGACTTCTCAAACAACTCTAAAGCCTTATCATACTCGTTTTGCGCTAGCTCGGCCGCAGCCTCCTCAAATACGCCCAGCCCAAAAGCCCACACCGCTAAAAATACGGTTAAAGCGATTTTTCTTAGCATCTATTCTCCTTAAATTTGATTATCCCAAGCAAACTAAGCCCGGCAAATTTGACGCTCTAGCGGTTAAATTTATCAAAAAACCACATAAAAGCAAAAAGTAGTCCCGTAGCCTTGCTTTTACTCTCGTCAAACATAAATTTGCGCGCATCTTTAACCGGCACGTAGGCTAGCTCGATATTTTCGCCGTCTATGCCGCCGCCCTCGCCGATTTTCATATCGTCGTTTATCGCGGCAAAAAACATCGTCTGCCTCGCTCCGCCAAAACCTAGCGCGCCGCGCGTGGAGGTTATGCGCTCTACCTTGCTAGCCGCAAAGCCCGTCTCCTCGGCGATCTCTTCGATGACGGTCTGTTCCTCGCTTTTACCTTTATCCATTAGCCCCGCGCAAAGCTCGTAGGTATAGCCTTCCTCGCCCTCTTGCATTAAATTTAGCGGCCCCGTTTTTGCGCTTTGGATATTAAACCAAACGGCGGGGCGAAACTGCTTAACCAGCAAAAACGCGTCTTTATCCTCGTGATAAAGTAGAGCCGAGACGCTGTCGTGAGCCTTTACGCACTCCCATCTGACGGGCTTTCCGCACAGATCAAACGAAATTTGATACGGCTTTACGTAGCGCGGAGAGGTTAAATTTTCTATCTTGATATTTTTTACAGCAGTATCCATTTTGCCAGTCCTAAAAAGCTAAAAAATCCGACCGTATCGGTAACGGTGGTAAGCAGCACGGCCGAGCCGACGGCGGGATCGATGTTAAATTTCTTTAAGGTTAGCGGTATCAAAGTACCGAAAAATCCGGCAAAAAATAAATTTATAAGCATCGAAGCGCCTATAACCACGCCTAACATCGGGCGACTAAACCAAATCGAAGCGATGACGCCCATTAAACAAGCAAAGGTTAGCCCGTTTATGAGCGCGATGCCTACCTCGCGTTTTAGCGCGACGGCGGCGTTTTTAAACTCGATTTCTCCCAAAGTTAGTCGGCGCACGGTTACGGTGAGCGCCTGCGTGCCGGTGTTTCCGCCCATGGACGCCACGATAGGCATCAGCACGGCAAGAGCCACGTAGCTAGCGATCGTATCGTCAAAAAGCCCGATGATGCTGGAGCTAATAAGCGCGGTAAATAAATTTACCAGCAGCCAAACGGCGCGCGCGCGGGTAGCCTTTACTAGGCTCGTGTCCTCCTCCTCGGCCTCATCATCGACGCCGGCTAGGTTATAAATTTGCTCCGTGGCGCTTTCTTGGATGTAGTCGTGGATATCGTCGGCGGTTATTCGGCCTAGCAGTATGCCCGTGCTGCTGGTTACTGCAATGACGTTTAGGTCGTAGTCTTGCACCATGACGGCTACGTCTTGCATGAGGTCCATATCGTTTGCGACGTGGGGTTTATAGCAATCTGCTTGCGCTTCTTCTATATTTTGCTTTAAAGTCTTTGAAAAATCAAAAAGTATCAGATCTTCAAGCGGGATGGCATACTCCAAAACGCCCTCTTTATCAACGATAAAAAGCTGCGAGACGTTTTCTAGCTTGCCCTCTTGCTTCTCGCGCCTAAGCCTAGCTACGGCGTTTCCCAGCTTTTCCTCTAAATGCGCGGAGAAAAGCTCGGTTTGCATGTGCGCGCCGGCTCTATCTTCTTCGTAGCTTCTAAGCCTTAAAATTTCGTTTTGATTTTCTCTATCTAGCTCGTTAAAAAGCTCTCTGGCCTTATTTTCATCGATATCTTCGATGTATTGAAGCAAATCAGTCGCGTCGTCGCTTTCTAGCTCCTCTAGCGCTTCTACGATCTTTTCTGCGGGTAGTTGCTCGATCACGTCTTTTAACATGTGATCGGGCATCTCGATGGCTACGTCGCCTAGCATCTCGGGATCTAGCTTTTCTAGATACTCGGCAAAAAGCTCCTCGTCGTGCTTTTTTAGCGTTTTTAGGTGGTGGGCTAGATCAGCCGCGCTTAGCTCCTCGTCGATCGTCTCGTTTAAGTGCGAGTCAAGCAGCTCTTTGGCTTCGTTTAATTGCTCGTTTTCTTCCATCATTTACTCTTTTTGTCGCTTGACTCGGCGGTTTTATCTTTTGATTTGGCCTTTTTATCGGCGGTCTGTTTTTGTTTTTTGGACTTATCTTTGCTAGTGTTTACGTCCTTTTTCTTTTTGGACTCGCTTTTTGACTTCTCTTTTTTCTTGTCATTTGATTTTGGTTTTTCTTTGTCTTTTGCGTTTTTGCTAGATTTTTTAGAGTCCGTTTTTTTATTTTTTTCTTTTTGGGAGGCCGAGCTAGACTCTGTTTTCTCCGCTTTAGTCGCTGCTAAATTTACGGCTTGGCTTGCGTTTACGTCCGTTTTACCGGTTAAATTTTGCTCGGATTTTATCGTCAAATTCGTATCAACCGGGTCGGTTTTGGTTAAATTTACGTCCTTTTCATCTTGGGATTTAACTTCGCTCGTTAAATTTACGTCGGTTTTTGCGGTCGAATTTAGCTCCGCTTTCGTCGCGTTATTTTCCTCTGCGCCGATTTTTAACTCGCTTGTTAAATTTTCATCCGGCTTCGTCTCGTTAGCTTCGGTTTTTGCGGTTAGATTCGCATCTTTATCAACGCTTGCCGCTTTTTCGTCTGCCGCCGTTATGTTTTCGTCGGTTTTTGGCGTAAATTTAACCTCGCCCAGCTCCGATACGGCGCCGAATTTCTCCTCTTTTTCCGGGATTTCGTCATTGGTGGCGGCATCTTTGATCTTTGTTTCAAACTGCTTTATGTATTTTTGAAATTTAGCGTTTTCCGTCTGGGCAAAGATATTTTTAGCCACCTTTATCTCGTTTTCGGGATTTATCGCATTGCCGTTTTTATAGACGCCAAAGTGTAGGTGCGAGCCCGTACTCATGCCGGTACTGCCTACGTAAGCGATGAGCTGCCCCTGCTTTACTTTTACGCCGCTTTGTATGCCCTTAGCAAAACCGCTAGAATGCGCATACAGCGTCTCGTAACCGCCGACGTGCCCGACGATAACGACCTTGCCGTAGCCGCTTTTGGTTCCGACGAATTTAACCGTTCCGTCGCCGGCCGCCTTTATCGGAGTGCCTTTAGGAGCACCGTAATCCACGCCTAGATGCGCCTTGTAACGCTTTAGTATCGGATGATAGCGCTTTGGCGTAAAAGGCGAAGTGATGCGGGCGTTTGCTATCGGTCTGGTTAGCAAAAATTTATCGTTTTTCTTACCGCTTTTGTCGTAGTATTTGTTTTCGAATTTATACGTGACGTATTTTTTATCGCCGATTTGTATCGACGCCCAGTGTATTTCTGGTACGCCAAACGTTCGTCCGAGCCTAGTTTTTTGCGTGTATTCCATCGCGAGCCTGTCGCCTTTTTTTAGCTTTTTAAACTCGCTTTCCGGCACTTCGCTCTTCATCGCCAGATAAAATCCGTGCGCCAAAGCCGCGCTGCCCGTAGCGTCTTGGATATCTTGCGAAGGCGAAACCGTAATAGGCATACTAAGCACGCGCCTATGCGTTTGATACGAGATCGAGGAAAGCTGAAAATTATACTTTCCGTCGTTATCTTTATAAATTTGCGCTTGGAGTTCTTCGTTTACGGGGATTAGCACCTGGCTTATCCCGCCTTTTTCGTCTCTTAAAATTTGATACGATATGCCCGCTTTTATCTCGCTTACAAACTCCTTATCGTCCGAATCCATATCGTAGTAAAGAGAAAGCGGGATGGAGTTTTTCTCTAAAAACGTTAAAAACGTATCTCCGTTAGGCCAGCTAAGCTCCTGAACGGTAGGTTGTGCAGGCTCTACGGCGAATAAATTTACCGTCAGCAGTAAAGCTAATGAAAATTTCCTCATAAATTCCCTTGATTTAAAAGTCGTATTTTACTCGAAAATTACTTACATTTTGCAAAACTAAGGCGCTTTAAGCTATAATGAGCGGCAAAATTCTACATTTTTAGGAGATAGATTTTGAAAAAATTTCTTTTATTTTTAGCGGCGGCTTGCCTTGGCTTTGCGGCGGAATTCTCGATGAGAGAATACAAAACCCCGCTGATAAGCGTGGATGAGGGCGTAGGCACAATCATAGACGGCTCAGATATCGTCGTAGGAAGTAGCGGCGTCGTGATGCATAAATTTGAAGGCTCTCAAAGCTCAATCATCGCTCGCGCCGTCGTTACGCAAAAAAGCGGCGGCTTTGCCAAGGTCAGGTTTGAAGTATTTGACGCGCTAGCACAAAAGGCACTGCCTCTGCCGGGAATTTTACCTAAAAGCGGCGACGAGCTAATACTAAACTACCTCTACGACCGCTCGCTCATCGTCGTGCCGAACAAAGAAATTTACGCCGAAGTAATAAACGCGTTTAAAGACATTACCTTTATCCACCCGGACATCGTGGGCTCATACCTAAGCTACGAGTATAAGCCAAACCCTAGCCGCGACGACTTTCGTAAAATGTGCAACCAAAGCGCTGCCGGGCTAATATTTATCGCTATGAATAACGAAGCGCTTTTTGCCGACTGCCAGAGTTTCGAGCCGCTAAAACGCTTCCAAAGCGGCGCGGTCAAATACTACCAGCTACCTTTTTACACTCGCGTCAAGGACATCGATACGGTATTTTGGAAATGGGGCTCGGAGCAGATCAGCGACTTTGACCGCCACTACAAAGCTCTTTTAAAAGAAAAATGATGCTTGATAAACACGCTAAATTTTTTGTAAATTTACTAGGCGCGGACAACGCCTACTTCGACGACGCGCACAGGATCGCCTACTGCTACGACGCGACGAAAAAGCGCCATCTGCCAGACGGCGTGCTTTTCCCTAGAGACGAGAGCGACGTTAGCGAGATTTTAAAGTACTGCAACGAAAACGGAGTCAAAATCGTGCCTAGGGGTGCTGGCAGCGGCTTTACGGGCGGGGCGCTAGCGCACGAGGGCGGCGTGGTGCTTGCATTTGAAAAGCACATGAACAAAATCCTAGAAATCGACATGCAAAACATGGTCGCAGTCGTACAACCCGGATGCATAAATATAAATTTACAGCGCGAAGCCGAGAAACTAGGGCTTTTCTACCCGCCAGACCCCGCCAGTCAGGACTACTCGACGCTAGGCGGCAACGTGAGCGAAAACGCGGGCGGCATGCGCGCGGCAAAGTACGGCATCACCAAAGACTACGTCATGGCGCTGCGAGCGGTACTGCCTAACGGCGAAGTGATCCGCGCAGGCAAACGCACGATAAAAGACGTCGCCGGATACAATATCGCAGGCATCCTCATAGCCAGCGAGGGCACGCTAGCGGTAATAACCGAAATCACGCTAAAACTCATCGCAAAGCCTAAATTTAGAAAAACGGCGATGGGAATTTTCCCTAGCGTAAACGCTGCGATGAACGCCGTTTATAAGACGATGGCAGCAGGCGTGACGCCGGTAGCCATGGAGTTTTTAGACGCGCTTTGTATACGCGCGGTCGAGACTAAATTTAACAAAGGCCTACCTCAAGATGCGGGCGCCTTGCTCATCACCGACGTAGACGGCGACGTTTTAGACGGTCTGGAGCAGGATCTAGCCACGATAGAGCGAGTATTTAGAGAAAACGGCGCTAGCGAATTTAGACGCGCCAAAGACGAGGGCGAGCGAAACGACATCTGGTTTGCCCGCCGTAACTGCTCGCAGGCGATAAATATCTACGGGAATTTAAAACTAAACGAAGATATCACGGTGCCGCGCTCAAAGCTACCCGAGCTACTGGGGCGTATCGGCGACGTCGCGGAAAGATACGGCGTGCAGGTGCCGTGCTTTGGCCACACTGGGGATGGCAACGTACACACAAACGTCATGGTCGTAGATAGAGCCGACCCGGCGCAGGTAGAGAGCGGACACAAGGCGATCGAGGAAATTTTTAAGATTGCGGTGGAGCTTGGCGGTACGCTTAGCGGTGAGCACGGCATCGGTATCAGCAAGGCCGAGTTTATGCCGCTTGCCTTTACGGATGCCGAGATGGAGCTTTTTAGAAGTATCAAAAAGGCGTTTGACCCGAACAATATCCTAAATCCGTTTAAGATGGGGCTGTAAAAGCGTTGTCTCTTGAGCATTTTTCATGTGCTAGCGCTTTTTTTGAGAAATAAATTTCGTTTTTGCTTCCGTGGCAACTTGTTTGGTAGCCTCGGTCGCAAAAACTTCAATAACATTTAAGATTACCTCACGATACTTCTGCTTAAATTTATTTTTTAATTTTGCTCTCTTTGTGAGAAAATTCCATTTTTATCTATAAAGCCTTCAATGCCATTTTTTACAACCTTAGCTTTACCGTTTCTAAAAGAATAAGCTTTATCGTATTCTAATGGGATTACTATCCGTCCTGTTTTGTCTATATACCCCTCTTTGCCGTCTTTTTCGACCGATGCTAGCCCCTCGCTAAATTCGTCAGCGTCATCATAGTATTCAAATTTTATCTTTACATTTCCTTTTTTATCCATATATCCACACTTGTCTATAGTGCAAACTGCACGAAGCCCCTCGCTTAGCGAGCCAATATATCTATAATTAGTATCTTCAAAACAAGCACTAAATGCAAATGGTATTAAAAACAGCAAAATTTTTGATTTCATTTTATTCCTTCTAAATAATGTTTTATCAAAAACATTACAACATTATCCCTAAAATTATAATAAATTTATAGTAACCTTGAATTAACTTGTATTTACTATTTGTGCGCTATTTCCAGCTTAATAACTCTGTCTAATTTGATCAACATTAACCTTGCAATTATAAGAATTATTGCGAGACAAACACAAGACAAACAGATTTTATCTAATACGAAATTTAAAAATTTTAAA
>NZ_CAJPQR010000039.1 GCF_905372745.1 uncultured Campylobacter sp. | reverse complement strand
TAAAATTTTATATTTAACTTTATCTTTTTCAAGCTGCTGGATTATCAGCGCAGAGTCCGCTGCGGAGGTATTTTCAAAAAGAACGCTATATCCGTCGTAGTTTACGTTTGAGCTTTTGTAAATACTTAAAAATACTAAAAATCCAACCACTAAAGCAACCGACCCCATAGCCACTAGCCGCTGTTTTAGCGAGAGATTTTGGTAAATTTGCCCAATTTGTTGAAATATTGCTTTAAAATCCATTTATTTTAAATTTTCCTCGATTTGTTTTAAAACTACGTCGTTTTGATTCGGCAGCCCGATCGTTATGCGAATCGCGTTTAATCCGTAGCCTTTTAGATCACGTAAAATTATACCTTTTTTTAACAGATTTTGAGCAAGCTCGCTTGAATTTTGGCGCTCAAATTCAAAAACGATAAAATTCGTAAAGCTAGGCAGACGCTTTATGCTGTGCTTATCGGCAAATTTTTCGTATTTTTTCATCTCTTCAAAGTTCGTCTCAAGCGTCATTTTTACGAATTCTTCGTCTTTTAGCGCTTCTACGGCCGCTTTTAGGCTAAGCGTCGTTATATTAAACGGCGCCCTTAGTTTTCCTAGCTCGTTCATCACGCTTTGCTCGCCGATGCCGTATCCTACGCGCATACCGCCTAGGCCGTAAGCCTTAGAAAATGTGCCTAGATATATCGCGTTTGGAAATTTAGCTATGAGCTCACGAGGCTTTATCTCTTTTTTCGCGTCTTTAAATTTAGCAAACTCCTGATACGCGCCGTCGATAACCACGAGCGTATCGGCATCGATTTGCTCTAAAAATTTATAAATTTCCTCGGCGTCCAGGCAGCCTCCGAGAGGATTATTAGGCACGCACAAAAATATCACGCCGATCTCGCCTTTGTTCGCCTTGTAAATTTGCAAAAACTCGCCTAGATCATGCTCTTTACTCTTTGTTTTAAAGACCTTCGCACCAGCTGCTTTAGCGTAAATTTCATACATAGCAAATGTTATGCCCGCGATCAAAATTCCCTTATTTGCATTTGCCTTTGCATGCACGGCAAATTCTATTATCTGATCGCTTCCAGAGCCTATTACGATAGATTTTTCGCTGACGCCGAATTTTCTAGCTAGCGCGGCCTTTAGCTCAAAGTAGCTGTCGTCGGGGTAGAGATGCATTTTGTTTACTATCTCGCCGATCGCTTTTACTACCGCAGGGCTCGTGCCGTAGGGGTTTTCGTTGCTAGCTAGCTTGATGACGTCTTTTTCGTCGATGCCGTATTCGCGCACGACTAGCTCGATAGGCTTGCCCGCCTCGTAGCTTACTAAATTTGCCAAATTTTCGTTAAATTTCATCTCACTCCTCCCACGCGACGTAGCTTCCTAGCCACGAGATTTCGTGGCCGTAGCTTATCGCTTTTTGTATCGCTTTTTGGACGTTGTCGTCGTCTATATGCCCATCAAAATCTATATAAAAATTCGCCTTAAATTCGCGCTGTTTTATCGGGCGGCTCTCTAGTTTGGTTATATTTATACCCTCGTCTCTAAAGGCTAGCAACAGCTCCACTAGCCCGCCCGGACGGTGATCGGTCTTTGCTAAGACAGATGTTTTATTTCTTTGCGCGCGCTCGTTTTTAAAATCGCTTAATATAAAAAATCTCGTACGGTTTGCGGCATTATCCTCGATCGTCTCAAATAAGATCGGCACGCCGTAAAGCTTGGCTGCGATCTTAGAGCAGATAGCAGCCGAGTTTGGCTCGCTACTAGCTAGCTGCGCGGCCTGCGCGGTCGATTTTGCCGGGATAAACTCGACGGCTGAAAGCATATGATCGTCTAAAAATTTGCGGCACTGATTGTAGCCTTGCGGGTGCGAGTAGATGCGTTTGATGTCTTTTAAATTTTCGCATTTGCTAGCAAAAATGTGGTGGATATCCATGTAAATTTCGGCTACGACCTTGACGCTATCAAACCGCCCCAGGCAGTCTAGCGTGGCGCCTACCGCGCCTTCGGTGTTATTTTCTATCGGCACGACGCCGTATTTAGCCTCTTTGTGCTTTAGTTTCGTAAAAACCGCCTCGATGCTAGCTAACGGCAGATACGCACTCATCGCGCCGAAACGGCTCTCGGCGGCTTGGTGCGTGTAGGTGCCCTCAGGGCCTAGATAGGCGACTTTTTCGGGCATCTCGAGGTTTCTACTGACGGCAAAAATTTCAAGATAGATCGCCTCTATCGCGGCTTTGTTTAAAAACGCGGAGTCTTGTCCCTCAAGGCGGTTTATGATCGCTCTTTCGCGCTCGGGGCGATAGATCGCGCTGCCGCTGGTTTGCTTTAGCTCTCCGATCTTTCGCACGAAATTCATGCGCTCGTTTAGGCGCTTTAGCACCTCGTCGTCGATCTTATCTATCTCGCTTCTAAGGTCGTTTATGTTTTGCATTTTCGCTCCCTAGCTTAGAAATTCGCGCTCCAGCGCCACTACGTCCTCAAAACTCTCGCGGCGCCTAATCATAAAGTCCTCGCCGCATTTTACCGCGACCTCCGCGGCGCGTCCGCGAGTGTTGTAGTTGCTGCTCATCGCAAAGCCGTATGCGCCGGCTGATTTGACGACAACGAGATCGCCTGGATTTAACGGCGGCAAATTTCGATCTTTTGCGAGGAAATCGCCGCTCTCGCAGATCGGCCCGACCACGTCGCAAGGGCTAAATTTGAGCTCGCGAAGCTGCTCGGTCTTACACTCGCAAAGAGTCTTGCCGCCGCTAAGAGCGAAAATTTTATGCTTAGCTTGATAGAGGCTAGGACGGATAAGGTCGTTCATCGCGCCGTCCACGACGACAAAGCGCTTTTGTTTATTAAATTTCTCGTAAAGCACGCTAGTTATAAAATATCCCGCGTTGCCGACGATAAAGCGTCCCGGCTCGCAGACTACCGTGACGTCTAGTCCGCTTAAATTTGCCAAAATGCCCTGAGCGTATTCATATAGATCAGGCTCGCTCTCGTCGCCGTAAACGATACCTATGCCGCCGCCGACGTCAAAAAATTTGATGTCGATTTGTGCTGCCTTTAGCTCGCGAGTCAAATTTGCCACGATCTTTGCCGCTTCGATAACGGGCTTGATGTCGGTTATCTGCGAGCCGATATGGCTATGGATGCCCACGGGCTCGAGATGCGGCGAGTTCTTAGCGTGTAAATACATTTTTTTAGCCGTTTGCAGATCTACGCCGAATTTATTTTCGTTTAGTCCGGTCGAGATGTAGGGGTGAGTTTTAGCGTCGATGTCGGGATTTACGCGGATGCTGATGCGAGCAGACTTGCCTAGCCGTTTTGCGATCGCTTCCAGGCGGTTCATCTCGGCTTCGCTTTCTAAATTTATCATAAGGATTTCGTTTTCTAGCGCAAATTTAAGCTCGTCGTCGCGCTTACCCACGCCGCTTAGGATGATCTGGTAGCTTTTAGCTCCCGCTAGCAGCGTGCGCTTAACTTCGCCTACGCTCACGCAGTCAAATCCGGCTCCAAGCCCGGCTAAAAATTTCAAAACGCTTAAATTTGAGTTTGCCTTAACGGCGTAGCATACGAGAGATTTTCTAGCGTGAAAGGCGTTTTTTAGCGCTTCATAGCGGTGCGCCATATAGTCAAAATCGTAAACGTAAAGAGGGGTGCCGTATTTTTGTGCCAAATTCGTAAAATCCATAACCAGCCTTGTTTAAAAATAGTTAGATTTTACAGAAATTTTGCCTAAATCTCTCTTAACGACTTTTAAAATGTAGATAAAAAGCGTATGCGCCGAGTAAAATAATCGGTAAAAGCACGCCGATCTCGGGCGAGACGACGCCGTTTCTAGCAAACCTCATCATCACAAAAAGCGCGCCCCAGACGCAAAGCGAGGCGATCGTAAAGATAAAGCTCTTTAAGGCGAGGTTGAAAAATCGTCCCGTAACCGGCAAAAAATAGTAAATAATAAGCACCATAAAAGGCGCAAAAAAAGGCGCAAAAGCAAGGTTATAAAGCGTCGTTTTGGTCGAATTTAGCCCGATACCCTCGTCTTTAAACGCTAAAATATAATCCACCGCATCAGAAATCGTAATCGCCGAATTCTCAGCCGACGCGCTTTCTATAGTTTTTGGTTTAAAGCCTTCAAGCGTTTTTAACCCGCTTGGCGTTTTGATATCGAGTCCTTTTTCGCCTAGTTTGATATTTTGCGGTAAATTTACGATTTTCGCCTCTTTTAAAAGCCACGCGTCGTCTACGAACCTAGCGCTACGTCCAAACGTCGCAGCGCGCAAATCGCTACCGTTTACGTCAAATATCCGAACGTCTTTAGCTTCGCCGCTAATCGGGCTAAGGCTATCTATATAGATAAATTTGCCCTCGAATTTTAAGAAAATATCCGAGCTAGTGCGCGATAAATGCGAGAGTTTAACGATGTTTCTGGCGTACTCGTAAGAGTAGGCAAACGGCGTAAAATTTAATCCGACGTAAATAAACGTGATGGCAAGCGCGATGTAAAAAGGCGGCTTTATTAGGCGATTTTTGTCGATACCCAGCGCGTAAAAGCTCACAAGCTCGTTGCTGCGGATCATGCTAAATTTGCTAGTTATCAGCGCAAAAATGAGCGCAAGCGGTAAGACGTAGTTTACCGCCGTAAGCGAGGTAAGCCCGAAATAAAGCAGCTTTAGATTCGCGCTTGCGGGCATATCTTTTAGATTGGTTAGGATATCGATACCGACGTAAAAAAGCGTAAGCGCGATAAACAATATCGCGAAGTATTTAAAATAAAGCCAACCGACGTAACGCGCGTAAAGGTTCATCTGGGCCATCTTAAATCAAATTTTACGCACGGTGGAAGGCGAACGAAAGCGGCGCTACCGAAAATACCGAAAACTTGCCCTGCAAATTTATTATTTGAGCTATGCTGCAAATATGCATCCTTTGCCGCCGTAATGACGCTCAAATTTGCCGCTTTTTGGCTAGACGAGAAGCAGACTTGTTTTACGCTCTTAAAAAACCCGAATTTAAGTTTTTGTCTAGGCGTTTTTTTCGTAAATTTTATAAATTTGCATGTAAAGTTTTTAAGTAAATTTATAAAATTTACGGTAAGGAAAATTAGGCGCAAGGCTTTAAATTTGGGCTCTAAATTTAACCGATTTTTGAGCGCCTTTAAAATCCTCAAAATTTGAGAAAATGCAAAAGTCGCAAATGCTAAATTTAACCCTCTCACAAAATGCCTTTTTTTGTCGAGAATTTTTGCGAAACGGTATCGATATCGGTTTTTATTAGCTCGTTTAGCGCGTTTTCGCAGTAACCCAAAATTTTTTCCAATCCCTCTTTTTCATCTGCGTTAAATTCGCCAAGCACATGTCCGGTTACCGCGCTTTCGCCTTTGTGCGCGCTTCTGCCGATACCGATACGTACGCGCTCGTAGTCTGCGCCCATTAAGGCATCGATTGATTTTAGCCCGTTATGTCCGCCGTTTCCGCCGCCTTTTTTAAATTTAACGACGCCGAAATTTAGATCAAGGTCGTCATGAATAACGATAATGCGCTCGGGTTTGTAAAAATCAGCAACGGCTTTTACGCTTCGTCCGCTTAAATTCATAAAGGTCGTCGGTTTTAGAAAAAGTAAATTTTGAAATTTAAACAGCTCGCCTTGAAATTTAGCTGAGCTTACGTCGGTGAAATTTGAATTTTTGAGTCTATCTATCAGCATAAAGCCGACATTGTGTCTTGTTTTGGAGTACTCGGGACCGGGATTCCCCAGTCCGACTATGAGTATCAAGGCTAGCCTTATTTAGCTTTTATTACGCCTAGAACCGCTACGCGGTCGGCATCGATCATAGTGACGCCCGCAGGAACGGCTATATCGCGCACCAACACGGTATTGTCTATATCAAGACCGCTAACGTCTATGTCAAATGAATTAGGCAAATTTTCAGCCGTGCATTTTACGGCTAAGCGCCTTTTTGAGATGATCAAAACGCCTTTATTTTTTAGACCGACCGGAGTTCCGTAAGGCCTAACCGGGATCATATATTTTGAGACGACACCTGGAAGCGCAACCTTTAAATCAACGTGTTTTAGCGCATTTGTCACAGGGTCTTTTTGGTATTCGACTACTACGACTTTTAAGGTTTTTCCGCCTACTTTTACGTCAAACGCAAGGCTCTCTTTTTTGCGAACCTCTTTTATAAAATCGTTGATTTTAAAAGCGGCTTGCACATTCTCTAATCCCTTGCCGTAAATGTTGGCGATTAGATAACCATCTCTTCTCAAGGCTTTTGACGCCTTTTTACCGATACTCTCTCTAACGATACCTTCTAACATCGTTTTCCTTTCTTTAAAAATAGAGGCAGATAATATCCAAATTTATATAAATTTCGCCTTACTTGATATCTTTAAGCGCGATAATCTCGCTTTGAAACTCTTTTAAAAGCTCGTCGTCTTCCTCGATGGAGGCAACCATAGCTCGCTTTTTAGCAAGGTCTGCGCTTTTGATTTTTATATCGAGATTTTCCCTTCTGCTCGCGCTTCTTAGCGCTTCTTCTTTCGTGATAACGCCAGCGGTATACATGTCAAGCAAATGCTGCTCAAAGGTCTGCATTCCATAGGTGTTTTTACTTTGTTCTATCGCATCGTAAATTTCGCTATCTCTATCCTCGAGAATCATATCCCTTACCCTGATGTTTTTTACCATTATTTCGCAGGCGACGCGGCGCTTGCCGGCAGTGGTTAAGACAAGACGCTGAGAGATGATAGCCTCGGAAACCGATGCGAAAGTCATTCTTATGCGGTTTTGCTCCTCTTTTGGAAACATATTTATGACGCGGCCTATGGTTTCTTTAGCATCAAGCGTGTGAAGCGTCGCAAGCACCAAGTGGCCGGTTTCTGCGGCATTTATCGCGGTTCTAACGGTCTCTAGGTCTCTCATCTCGCCTACAAATATAACGTCCGGGTCTTCGCGCAAAGACGCCCTTAACGCATCGGCAAAGCTATCGACGTCTTGTCCGATAGCGCGTTGGTTAATAACGCTTTTATCGTCATTATATATAAACTCGATCGGGTCTTCGATAGTGACGATATGATAGTTTTTCGTATGATTTAGATAGTTTATCATGCTAGCTAGCGTCGTAGTTTTGCCGCTTCCGGTCGGACCGGTTACTAGGATGATGCCTCTATTTACCTTATCGCAAAGTTTCTCGATAATAGGCGGTAGCAAAAGCTCGGACATCGTAGGAATCCTAGTCGGAATCGTTCTAAAAACGAAAGATACGCCGTCCATCTGCAAAAAAACGTTTGCGCGGAAGCGAAAATCGTCGTTTAGCTTGTACGTAAAATCTACATTCTTTTTTTTCATGAGATTATAATAATTCGTTCCCAAAATTTCTTTGGCCAAAAGTACGGCCCTATCGTAGTCTAAAACCCTATCGCCCATCTTTACGATCTCGCCGTTAAATCTACCTCGCACTACTTTACCCGATTTTACGTGCAAATCGCTTCCGCCGCCTTCGATTAGCTTTAGCAGATACTCGTCAAGCTTATTTTTTATCTCGGCTCTTTCTTCGCTGTCATCCTCTGTCGCTACGCCTACGCCAAATCCTTGCGGCGCAAAAGGCTCTGCGACATCTGCAACAAGATCAGCTAAAAGCGCAGCTCTATCTACTCGCGCCGGCTTGGCAGGCTCGTTTTGATGGCTTAAATTTAACCCAGCTACGCTTCTAGCATCTAAATTTTGCTCATCCCGTCGCTCTTTTGTTTGTTTTAAATTTATCTCTTGTGCTACCGTTTGAGGCTTACCTTCATGTATCTTTTCCAATTTTTCCTCGTTTTTAATAATAAATTTTGGCGCCAAATTTTCTTTATCGTCGCTTTTCTTGCTTTTTTCTTGCATTAAGCTTGGCGTTTGCAAATTTAGCTCTTCTGCACTTTTTTCGTCTATTTGAGCCACTTGTTCTAAATTTTTGCTAGATTCAGACTCTTCGCTCAAAATCGCATCCTCATTTGCCTCATCTTCATCTTCGCTAGGCTCGTAAGGAACGTAATCTAAAATATCTATCGCCGGTTTTAGCTCTACGTCAGGCTCGGCCTCCTTAAGACGAGGCAAATCCACATCATTTATCTCCGGCACGTCCTTGCGGGCTTCGTCGATTATTTTCGCGTCATTTTCGCTAGCTAGATCGGCTCTAGCCTGCAACAAAGGCAAGTCCGAATTTAGCGCTGTCTCGCCATTAAAATCAACCTCGTCTTGCGCCGGCGTGTCTTTGCTATCTACTTTAGTATCACGTTGCTTAAAAGCGTATTCTTCGTCGTTAAATTTAATCTCATCCCGATCAGGTGTTTCGTCACCGTCGTTAAATTTATCGGGGACGTCCATTTTATCTATCTCTTGCAATGCTTCGCTTATCTCTTGCAAATTTTTATTTACGTCTCGTTTAAGTTCTAAAGGTTCGTAAAGACCGCTAAAATCGTTATTCTCGTAATCATTAGGCTTGGTATCGCCTTGGGACGGCTCGTTGTTTGTCTGCGCTAAATCATCATCGTCTACCAGTTTTATCTTAGGCAAATCCTCATCGTCGAATTTAACCGATGGTATACGCGCGACAAAGGTCTCGTCGCTAGGCTCGTCTTCGCTAAAAGATTGGTTAAAAGATTTATCGTCTGGTTTGCTTTCTTGCGAAATTTGATCTAAAACCTCGCTCTTAAATTTACCGTCGCTAGATGGGTCGTCAAAAAGCTCTTCTTTAGGCTCGTCGCTGCTCGTATCCTGCGCGGACTCTTCAGACTCGTTTGCAGTAGCCTCTCTAGCCTGCGCCATCTGCTTATTTTTGGCTCTGACGGCTTCTATATCGCTTTTTACGGCACTTGCGCGTTGGTTTATTATGCGCTCAAGCTCGTCGTCCTGAGTGTCAAATTTTATGCTAGAGCCGATAGGTTCGTAGTCTTTAACCTCTTCTTGCTCTACCGAAGTAAATCTTAAAGGCTTCATTTTAATGCTTTCATTATATCTTCAAATGCCGTCACGAACTGCTTTAAACCGTCGTTTAGCAAGTCTTTGTAAACCTTTTCCATGTCTATGTCGGCTCTTTTTACCACTCCGAAAAATTTCTCTATGCTATCGTCGCTAACGGCGGTTTTAGGTTCGTTTTTACCAGCGATAAAGGCTTTGATAGTATCAAGCGGAGCCGTATTTACCGCATTTTGATACATTAGCTCTTTTACGTAGTAGTCTTTTGTCAGCTCATCGCCCTTTACGCCCGTACTAGCAAATAGCGCTCTTGTCGTCGGCAAGCTTCTGTTTTCTATGATTTTATAAATTTTAGTCGCGTTCATGATGCCGATTTGACCCGTCGGTAGCGAGTTTTCGCGCATTTTTTCATCCAGCAAGCGATCAAATCTGCTAACAAAAATGCTAATCACGCTTTTTGGTAGCGGCGTTAGCGGAAATTTTTTCTCGTAAGCCTTTACGCCCTCTTCAAAAGCATCCAAACACGCTACGGCTTGCTCCGGCGAGAAAATTAGCGTCGCATTTACCGCGATACCGCGCGTGGTTAATGCGCTCATCGCTTCAAAACCCGCTTTTGTCGCAGGGATTTTGATCATGACGTTTGGCATGCCGATCTCCGCGTGCAGTCTAGCGCCATCATCCACCGTAGCTACAGCGTTATCGCAAAAGCTAGGATCGACCTCGATACTAACAAACCCGTCGTCGCCGTTTGCGTAATGCCTCAAAAGCTTGGTCGCGGCTATCTTGATATCTTGCACCGCGAGCGCCTCGTAAAGCGCCTTTGGATATTTTTTGCTCA
The DNA here is from genome assembly GCF_905372745.1 of uncultured Campylobacter sp. Lineage (GTDB taxonomy): Bacteria > Campylobacterota > Campylobacteria > Campylobacterales > Campylobacteraceae > Campylobacter_A. The sequence goes on along the minus strand of NZ_CAJPQR010000039.1, from coordinate 10,143 downwards.
TTTGGCCGATGACGTCCTTGTAGGAGTCCGACAAAAACGCGGCTTTAAAGATGGACGGGTTTGAGGTCACGCCGTTAATAGCGCCTATTTGAAGTAAATTTTCAAACTCGTCTTGCAAAAAGTCGCGCTCGATAAAGTCGCACCACAATGAAAAATTTATATCGTTATTAAACATTTTCCTCGCCTTTTTATATCAAATTTACGATCTCGCGCAAATCTTTTTTATCCACGCAACAAGTTGCCGCTTGCTTCAAAATTTGCTTCGCACAAAACGCGATTTTCAGATTTGAATGCTCAAACATAGATAGGTCGTTGGCGCCGTCGCCCACGCTCATCGTCTGCTCTTTTGAGATGCCGAGCAAATTTTGTAAATTTACAAGCATGGCGCCCTTTGAAAAGCCAAACATCATCTCGCCGCCCACAAGCCCGGTTAGGATCCCGTCTTTGTGGTGCAGGATATTTGCAAAGCTAGCGTCAAATTTTAGCTTCTCTTGCGCTCTGTCCGTGCCCGAGTGAAATCCGCCGCTAAAAACAACAACCTTGATGCCTTTGCTTTTTAGATGTGCGATCAACTCGGCGGCTCCTGGCATGAGCGGCAAATTTGAGCAAATTTCATCTACTTTAGCGAGCTCAAGCCCCTTTAAAAGCGATACTCGGCGCGTCAAGCTCTCAAAAAAATCAAGCTCGCCCGCCATCGCTTTTGCAGTTATTTCGCTGACCTCGTCGCCCACGCCTTTTGCTGCAGCTAAAAAATCTATCGTCTCGCCGTCCATCAATGTCGAGTCAAAATCAAATACGCAAAGCTTTATCAAATTTAGCCCTAAAAATCGCGCTTTAGCAGCGCTTCGACTTTTAAAATCGTAAGGATATTATTATCTCTTTTGCCGATACCGTAAATCATGCCCTTGTCTTTTAAAAGCGTTTCAGGCGGCGGATCGATCCTGTTTTGCTGTATCCTGATGGCTTCCGTTAGCCTATCGATCACAAATCCCGCGACGTTATCGCCCTCTTTCATCACGATATACCTCGTGCTTGGGCTCGGTTTTGCGGCATTTAGAGAAAATTTCTTTCTCAAGTCAATTAGCGGGATGACGCTACCGCGTAGGTTAAATACGCCCAAAACATACTCAGGCACGCTAGGCACGCGAGTGTATTCGATCGGCTTAATGATCTCTTGGATATTTAAAATAGGTATCGCATACTCCTCGTCGCCCACGATAAAGCCGACTAGCTGGACGATCTCCTCACGCTCTTTTTCGTTCGGGTCTATCACCTGTCTTTTTTGTCTTTTTAGAACCTGATTTAGTTTGTCGTTCATGTTCTATCCTATTAGTTTGATATTTTTTCTAACTACGTTTTCAAGGTACTCGGACGAATACGGCTTGGTGATGTACTCAGTCATTCCTACCTCCACGCCTCTTAGCCTGTCGGTCTTTGACGTCCTTGAGGTTACTGCAATAAGCGGCAAATTTCTATATTTTGAGTACTTGCGAATTTCGCCCGCTAGCGTGTAGCCGTCCATTCGCGGCATTTCGATATCGATTAGCATCGCATCAAGCGCGTGTTCGCCAGATTTGACGATAGCTAGAGCCTCGACGCCGTTGGTAGCCTCGATCACCGTTACGCCAAGAGGGGCTAGCGATTTTTGCATTATGGTTCTGTCCATCTTCGAGTCGTCTACGATTAGCACCTTATAATCGCTCGGTTTTTCTTTGACGCTTTTTGAGGATTCCATGCTGGCTTTTATGTCTACTTTTATATCTTTTGCCATCTCCATCATCATACCTACGTCGATGATGAGCGTTACTCGGCCGTCACCTCTTATCGTGGCTCCCGCGATTCCAGGGATATTTTGCAGATAATCGCCCATTGATTTTATGACGATCTCCTCTTGCCCTACGAGGCTATCTACGATGATGCCTAGCTTCGCCTCCGCTACACCGATAACGACCACGTATGTCTGATCGCCACCGTCAAAGACCTGTTTGACGCCAAAGATATCAGATAGCTTAACCAGCGAAAGCACCTCGTCGCGTAGTCTGAGCACGTTTTTGCCGTCGATCGTATAAATATCGTCGATCGGCACGCGCACGGTCTCTAAAACGCTTGCTAGAGGAATAGCGAAAAACTCCTCCTGAGCGCCTACTAAAAGCGACTGGATGATAGCTAGCGTGAGCGGGATCTTTAGCTTCATCGTCGTGCCCTTGCCCACTTCGCTTTCGATATCGATTATGCCGTTTAGCTTTTCGATATTGGTCTTTACGACGTCCATTCCCACGCCGCGACCGCTTACGTTAGTTACCTTCGCAGCAGTCGAAAATCCCGGCTTAAATATAAGCCCAAACGCCTCTTTATCGCTCATAGTATCGGCTTCGCGCTCGGTGATGATGCCCTTTTCTATCGAGCGTGCCTTTAGCATATCGGCATCTAGTCCTTTACCGTCGTCGGTGATCTCGACTACGATATGATTGCCTTCATTGTAGGCTTTTAGCTGGATGGTGCCTTTTTCCGGCTTGCCGGCAGCTAGTCTGGTAGCGCCATCCTCGATGCCGTGGTCACACGAGTTTCTTATCATATGCACGAGTGGATCGCCGATTTGCTCGACGATGGATTTATCAAGCTCCGTCTCCTCACCCGTGATCTCAAGGTCGATTTGCTTATTTAGCTCGCGGCTTAGATCGCGGATCATGCGAGGAAATTTATTAAATACCTTCGCGATAGGTAGCATCCTCGTTTTCATAACGGCTAGCTGTATGTCGGTAGTCACTAGGCTTAGGCTGGATACTACTTGATTTAGCTCCTCAAGGAATTTCTCGCCCTCATATCTCTCCTCAACGTCGTCGTAAATTTTGAGCAATCTGTTTTTGCCAAGCACCAGCTCGCCGATCAGGTTCATCAGGTGATCTAGACGCTTAACCTCGACGCGTATAGTCTGCTCGTCCGCGCTAGCTCCACTTGATGGAGCCGGTACTTTTTTGTCCTCTTTTTTGTTGGCAGGCTTTGCTGGAGCGGGCTTTGGAGCCGGAGCCGAATTTGAGGGAGCGGCGGCTTGCGGCGCGGCCGGTGCGGCAGGCTTTGGCGCTTCGCCTCCGGTTGCTTTTTGAGCGCGTCTTGCTTGATCCTCGGCTTTTCTTATTTTTAGCAGTCTTTCTATCTCAGCTTCTACCTCATCATCGCTTAAATTTGACAAATTTTCATCGCTAACGGGTCCCTGCTCAGGCTCTTTTGGCGCCTCCGCTACCGGCTCGGGCTCTACGGGAGCCGGATTGCTAGCAGCAGCGCTCGGAGCTTCGCCTTCGGATATTGCGGTTAGTCTTTTGCAGATATCTTCTATATCGATGCCCACGTCCGTATCGTTACCGCTATCTCTGATACCGTGGAGTAGCCCCTTCATCATATCCACGGACTCTAGCACCACATCCATTATGTCCGGAGTTATTTTTAGCTCGTCGCGGCGGGCTTTGTTTAGTACGTCCTCCATGTGGTGGGTGAGCTTAGTAAGGATGTCGAAATTTAAAAAGCTTGATGATCCTTTAACCGTATGCGCGACGCGGAAAATTCTATTTAAAAGCTCTAAATCCTCGGGATTTGACTCAAGCTCTATGAGATCATGGTCTATTTGCTCTACTAGTTCGAAGGCTTCGACTAGGAAGTCTTCCATTATTTCTTTCATATCGTCCATGATTTCCCCCTTATTTCTTGTGCGCCTCGATTACTCGAAGCACCTCGTTATAAAATAGCGTCGCATCAAATTTGGTCAGATACGCCGCAGCTCCCGCTTCCCTACTTTGAGCTTCGCTGTAGTCGTTACTTAAAGACGAGTTAAATATAATAGGAATTCCCGCGTACCTAGGATCGTCTTTTATCGTCGAGGCAAATCGGTATCCATCCATCTGCGGCATCTCTATATCGCTTAATATAACCCTTAAAAAATTACTTAGCTTATCGCCATACATCTCGTAAAGATCCTCCATCCTAGCAAGCCCCTCTACGCCGTCTTTTGCCTCTACCACTTTTAGCCCCATTTTTTCTAGCGTGTCTTTTACGAGCTTTCTAGCCGTCGAGCTATCGTCTAGCACTAGCGCCAGGCCGCTTAAAAGCTTGCTTTGATCGATTTCGACCTCTATTTTTGGACTATAGATGCCAAGCTCTTCTACTACGCTTTCAAGATCTAGTATGAGCAAAACCTCGTCATTTTCGATGCGAGTTACGCCCGTTATTTTACCTTTATCCAGCGTCCCAGCATTTGAAGCAAAGGTCGCTGCCTCGATATCCGCCCAGCTTATACGCCTAATGCGTTTTGCTTCATGGACGATAAAACCTATCAAAATTTCGCTAAATTCCGCGATGATTACGCGAGGCTTGATCGCCGCGTCTTTGGGCTCATTTATCTGCATCCATTTGGCTAAATTTATCACGGGTATCACGACCCCGCGTAAATCAAAAATCCCCTCGATATACTCGGGTACTCCGGGGAGTTCGGTTAAATTCGGCATTTTGATGATTTCGCGCACCTTTGCGACATTGACGCCGTATATGCCCTCATATACCTTGTCGCCTGATTGTTTAAAGATACGAAAATCAACAAGTTCCATCTCGTTTGAACCGGTTTTTAGTTCACCATTGTTAAGCATTTTAAACCTTTACGCTCTTTCGAGCAAACTTGATATTTGGCACGTATTCTACTATAAAATAGCTTTGCTCGCATGCAAAAGACGGCACGTTTACATATTTTTGAGAACCAAGCTCAAAAATATCTCCTTGATGATAGTGCCCTTCGATGACGATATCAGCCTTACATAGGCCGTTATACCGATATACTTTAGCTTCGGCTAGCTCTTTAAAATTAGGGATTTTATAGTCTAAAATTTTTCGTTTAAGCTTATTTAAAATTCGTTTTGAGAGTCTAAAATTTAAAAATTTATCGAAAAAATTCATCGTCTTTAAAAAAATTTTGACGCGTAAAAATCTCAAAGCATATTTTGAAACCAAAGGCAAAAATATATCTCCGTGCGCGATAAAAACGCATTTTTGACACTTTGAAGCAAATTTAACCGGCTGCGTGCCGATAGGATAGGTTTTGACGTTTTTAAAAAGCGGGGCGAGATTAAAATCGTGATTTCCCTCGAAATAATAAATTTCCGTTTTTTTGCTTATCTCGTTTATGACGTCGATATAAGGCTCGTAAAATTTGACGAAAAACTCGCACTGCGCGGCTAAAAAATCAAACATATCGCCCATCAAAAACAGCTGAGGCGTCTTTATCTCGCCGCTTTTTAACGCGTATAAAAACCGTAGGAAATTTTTACGGTTTTCGTTTTCGTGCGAGTCGGCGATAAATATCGCTCCCTCTTTTATAACGATTTGCTCAGGCATAAAATTTTGCTTTTTTAAGCGTTAAATTCGCAGCCGCAAACCTAAAGTCGCGCGAACTTAGCAAGGCAAATTTTGCTAAAGCTATTTTTAAAAATTTAGCGCTCGGCAAACTTGAAATTTTAAAACCGGCAGTCAAATTTAAAGGCGGTAAAATCTGCACCAAATCAAATTTACTCGCTAATTTAACCGCAAGTTTGGCGATATTTGCCGCATTTAGGGTTTTTTTGTTTAACCTAAAAACGGCCGCAAAACTATCCGCCTCGCGAATAAATTTGATACTAACCGCCCCCGCAAACTCTCTCATCAGTCCTCAAATTTTATCGGTTTATAGCTAACAGATACGATTTCTACGTCGCTTCTACCGTTTGGTAAATTTAGCGCGACCTCGTCGCCCTCGCTCTTGCCGATTAGCTGTTTGGCTAGAGGCGAGTTTATAGAGATTAGACCGCGCTCTAGGTTGCTCTCCGGCGTACCCACTAGCGTGTAGGTCTTTTCTAGCTCGGTTTCTACGTCCATGATGACGACCGTGGAGCCGAATTTTACCTTATCGTGCTCGTACTGGGCGGGGTCGATTACCTTAGCACGGCTTACTATGTCGCTTAGCTCGGCTATACGACTTTCTATAAACGCCTGCTTTTCTCTAGCGGCGTGGTATTCGGCATTTTCTTTTAGGTCGCCGTGACTGCGCGCGATGTCGATTTCTTCGACGATATTGGGCCTTTCGACCGTCTTTAGGTTTTTTAGTTCGTTCGTGATTTTTTCATATCCGAAAAGCGTCATAGGTTCGGTCATTTTTCATCCTTTTTAGTTGTTAAAATTTGCGCCACGTTTGCGGCAGAGCCGTGTTTTAGGTATCTTCGTAGCCTTTCACAGCCAGCGATAAATTTCTTTTTATCGCAGCTCTCGTAGGCTTTTATTAGATTGCCGGGCGTTACTTCCTCTTGCAGTAGCTCCTCGTGCAGCGCCTCTTCGCCCATAAAATCAAACATGATATTTGCAAGCCCGATGTGGCGCAGCTTCACAAACATCCGCGCGATCATTATGTCGATTGCTTTAGCTTTATAAGCTAGCACGAACGGCGTGCCCACGAGCGCGGCCTGTAGCGTCGCGGTGCCTGAGCAGATGAAGGCAAACTCGCTTTGTAAAAGCGCGCGCGGAGCGTCCGTAACGACGCTAAAGCCGCTCACGTCGCCGTAAATTTGCATATCGTTTGCCAAAAAAGGCGGCACGACGAGCAGTTTTTCTTTGCCCTTTGTCTGGCTTGCTACCTCGCGAAAAATCGGCATCAAACGCGAAATTTCGGCACGGCGGGATCCAGGCATAAAGGCTATCTTATCGCTTTGTAAAAGCTCGTTTTTTCGTACTCTTAGCTCGTCAAGTAGCGGGTGTCCGACGTAGCGCGAGCGGTTAAAATACATCCCGTCAAAGGGCAAAATCGACGCCAAATGATCGCAGTACGCCTCGACTTTCGCCACGCGCCCAGCCTTCCACGCCCACACCTGCGGCAAGATGTAGTAGGTTACGGGCGTTTTGATGCCCGCTTCTTTGATTGCCTTAGCTAGCGGCAGGTTAAAGGCGGGGCTATCTATCAGCAGCACGGCGTCGCACTCTGCGGCAAGGCGAGTCATCTCTTTTACCGCACGTTTTGCCTTAAAATAAAGCGGCAAAACCTCCACGAAGCCCATCGCGGAAAACTCCGAGCTTCGCATAAAAGGCTCGCCGAATTTCTCATCAAAAATGCCTTTTAATTCGCACTTTGGCAGATGCTCTAAAACCTGCTCGAAGTGCAAATTTGCAGAAGCCTCCAAACAAGAGACGAGTAGCTTCACTGATTGCCCTCAAATTCCTCGGCTACGTACGCAAGCTCGGTCGCGCGCTCTTTAGTCATCCGTAAATAGCAATCGGCCGCATCTAGACGGTGAATCGAGCCTTGCTGAGGATAAAAAGCGCATTTTGCCTCTTTATAAGCAACCCATTTACGCTGTATATCTTTTAGGATTTTTTTATTTTCGTCGTTTAGTACGCTCATAGCCTTTTTATAGTTTTCGTTTAAAATTTTATCTTGAACGGCGAATTCGGCATTTATACACCCTACCATACCGGCGATGGAGCTATCTTTTTGCATACATTCATCTACGCGCCTTTGCGATTCGTCCCTTTCTTCAAGATTCGTCTCTAAATTCGACGGCGAATTTGACGAAGGCTTTGTCTTTATCGCCAGTTCTTGCGCGCCAAAAACCAGGCTCGCCGCAAACGCAGCAAAAATAAATTTTTTAAGCATATTTTACCCTTTAAATTTAACAGGAATTATCGCCTAAAACGGCTAAATAAACAATAAAATTTAAATTTATAAGAAAAATTCGGATTTTAAAATTTGAAAGGTAAATGCGTAAATTTAAAAACCCAAAGCCTGCAGGCCTTGGGTTTTGGGGTTTATTTAAAATTTAGATTCTTAACGTCTTCGTCGGCTTTTTTCATAGCTTCGGTAGGCGCTACGCCGATAGGATATTTATGTCCTAAAGAAGCAGGCGCAGGAACCGGAGTAGCCTCTTGAGTTAGCTTGATGCTGATGCCGTAAGGCGCAAGCTCGTTAACTAGCTCGGTTTGTCCTTGGCGAGCAAATTCTTTACATTGACCTAGGATCCTAGCCGACTCTTCGTCTCCGTGGAAGCCGTAGCTGTTTTCGCTAAATGCGAAGTCCCAGCGGATGTGAGTTTTGCGGTGCAAGTAAAGAGTCTTTTCAAGAGCCTTACTGATAGCTTCTTTTCTCTCTTTTTCATCGGCGATCGAAGCAAATTTCTCATGCTTAGCTAGCTCGGCTCTGGCCGTTTTTATGTCTTGGATCAAAGAAAGTAGCGCATTTTCGCAGTTTCTTAGCTCGTAAGCGTGGCGATTTTGAACAAACGCGATTCTATCTTTTAGTGTTTGCTCACTTTGCGGGTGGCAAGTTTTGCAAGCTGCATTTATGTCAGCAAACGGAGTTAGGATCTCGTGCTCGGTGATCTTTTGAGCTCCGGCGCGTTTATACGGCATGTGGCAGTCTGCGCACGTTACGCCGCTTCTTCCGTGGATACCGGTTGAGCTTAGCTCAGACTCCGAGTGCTGCATCTTGATAATTTTAGCGCCGGTATCTTTATGGATGTAGTCAAATTTAAATCCGTCCTCTTTGGCCAACTGATCATCGTAATACTGGTCGAAATTTTCGATCTTAAACGGCTGGTCTTTTTTCCAGAAAGTCCAAGGGAAAGTTAGGGTTTGGTCTTTACCGAAGTAATACTCGACGTGGCATTGCATACAAACGTAGTTTCTCATCTCCGCTCTAGTAGCTTTTATGCCGCTTTTAGCATCAGCTTCGTATCCGCGTCCTACCATCGCATTTACAAATCCCGGTCTTGTTACTCTTAGGCTCATATCGTCCGGGTGGTGGCAGTCCGCACAGGTGCTGCCTAGATGCGACCCGTGGATACTCTCGCCGTGTTTAGCCGCGATTTTTTTCATGACGTCAAAATACGGAATAGAGTTCATCTTCGTCCAAGCCGCTTTTCTCTTCTGACCTTCTTCTTTTGGCATTACGTCAAAGAAAGGCATAGGCTTACTAGCTGCCGGAGTCGGATCTTCGGTTAGTTTATAGTCTGGATCTAGCTGAAGCGCGGTTAGATAGCCGGTGTGGCAGTTTACGCAAGCGCCCGGTTGGCCTTTAAACGCTGGAAGTCCGTGAGAGTTTAAAAACTCCTTGTCGTTTCTTTTGGTCTCGATCTGATCTATCTGCGAATAGTAGTGGGTTCGCGGTTTGCTGTAATCCACGCCGAACGCATAGCCGTTCCAAAACACCGTAGCTGCAGGCCAGCGAATAATCTTGCTATAAGGTAAATCTCCGCCGAAAGCCGTTTCTACAAATTCGCTTCCTTTTGGATTTGCGTCGCTTTTATGCTCCATTTTTTTGTAAGCATCGAGCTGATTTGGGAAATTTGCGCCCCATTTTTCAAAATCAGGCTCAAGTTCGCTTACTTTATTGAGCATTAGCGGATACATCTTTTCTTCGGCTTTTTTAGCGCCGATATCTGTAAAAAGCGCGAACATAGCCGCACCGAGTACGACAGCCACTAAGAAAGTAGCTACATACAACACTTTGTTTTTCATTTTATCCTCCTGTTAAATTTTAAAAGTTATGCGCGTGTCCCGCTTCGCGGTGGCAAGATACACATCTTAAAGGCTCGCTAGAATTGCCTTGATGCTCTTTGAGATTTTTATCAAACGGTTTTGCCGCTCCTATAGCGCGCGGATCGATAACGTTTGAGACGTACTCTTTATGGCAGTCCATGCAGTTTTCCTGAACGACTCTTTTTGTTTTTTCGTTTGCGGTAAATGCGTAAGGATTGTCTTTAAAAGTAACGGCATACGCGTGTCCTAGGCCGCTTTGAGCCTTCATGATCCAATATCCTATAAAATCATGCGGCAAATGGCAGTCGTTACAGGTCGCAACGTTTTGGTGTCCGCCTCTTGACCAGCTTTCGTAGACTTGATTCATCACGTGACAGTTTTTACAGGCTGCGGGATCCGGACTAAAGTATGAAAATCCCTTAGCATAGTAAAAAGTGTATAGTCCGTGACCGATAACCACTCCAAACGATAGCAACAAAAGAATGACCCAGATGGATGCTTTTTTCTTCGTGTTTTCCATGACGGGCTTTCTAACCTCCATTATAAATTTAAATAAAACTTAACTTTATTTATTGGACGTATTTTATAATCTTAATACTTAAAGTT
>NZ_CAJPQR010000038.1 GCF_905372745.1 uncultured Campylobacter sp. | reverse complement strand
AATATATACTTCGCACGAAGAAACTAGAATAGGATAATAATTGCGCTATGATTTTTAAAAAGATTAATTAAAATTTGCACTCAAGGAGTTTTGAATGGAATCAAAAGATTTTATGGATGAGATATTAAATGTTGCAGACACTATGCTGGCTGTTGGGGTTAGCGCTGTGCCATGAGGCCCAACTGGAAAAAATGCATTGCAATATTGGTATGTAAATTCTCATTCTGTATAATATAAACTTCCCTCTCAGTCCTACATCGGGCTGCAAATTATATTTATGATTTTTCAAGATTTAATCTACATATGCGGCAAGTTATGTGCGATCCAATTCTAGCCTTATGCTATTTTTTATTATTCCTTCATTTCTTATTCAAATGATAGATAATGATAAAATCTTAGTCAAAAAACATCTTAAGATATATGCTAGATTCGCATATATAAATCATTATCAGATACCGATAAAAACGCGCTAAAATACGTTTAAGTTTTTGCTTGATTTAAGCAAGATTTTACTACAATCAAATCTTAAATTTAGATTTTCAAGCTATCATTTCGCAAAAATTAAGGAAAATCATGCAACCTATTTTTACGACCCAAATCACCAAATTTAAAGGCGCGCAAAAAAGCGTCGTTGATGATATTTTGGTGCGCGAAATCAAGCTTGAGATCTACATAAACGGCAAGCGTTTCGGCGCGGTGATGGCGACTCCGACCGATCAGGAGGCGCTAGCTGCAGGCTATCTCATCAGCGAAAATTTGATCGCAAGCCCTGAGGATATCGAGAGTATCGAGCTTTCAGAGGATGCTTTAAGCGTGCGGGTAAAGGCTAAAATCAACGAAAAGCGCCTCGAGCAGTTTGACGAGGAAAAGGTGATAATCAGCGGCTGTGGACGCAGCTCGACGGCAAACATAGACCCCGAGGCTATGGCGGCGCGCGCTATAAAGGCCGACGTAAAATTTCACAAAGACGAAATTTTGCGCCAGATGGGGCAGTTTTACACGCAGTGCGAGCTTTACGAGATGACTGGCTGCGTGCACACGGCCAAGCTTTTTGTTAGCGGCGAGCAGTTTTTTATCGGCGAGGATATCGCCCAGCACAACACCATAGACAAAGCCGTCGGCAAAGCTATACTAGCCGGCTCGCAGCTACAAAATTCGTTTTTGATGGTGAGCGGGCGCTTAAGCTCCGAGATGGTGGCAAAAGCCGTCATGCACGGCATCCCAGTGCTAGTCTCACGCACGGCTCCTACTAGCCTAGGCGTAGTGATAGCGCGTAAATTTAACCTCACGCTGTGCGGCTTTGCGCGCGGCGAAAACATAAACGTATATAGCGGCGCGGAGAGAATCTATGAGTGAGCAAATCCGTGAATTAATCGAAAAACTGCTAAATCCAAAGGGTAGGCTAGATTGCGGCACGGCGTTTAAGATCGCTGCAAAGCTAGGCGTAGAGATCGGCGAGGTTAGCGACGAGGCCGAAAAAATGGGCGTAAAGATCGATAACTGCGAGTTGGGGCAGTTTGGCGGGCTGGAAAACGGACGCGGCAAATACACCGTGATGACGCAGCTAAAACAAATGACCGACGAAAAGGGCAGAATACTGTGCAAAGACGCTAGAGACACAGCTGCGGGCGTGGGGCTAAAGACGATCCGCTCGACGCTAAAAGACTATAAAATCGACGTAAAATACTGCCAGCTGGGGTGTTTTAAGGAGAAGAAAGGAAAAAAGATGAGAGTAAAAACCAAAACTTGGATAGAAAACGACGAGGGCGAGCTGATATTCGGTAAGGGCAAAACCGAAGTCCTAGACGTCATCGCCGAGGTTGGCTCGATCTCAAAGGCTGCCGAAATCCTAGGCATGAACTATAAAAAATGTTGGAATCATCTGCAAATTTTGCAAAAAAATCTAAAAGAGGAGCTCTTTACCACCAAACAAGGCGGCGGCGAAAACGCCGGCACGACGCTAAACGAGCGCGCACACGAGCTCATAAACGCCTATAGGCAGCTACAAAACGATATCGAGGATTTTGCGGATAAGCGCTTTAAGGAGCTATTTTTGAAAAAAGACGGCGAGAAAAAGGACTCGACCAAAGACGACGCAAAAGATAAAAAGAAATAAAACCACATCAAATTTAAGGGAGAAAAAATGTACGTAAAACTAAACGATAGGGTCTATCTAAACAAAGACAAGATCACTAGAGTAAAGGTAGATAGCGTCCAAGATGGTATCAGGATTCGCTTCTACGAGGGGCAAAATCAGGTCGCTAAAAGCGGACGCTTCGAAACTGAGGCAAAAGCTATCGAGTGGCTAGAGAAAAATTTTATAAATAAATAAAAATTTCTACCTCTCGCAAAGGGTCGCGAGCCTCTGCGGCTAGCGTCTCTTTGCCTTAAAAACTCGCAACGAACGTTAAATTTGCCGCTTGGCGGTTAAAATTCTACTTTTTAAATTTAGCGCTTAAATTTCCTTCGTAACGAAGTCGCCGCAAGCAAATATCTGCGCAAAAAATCAAAAATCGTTTTTAAAATTTCCGTTTTTGTTTTGTAAATTTTAAGCTCGCAAACGACGCGAGTAAATTTGACCGATAAATCAAAAAGCGTCCTCATCTTTGCTCAAATTTGGCTACGCCTCAAGGCTAAATTTATCTATTTTCCGCACCAAATTTAGGGCAAAAATTTGCCGCAAATTTTAAAATCAGCCTACAAATTTGCCGCCAAATTTTACGTGTGAATATCTTTTAAATTTGAGTAAATCGCCGCGCGGCAAGTTTTATACAGCTAAGCGCAAATTTGAAATAATAGCCCGCAAAATTAGCTTCAAATTTCCCAGAAAAAGCCCTAAATTTGCGAAAATTTAATATAATTACCGCATCAAATTTAAAGAGTAAAAAATGCTAAATTTAGACGAAATACGAAAAAATATCATACTAAAACAAGGCGTGCACTATTTTGATTACACCGCTTCGGGGCTTGCCTACGAGCCCGTAGAGTGCGAGATAGCGGACGCCCTCAAAACCTATGCCAACACCCACTCCGACAGTAGCTCTAGCGCGATCATCACGCAGCGTCGTTACGAGGGCGCGAGAGAGAGTCTAAAAAAGCTACTGGGGCTTGACGAGCGGTTTTATCTCATCGCCTGTGGGCAGGGTGCGACGGCCGCGATCAAGAAATTTCAGGAGCTGCTAGGCATCTATCTGCCGCCTGCAACCAGAAGCGCGATCGGCGAGGCAAATTTACGCACCGCGCAGCTTCCGCTCGTGCTCGTTTCGCCATACGAACACCATTCAAACGAGCTTAGCTTTCGCGAGGGGCTTTGCGACTACCTGCGCGTACCTCTTAGTGAATCAGGCGAGATCGATCTGCTAGCACTCGAGCGCATCTTGAAGATTAATACAGGACGCCGCATCATCGGCTCGTTTAGCGCCGCTTCAAACGTCACGGGCGTCGTCAGCGATTATAAAAAGATCAGCGAGCTAATCAGAGCTGCGGGCGGTATCGTCGCCTTTGACTGCGCGGCGCTGAGCTCGCACGCAAATTTAGACTGCGATTACTTCGACGCTATTTTCCTCTCGCCGCATAAGCTGCTGGGCGGACCTGCTAGCTGCGGGCTTTTGGCGATCAAAAAAGAGCTACTTAACAGCGACATACCGACCTTTGCCGCAGGCGGGACGGTCGCCTACGCTAGCCGCGAAGGGCACGTGTTTTTGAAAAATCCTGAGCAGCTAGAAGAAGGCGGTACGCCGCCTATCACCGGGCTTATGCGGGCAAATTTGGCATATGCGCTGCGAAACGAGGTTGGCTTTGAGCAAATAAAAAGCGCCGAGGACGAGCTAACGCGGCTTTTTGAGAGCGAGCTAGCAAGGATAGACGAGATCATAAACTACGCTCCAAAGGGCGCGCCGCGGCTGCCGATAATTTCGTTTAATGTGCGCGGCGTCTCGGCGTATGATTTTGCCGCGAGCCTTAGCAACGACTATGGTATCCAGACGCGCGCGGGCGTGATGTGCGCGGGCCCGTACGCTCACGATCTGCTGGGTATCAAGGAGGGGCGCATGCCTGAGAGCAAGCCCAGCTTCGTGCGCGTGAGCCTGCACTACACGCACACCGAGCAGGACGTGCTATATCTCACGGGCGCGATAAAATCCTGCATCAAAAAGCACCGCGAGCTCTGGGGCGAGGAAAAGGCGATGTACGAGATGTTTGGCGGGAAAATTTTTTAAGTGAAAAAATAAAATTTAATATGTAAAGATTAGAATTTATGCAAGCCATATAAACTAGGCTCAAGTTAAGTTAAAACTTCCAAATCGATTTTAAATATGATTTTGTCGATGAAAATAAGTATATAATCCATTTTTGAATTTCAGAGAAGAAATTTAGAGGAATTCTAAAATGTTTTGTAGAAGATATAGAAGCTACTAAAACAGTAAATTTAATCAGAAATTCTAGAATTTCCATTAATAAAATTCTAAAAAGTATTAGAATTTTAATCTTTAAAGAGCGTGAAGAAATGTCTAAATTTTCAGATGATATTTTTAGTCCACAAGCTCTCATAGAAGCTTTGCATTTGATATAGATGAAAGCTACTTTGAGACTAGACGGCAAGAGGTATTATGCTTTAACTTTGTTTACTACTGATAAGAAGTGCTCTTTTTGAAAAAATAGGTAGAGGAACGGCAAATAAAACCCTAGCATTTAACCTCGCTTCTCTCGTTGCTGCAAGTAGAATAGTATGCTTAAAAGAGATAGCAAGCCTATATGATACTGATATTATAGTATTATATCAACCTTGATAGCTCTACTATTTACCCTGATTAATGGAAAGTTTATAGTGGCTTGGCAGCTTCTCATTATATGGTAAAACACCCAAAGAATGAATTTGATAACGATAAAGACCATATAAACGGTATAGAAAACTTCTGGGATACACTAAACATAAATTATCTAAATTTAAAGGGATAAAGAAAGAGAAATTCTTGTTACGCCTAAAGGAATGCGAATTTAGATATAATAATGTCAAAGATACAAACAAGCGAAGCGCTCAGGAAGTGACATTTCTATAAAAGAACTTTTATCGCATAATTAATAAGAGAGTATCTGCTCAGTTTATATTGAGCCTAAAAATAATTGAAAAAACTTCCTTTGGTCAGTGACGTTATATTATAGATAAAAGCAAATGATATTGTGAAATTAATAAAAGGAGAATTGTTATGGTAAATATAATTATTGGGTCAACGCAAAAACCATTAGCCAGTGAAGAATTAAAAAAATATTTTCAAATGGAGAGTGACTTAGAAGGATATCTATATATAGGATATCCGATAATAGGAACCGTAGAAGGGGCGTACCCAATAGATGCATTATGGATCTCTAAAAAAAAGGGATTGGTTATTTTTAATTTAGTTGAAAATAAGAATATTGAAGGTTATGAAGAGATCCAGGATGACTGTGCCAATAAAGTTGAATCCAAATTAAAAGGATATAAACAATTGGTAAAAAAAAGGCAATTATGCGTTGATATAAATGTAATAACATTTGCTCCATTTATTGTAACACCAAAAGAGCATGATAAGGATTATCATTTATGTAATGCTAATACCTTAGCAAAATGTATTTCAGAATTGGAATGGAAAAACCAAGAGTATTATAATGATCTGGTTTCAGTTTTACAAGCAATTTCAACTATTAGAAAAGGAAAGAAGAGAAGAGAAGTTTTAAATATTAACTCTAAGGGTGCTAAACTAAAGGCATTGGAAGATTCTATTGCTAATTTAGACAACAGACAAAGTCAAGCGGTAATAGAAACGGTTGAAGGAGTGCAAAGGATACGCGGATTAGCTGGATCGGGGAAAACAATAGTACTTGCATTAAAAGCAGCTTATTTGCATGCTCAGCATCCTGACTGGAAGATAGCCATTACATTTAATACAAGATCATTAAAAGGACAACTCAGACGATTAATTAACACATTTTATATAGAACAAACAAACGAAGAGCCTGATTGGGATAATTTGCAAATTATGCATGCGTGGGGTTCTTCTGGTGGCGGAGATAATAATGGGATATACTATACTTTTTGTGCATTGAACAATGTGCAGTATAGAGATTATAGAACGGCGAGAAGCATATTTGGCTCATTAGACCCTTTTGGAGAAACATGTGAAAAAGCATTAGATGAAGCACAATCGAATGTCATGGAGATATTTGATGCTGTGTTGGTTGATGAAGCGCAAGATTTTTCGCCAAGCTTTTTGAGGATGTGTTATGAGATGTTAAAGAATCCTAAAAGATTGGTTTACGCATACGATGAGTTGCAAAATTTAAGAACACAGTCTCTACCGTCACCGGAAGAGATATTTGGTAATTTTGAAAACGGAACACCGAAAGTTAAATTTTATGCCCCTGAGGAAGGAAAACCACAACAGGATATTATTCTTGAAAAGTGCTATAGAAATTCAAGACCTGCATTGGTGACAGCCCATGCACTAGGCTTTGGCATATATAGAGAGAACGAGACAAATTCAAAAACAGGGCTGGTGCAAATGTTTGAACAGCATTCCTTATGGGGAGATGTTGGCTACGAGGTAAAAGAAGGAACTTTAGAAGATGGAGAGCATGTTGTTTTGGCAAGAACTGCATCAAGTAGTCCAGAATTCTTAGAAAAACATTCTGATATCGATGATTTAATTAAATTCCAATCCTTTAAAAGTCAAGAAGAACAGAATAAATGGGTTGCCGAGCAAATAAAAATCAATTTAACAGAAGATGAATTAAGAACAGATGATATTATTGTAATTAACCCTGACCCGTTGACTACAAAAGCAAATGTAGCTCCTATTCGAGCTATGCTTTTTAAAAAAAACATCAATTCTCACACAGCTGGAGTAGATACTACACCAGATATATTTTTTGCAGAAAACAATGATTCAGTGGCATTTACCGGTATTTATAGGGCTAAAGGAAATGAGGCAGCCATGGTATATGTTATAAATGCCGAATCTTGCTATGATTCTTATTATGACTTAGCT
This sequence comes from uncultured Campylobacter sp., assembly GCF_905372745.1. Classification (GTDB taxonomy): domain Bacteria; phylum Campylobacterota; class Campylobacteria; order Campylobacterales; family Campylobacteraceae; genus Campylobacter_A. The sequence continues at coordinate 14,151 of NZ_CAJPQR010000038.1, read as the reverse complement.
AAGAAAAGAAATCAGTTATTTACAGCTATAACAAGAAGTAAAGCATGGGTAAGAGTTGTAGGTGTTGGAGATGATATGGATAAATTAATTGATGAATATAAAAAAATAAAGTCTCACAATTATACTTTGGATTTTATTTATCCAGATAAATCTCAAAGAGAAAAAATGAACATAGTTAATCGTGATATGAGTGCAGCAGAAAAGAATAAAGTTGAGAAAAATAAAACAAATATAGAAAATTTAATTCTAGAGCTTGAAACTGGAGAAATTTTCTTAGAAGACTTGGGAGAAGAACAGATTGCTCGCCTAAAAAAATTGTTGAAAAGAGGTGAGTAGTTCTAATGCTAACTGCAAAAAAAATTTATACCCAGATAAAAAGGATAACAGCCAATATAATTGAAACCAAACTTTGTGATGATCAAAATTTTCCATCTATAAGGAAATATTCAGAGGGGATTGAAGAGGTGAGTGTGAGTACTTATGACAATAATATCTTTTTAAAGAGCATTCCATATACAGATATGTATTTAGAGTTATATAGAAATAAAATGTTCAATATAAAAATGATAGATGGAGCCTTAATACAGATGCAATATCGATTTAGAAAAGATAAAATAGAGAGTCACCGATTGGCTTTTTCCCCTGCACCTGATTTAGAGATATTTCAAAACGAACCCGACATTTATTTGGAAGATGAAATTTATAGTGATATTTTAGATAGAAGAGTAGTTTCTGTGCCTCTAAGGTTTGATTTTGATGATAGAAAGGATAGTAAAGGGCGGAAGACAAGCCGACCTATTATCCATCCGGTTTCTCACCTAACTATAGGTCAATATAGAAATTGCAGAATACCAGTATCATCTGCATTGACTCCATATCAGTTTTTGAAGTTTGTTATTATGAATTTTTATAACACTGCTTATACTTCATATAGTTCTCACTTTACTGAACATAAGGATTGTTTTGATACAACACTATACCCTGAAGAAACAGAGATAGTAAATATATGTACGCCTGTTTACAAAAAGTAAAGTACCTTTAACTTGACACAAGGTAGTGCAAAGTGGCTACTGATAATTAATCCTCAACGAGATATAGAATCTAGCAAAAAGGGGAAGCAATATATCAAGCATATACTAAAGATGAAGCCGTTAGTAATGAATGTTTTGAAGTATTGAAAAATAGCGTCGGAGAGTTTAATTTTGAAGAAGAGGCAAAAAATAAATTTTGATTTACAAAAAGGGCGCAAAGCGCGCCCGAATCACGCAAATTTAAGCTCTAAATTCGACTCAAATTTGCGCGTAAATAAAGTTAGTTCTTGCGAGTATTCGCGTCAGGCGTGAAAAGCGGCTTATCTAGCAGCTTAAAGTCGCCGATAAATTTCTGACCCTCTTCGCTCGTCGCCCACTCGATAAATTTATTCGCGTTTTCGATGTCGGCTTTAGCGCAGTGCTTCGGATTTACCGCGATTAGCGAGTAGAAGTTCTTTAAGTCGTTGTCGCCCTCGTTGATGATGACCATCTCAGGCGCGCCTTTTTTGGTGTCCTCGTACTTGATGTAGGTGCCGCGGTCGGTGAACGTCACGCCCTTTTGCTCGGCTGCTGCGTTGATGGTAGCTAGCATGCCTTGGCCGGTTTGCATATACCAGCCGTCTTTTTCAGGTACTTCGCCGATGATCTTTTTCCAGATACCTTTTTCTTTGTTATCGGTGCCTGATTTATCGCCGCGAGAGAAAAATTTGATATTCTCTTTTTTGATTAGCTCAAAGCTCTCTTTTATGTCTTTGCCTTTAAATTTATCTGCGATAGATTTATCGGCGATGACGACGAAGTCATTGTACATTACGGCTTTTCTCTCGACGCCAAAGCCCTTTTCTACGAATTCTTTCTCAACTTTTGGCGAATGCACGAAAAGTATGTCCGCATCGCAGTTTTCGCCTAGTTTTAGCGCAGCTCCAGTGCCTACGGCAGTCCATTTGATATCGACGCCGGTTTTTGCCTTATACGCAGGATAGATCGCGTCTAGTAGCCCCGTGTTATCGGTGCTGGTAGTGGTAGCCATGATGAGTTCGCTATCGCCCGCAAACGCCAAAACGCTCGCAACTAGCGAGCCTAATATTACTTTTTTCATTTTTCTCCTTTTTTAAAAAGTATGCTATTATAGCACATTAAATTAACCATATAAACACACGGAGAAATAATATTTGGATTTTTTACTAAACGGATTTTTGGAGGCCTTTAGACTGCTTTTTAGCGGCGACGAGGAGACGTATTCGGCGATCAGGGCGACGCTTTACACTTCGAGCGTTTCGATATTTTTTGCGATTTTAGTCGGCTTTCCGCTAGGCTTTACGCTGGGATTTTACGATTTTAGAGGGCGCAGGATTTTGCGACTGCTCAGCGATACGGCGCTTGCGATGCCCACCGTTGCGATCGGGCTTATTTTGTACGCATTTATCACGCGAAACGGCCCGTTTGGCGAGTTTGGACTGCTTTTTACGCTAAAGGCCGTTATGCTGGGCCAGTTCGTGCTGGCTCTGCCTATCATCGTCTCACTAAGCGCTAGCGTCGTTGAAAATATGGACAAAAAGCACTATCTAACCATCCTAAATTTACGCCTGAGCGCGCCAAGGCTCGTTGGCTGCGTGCTTTACGAACTAAGATATGCTTTGATGGTAGTCGTAGCGACGGCGTACGGGCGTATCGTGGCCGAGGTCGGCGTGGCGATGATGATCGGCGGAAATATCAAATATTTTACTCGCACGATCACGACTGCGGTATCGCTGGAGACGAATAAGGGCGAGTTTGCGATGGGTATAGCGCTGGCTTTGGTGCTTATCTTTATCGCATTTGCCGTAAATTTGACGATACACGCGCTAAAAAGGCTGGATAAATGAAATTTTATAAATTTAGAAAATTTACGCTCGCAAAAAGCGGGCTAGGCGCGTCAAATTTGAGTCTTTTTGTAAATTTAATGAGAAAGGCGTGCAGTGATAAACGTTAGAAATTTACGCCTAAACTACGGCGCAAGCGAGATTTTAAACATCCCGCGCCTTGATATCAACGTCACCAAAATCACCGCGCTAACGGGCAGTAACGGCAGCGGCAAAAGCACGCTAATGCGAGTGATGTCATTTTTACAAAAGCCCACTAGCGGCGAAGTGCGGCTGTGGGGAAGCAGCGCGCCTAGCTTAAATTTACTGCGCGACGTTAGCGTTTTGCTACCAGAACCAGCGCTTTTAAAACGCTCCGTGAGGGAAAATTTTAAAGCCGTTTTAAAAAGCCGCGGAGTACTGGGAGAATTTGACGAGCGAACGAGCGAGGCGTTAAATTTGGTCGGGCTTGACGAGAGCTTTTTAAACAAGCGCCACTTTGAGCTTAGCTCGGGACAGACGCAACGCGTTAGCTTTGCGTTAAATTTGGCGCTTAGATCGCGGCTTTATCTACTCGACGAGCCGACAAATAGCGTGGACGTGGGCACTTCAAAGCTTTTTGGCAAGGCGGTGCTTTATATGCGGCAAAGATACGGCTGCGGCTTTGTGATCGCTAGCCACGATGATAAATGGCTAAGCGCGGTTGCCGAAGAAAACGTCTTTTTGCACAAGGGTCGCGTGTGCGAATTTGAATACAAAAATATTTTCGACGCGCGGGACGGGGTTTTAAAATTTGACGAAAATGCGGTCGTAAATTTGCCGTCAAATTTACGTAACGCCGTAAAGATCGCCGTAAATCCCGGCAAAGTAACTCTAAGCAAAACCCCTGTCGATGGGTGCTTGAGTGGTATTTTGCACTCGGTTTCGCTCTATCTTGGCAAAGATCTTTTGGTAAAAATCAAAATCGGAGACTTTTTGATAAAAACCCTGGCGCCTAATTCGCAAAATTTTAACGTCGGCGAAAATATTTATTTTAAATTTGACGAAGGAGCGTTTTTGGGGCTTGAATGAGCCTCAAATTTTGCAAATTTTGCTCCAGGTTTTAAATTTAGGCTCATTTAGCGCCCGTTAAAATAGCCGAGTTAAAAGTAAATATCAAAATAAAGCGTAAAAGCAAGATATATGCGTAAATTTCATATTTCTTTTATCCCCTAAAATTCGCTATAAGCAATATGCAACTAAGGCATATTTAAGCGTATATTAATTTTTTTGATTTAATTTTTTTTAAGTATAAGAAATAAGCCAAAAAGTAGTATAGTTTCACAATCGAGAAAAATCTCAAAAAATAGATAAATATGATAAAGGAAGGCAATGACTAGCAAGGGCGAATTTGCGGCGGGACGCGGGCTTTATTACTCGCTATTTTCGCGTTTTTTCGTTTTTAGCCAAGGCGCTGATAGATTTAGCGGCGTAAACGCGATGCTAGGCCTTGCCTCGGCGCACGCTCTAAACGAAGAATCGGCCGCCGCGATAATGCGCATACAGGCAAAATTCGACGAAAAAAATCCGCAAAATTTAGTGGATGAATTCGATGAAATTTTCCACGCTCTGCCAAGTCCGCTCAGAAACTCGCTGTCCTACTACGACGAGGGCTACGAGGTCGGACACGCCTGCGCTAAAGTGCGTAAAATTTTAGCCCGCACAGACATTAGGCGCGACGAGGCTAAATTTAAAGAAAACGAAGACAACGTGGGTTTCGTGTTTGCGCTAATGAGCGAATTTATCGCGCGCGAGAGCGAGCTGGAGTTATACGGCGAGCTTGAGGAGCAGCTTTTTAAAGAGATCATAAACCCAAACATCGACGAGTTTATAAATGATCTTTTTGACCACGAAAGCAGCGAAGTTTACAAAGACGTCGCAGTGCTTTTGCAAGGATTTATAGAGTTTGAGCGCGTAGTTTTAAACGCGCCTCGTCCTATAAATCAAGGCGAAAGCAAAAAGACCTTGGATGGAGTTTCAAGATCTGAGGCCATAAGAAGGCAAAAAAACCGAGTGAGAAAGCTAAAAGCTATGGAGGAAGAAAATGCAAAAAAATAGGCGAGAATTTTTAAAAAAGGCGGGGCTAGTCGGCGCGGTAGCGGCTACGGCCGGAGTAGCGACGGCAGCGGCGTCAAACCTAAAATACGGTAAAAGCAAAAAGACCGAGGTGCTTTATAAAAGAAGCAAAAACTGGGATCTATACTACGAACAAGCGAAATAATAAAATTTAAGAAAGGATAAATATGTCTGAGGCAAATTTACGTCTTATGCCCCACTCAAACGCAGTCGGGCGAAGATCGTTTTTAAAAATGGCCGCGCTAGCAGGCGTAGCGGGCGGCATGAGCGGGCTGGCTGCTAGCAGCGTAACTAGAAGCGCCACAAAAGAAGAAATGGCAAATCCGTTTCCAAACTCTAAAATCGTAAAAACCGTTTGTACGGTTTGCTCCGTTGGATGCGGAGTGCGCGCCGAGGTAGAAAACGGCGTTTGGGTACGCCAAGAAGTAGCCCAAGATCACCCGGTAAGCGCTGGCGGCCACTGCTGTAAGGGCAGTGACGTCATCGATATGGTGCGCTCTCACTGCCGCGTAAAATACCCGATGAAAAAAATAGGCGGTAAATGGAAACGCATCAGCTACAAAGACGCGCTTGACGAGATCGGCGCCAAATTAAAAGCGTATCGCGAGAAAAACCCTGAACAAGTGATGTTTCTAGGCTCTGCAAAAGATTGCAACGAACAAAGCTATTATATAAGCAAATTCGTAGCGATGTTCGGGACTAATAATCTAGATCACCAAGCACGTCTTTGACACAGCTCTACAGTCGCCGGTGTGGCGAATACTTGGGGTTACGGAGCTATGACCAATCATCTTGGAGATATCCAAAACGCGAAGTCTATCTTTATAGTGGGCGCAAATCCGGCGGTAAATCACCCGGTCGGCTTTAGACATTTTCTAAAAGCGAAGGAAAATAACGGCGCAAAGCTAATCGTGGTCGATCCAAGATACACGAGAACTGCGGCTAAGGCTGATTATTTTGCTCAAATTCGCACCGGCACGGATATACCTTTTATGTATGGCATGATGAATATCATCTTTCAAAACGGCTGGGAAGATAAGGAATTTATAAACGACCGCGTCTACGGTATGGATCTGATCCGCGAAGAAGCTGCCAAATGGACGCCTGAAGTCGTGGCCGATGTTTGCGGGATCAAAAAAGAGACGCTTCTTGAGATAACCGAAGTTTATGCCAAAAATCGCCCGGGATCGGTCGTTTGGGCGATGGGTCTAACTCAGCACACCATAGGCAGCTCAAACACTCGTATCGCTCCGATCCTGCAACTAGTGCTAGGAAATATGGGCGTATCAGGCGGCGGCTGTAATATTCTGCGCGGTCACGACAACGTTCAAGGCGCGACGGATATGGCGAATTTGCCGACCGAGCTACCCGGGTACTATCCAAAAAACGAAGCCAACTGGAAATACTTCGCTAAGATGTGGAAGGTCGATTTTGAATGGCTCCAAAAGAATTTCGTTAAGCCTGAAATGATGTTTAAACCCGGATTTACGCTATCAAAATGGTGGGCGGGTGTGCTTGACGGTAAAAACGGCAACGAAGCCGTAGATAATGCCGGCGACAGTATAAAAGCCTTAGTGGTAATCGGCAACGGTATCACATCAACCGCGCAACAAGTAAAAGTAAAAGAAGGCCTAGATGCGCTTGAGCTTTTAGTGCTGGTAGATCCTTTCGTAAACGATGCCGGCGTGATAACTGACAAAAAAGACGACGTCTACATACTGCCTGCGGCGACGCAGTTTGAAACCAGCGGTACGGTTGTAGCGACAAACCGCAGCGGCCAGTGGAGAAGCCAGGTCGTAGAGCCTTTGTTTGAGAGTATGCCGGATCACGAAATTTTGTTTGAGCTTGCCAAAAGGCTAGGCTACTATGACGAGCTAACGCGCACGATCAGAGACGCCGAAGGTAAGATCGAGTGGCCTGAGGTTGCTACGCGCGAGATCGCAAATATAATAAAAACTATAGGCATGACGGGTTGGACTCCGGAAAGGCTCAAAAAGCACCAAGAAAACTGGGATAAATTTGACGAAAAAACAAGTCTAGGAAAACCGGGCACCGTAGTCGAAGGCGAATACTACGGTCTGCCGTGGCCGTGCTGGACGGAGGATCATCCGGGCAGCCCGATACTTTACGATATAAACAAGTCCGTTAGGCAAGGCGGTATGGGTTTTAGAAACCGCTTCGGCTTAGAGCATAACGGAGTTAGCCAATTAGCCGCAGACGGTAGCGCGCCAGTAGATTCGTTTGTCAAGGGCGGATATCCGGAGATCAAAAAAGATAACATCGAAAAGGTGCTAGGCATCACGCTAACCGAGGATGAAAAGGCTAAAATAGGCGGTAGCTGGATACATGACGATAGTAATATCATCGCTAAAAAATGCATGGAGAAAAACATCGCTCCGTACGGCAACGCGCGAGCTAGGACGATCGTTTGGACTTTTGCGGATCAAATTCCTCTTCACAGAGAGCCGCTGCATACGCCTAGATTTGATCTAGCGCAGAAGTATCCGAGCTTTGAGGATAAGAAACTTCAAAACCGCGTCGATACAAAATTTAAATCCGTCCAGCTAGCAAAGGACTACTCAAAAGAATTTCCTATTATCCTCACGACGGCTCGCCTCGTAAATTTTAGCGGCGCGGGCATGGAGACGAGAGCTAGTATGTATCTAAGCCGCTTGACGCCTGAGATGTTTGCGGATATCCACCCTGAACTTGCGGCTAAACACGGCATTAATAACTGGGATTTCATCTGGGTTCATTCGCCTGAAGGTACTAAGGTTAAGGTGCGCGCCAGAGTGGTACCGTCCGTTAAACCCGACACCATCTTTATGCCGTTTCATTATGCGGGTTATATGCAAGGCGTTGATATGACGGGTAATTTCCCGGAAGGCACCAAGCCTTATGCGGTAGGCGAGAGCGCAAATACCGTCACTAACTACGGATATGATATAAACACTCAGATTCCTGAAACCAAAAGCGGTCTATGCCGCATAGAAAAGGCGTAAAATGAGCGAATTTAACGATAACAATAGACTTAAATTTTACTGCGACGACGATAGATGTATCGACTGTAACGGCTGTGCGGTGGCTTGCGACGAGGCTCACGAGCTGCCTCTTGGCATCCGCCGCCGCCGCGTCATCACGCTAAACGAAGGCGTACCTGGTAAGGAAATATCAACCTCGATAGCCTGCATGCACTGCGAGGACGCTCCGTGCTCGCTGGTTTGCCCGGTTGATTGTTTTTACATCAGAGCCGACGGCGTCGTGCTACACGACAAAGATATCTGCATCGGCTGCGGATACTGTCTATACGCGTGTCCGTTCGGCGCGCCTCAGTTTCCGCGCGAGGGAGTGTTTGGCGCCAAAGGTTCGATGGATAAGTGCACGATGTGCGCAGGCGGTCCGCTACCGACAAATAGCGAAGCCGAGCGCGAAGAGTACGGCCAGGATAGAATTTCCGAAGGAAAGGTGCCGGTTTGTGCGGCGATGTGCTCGACAAAGGCGCTGCTAGTAGGAGAATCCGCAATGATAGAAAAAATCTACGGCGATAGAGTCAAGGCTCGCGGCTACGGCTTTAAAGACCTAAAACAAACTCCAACCTGGAAGCTCGCCTACTATGCTGGCGATAGGCTTAAAATAAAATCTTAAAATTTAGCTCGCTCTTGCTGAGATTGCAGGGGCGAGCAATCTCATCAAATTTGACGCGGTTTGACTGCGTCAAATTTAACTCACGCTTCTTTTCGCTTCATTAAATTTACATAGATAGTTCGTCAAATTTGAATGCGGATAAATTTGAAATCAATATGTAGATAAAATTTAAGTAGAAAAGGGCGGTCTCCCGCCCTAAATTTAAGCCCTTACAGGCGATAAGTACGGATTTGCCGAGTGCATCGACATCTCGTTTTGCTCTCTAAATTTGATAAATTCCTCTTCGCTTAGACGCCTGATATTTGCTATCGTCATCTTTAGCGGCGTGATGCCCGAGAGCGGATCCGGATCGCCGGCGTTGGCTAGCTCGTTACCGTCAGCCTCGCTATAGTGGAAGGTCGTAAATATCGTGCCTTCTTTTAGATCCGGATTTACGCGTAGTTTGGCTGCGATCTGGCCGCGTTTGTTTTGTACGAGCGCGTAGCAGCCCTCCTCTAGCTCCCTCTCGCGAGCGATATCGGGACTCACCTCTATGAGCGCGCCCTCGATGCCAGCACCGTATTCAAGAGCCGGACACTCTCTAGTCATCGTGCCGGTGTGGTAGTGATAGACCTTGCGTCCGGTCGTAAATAGGCACGGATATACCTCGTCTGGCACCTCGCTAAGCGCGCCGCTACCGACTGGGTAGCCGTCCGGGATATTCATCTTGGCTCTAAATTCGGCTTCTGCCTTTGCGCGCTCCTCTTTATCGTCTACGTAAAGTACCGGCGCGAAGCGGAATTTGCCTCCTGGCAGCATGGACTTGTGATCTGCGTAAAGCACCGGCGTACCCAGATGCTCCTCGTCCGGGCAAGGCCAGCTGATACCGCCTAGTTTGCCTAGTCTATAGTAGCTGATACCACCGAAAAATTTAGGCATAAGCTCCCTTAGCTCGTTCCAAATTTGCTCAGGGCTCGCAAAATCAAACCCCTCTAGCCCCATGCGGTTTGCGATGTTGCAAACGACCTTCCAATCAGGCTCCACGCCGTTAACGGGCTCGCTAGCTTTGCGAGTGCGTTGGACGCGGCGAGAGGTGTTGATAAAGGTTCCGTCCTTTTCGCCCCAGCCCGCGGCAGGTAGCACCACATCGGCCTTGTGCGCGCTCTCGGTAAAGAAAAGATCCTGCACGATAAAGCAGTCTAGGTGATGTACGGCGTGGACGAAGTGCTCGGTCCAAGGATCGCTCATTACGGGGTTTTCGCCGTAGACGTAGAGGACTTTTAGCTCGCCGCTATCCATTTTATCGGGTGCTTGCGTTAGCTTAAAGCCCGGAACCGGATTTAGCTCAAAGTGCCATACTTTGCGCGCTTGCTCCTGTGCGTAAGGGCTGTTTACCGCGCCTGCCGGGATGACGTTAGGCAGCGCACCCATGTCGCATGCGCCTTGGACGTTGTTTTGACCGCGCAGAGGATTTACGCCTGCGCCCTTTTTGCCTAAATTTCCCGTTAAAACGGCTAAATTTGATAGCGAAAAGACATTTGACGTGCCGTCGCTAAACTGCGTGATACCCATCGTGTAGCAAATCGCCGCCGCGCCTGCTTTAGCATACATTCTAGCTGCCTCTATAATGAGCTCTTTTTTTATGCCCGTTTCTCGCTCGAAACGCTCAGGCGTAAAGTCCTTAACCGCTTCTTTTAGATATTCAAATCCCTCGGAGTACTTCTCGATAAATTCGCTATCTTGCAAATTTTCGGCGATGATTACGTGCATCATCGTATTTAGCGTTTTGATATTCGCTCCGATCGGGATTTGCAAGAAAATATCGGCTTTTTTGGCCATATCGGTGCGCTTTGGATCTACGACGATCATCTTTGCGCCGCGCTGAAGGCCGCGCTGCATCTGCATAGCGATGATCGGGTGGCACTCGCTCGTGTTGGTACCGATGAGTAAAAATACGTCCGTGTCGGTCGCAAATTCGACCAAATCGTTCGTCATCGTTCCGTTTCCTAGCGTGCTGGCAAGACCTGCCACTGTAGGAGCGTGTCAAAGACGGGCGCAGTGATCGACGTTGTTGCTGCCCTGGGCGCGGAAAAATTTCTGGAAAACGTAGTTGTCTTCGTTATTTGAGCGCGCGGAGCTAAAGCCCATGATCGAGCTTGGTCCGTATTTTGCGACGGTGGATTTAAATTTATCCGCGAGGAAATCATAAACCTCCTCAAAACTCACTTCTTCAAGCTCGCCGTGCTTGTCGTAGACGCCGTTTAGCTTTCTCATCATCGGTCGGCTTAAGCGCTTAGGAGAGTTTACGAACTCCCATCCGAACATTCCTTTTAAGCAAAGCTCGCCGTCGTTTACGTGGTGGTCTTTGCTAGGTTTGGCATCTACGATTCTACCGTTTCGCACGATAAGATCGATGCCGCAGCCCGTACCGCAATATGGACAGGTGGTCTTTACGATCTCTTCCATTTTTGCTCCTTTCTGGTATTACTGAAAATTATGGGATTATTATACAACGGCAAATATAAATTTAGTTTTAAAATTAGTATATTTTTTTAAGAATTATTTAAGTAATATGCAAATTTAGCATATTACTCTTTTGGCTAAATTTGTCTTTAAAATCGTATTTTGAAAGTAAAATCACATATCGGTTATTTTAGTAAAATTAGATAGTCTATCGGCGTGAGGATTTAGATGTCCGTCTTTAAACAATCTATCGATACCAAAAAATTTTTCTAAATATTGCTGTTTGGAAAAAATTAAATTTATATTTTCATCGCCATATTTTCTATTGGCCTAATACTCATTAACTATTTTATCGCCTTTGGGTCTTTCTTTTTGCCCCTATATATAATAGCTTAATACTTCTAGCAGATAATCGCCGCCTAAATCAATCGTTCCTACGCCACTTACCTCAGGCAAATCATTTGCTTTCGGTTCCATTGTCCTCTCCTTGCGAGTTAAAATTTATCTTGTTCTTTTGATTCTTTAAATTTTGGTATTGCTTAAACAAAGTCTCTATATCTTTATAGGAAAATACATGACTATCGAACAATACATCTTCTTCGCTCATTTTCATCTTCTTATATATAGGTATGTAATAAAAGAAATAAGAGTGATCGCAATCGATTTTCTCTTTATTATTAAACCAATTAATTTTATTCTTGATATGTATGTAGTTATAGCAAAAAGATTCTATATCCGCTTTTTTATCTCCAATTAATAAATTTTTGAAAATTGGCTCCAAAAGTGCATGATAGCAATTTTTATTCGTAATAATTATATTGGATTTAATATCTTTATTTTCATTAAACAAAGAGCGTATATTCATTTTATTTGTGAATACAAAATCGGTAAATAGGCCTAATTGATTAAAAGCGCCATCCCCAAACCTCATATATATAAAATTATCTATAAAATTTCCATCTTCGTCAATCAAATGCCCTTGCTCCCAAGGATAAAAGAGGCGTAGCTTTAAAACCTCGTCGTTTTCTACGATTTCTTCGGCGTTTCGTATAGGTTCTCCGTCTTTGCAAATTTTAGAGCCCAGATCCATTAGATAATCAAAATTTAGTCTTTTATCCAGCTTCCAAAATTCGCATCTATCATCTGGATATTTATCGCCGTTGCACCACGAAAATCGTACTCTCTCATAGCCGTTTTCGTCTAAGTGAATATCCGCCATCTTGCCGAAATCCCTTCGCGGATAATTATCTAAGTAATGAAGCTTTTTTAGGTAATCTTTTAAATTTAGCTCTACGAGCTCTCTTTGCGTCAGGTTTTTATCGCTAAAATCAAGCGCTTCTAAGATCGCTGAAATTTTATGAGCGGGCAGCAAGGCGATAAATATGCAAAGCCAGATTAGAAAAACTATTATATAAAAGTATTTTAGACGCAAATTTGCTCCTATGCGGTATATTTATTTTGGCTCAATTAAACCCAAGCTGATTCTCTCTTATCATCTTTGATAAAATATTCTATAAAGTTTTTGTATCTTTGTTGTTATTATATCTAAACTCTACTTTGCTACGCTTATAGTTTCGCAGGCGCAGTTACGAGCGTAGCGAAGTAAAAGTAACTTTCATCTATCTCAAAGCGAAGCTTCTAGGCGAGATTGCGAGCTGGGAATTTAACCGCTAAACTTGCCTATCTTTTCATACTCTTTAGACACAAGAATTCTTATTTCTCTAAAGATTTTATATGGGGTTGCTTCTGAAATTTTAGTTAAATTTGATATCTTTGATGCTTCTATATCCTCTGCGAAGTGCTTTAGAATTTCTCTAAATTTAGCTTCAGAAATTCCTAAATGGACTATATACTTATCTTTTAACTTCGCTATGCTCATTACTTATAAGACCATAATTCTTTTTGCGTGAGCTTAAGTTAAAGAGAGCCCAAGGCATTTTAGATTGATTTAGAACGCATAACAAAAAGCTAAAATACTAAAAAATTTCGGGAACAAATAAGGAACAAATTTAATAAAAACAAGAAAACTTAAAACTCTTGAAATATTGGTAAAATGGGGATCTCAAAGGGATTTTTTATAAGCAAATGGCTCCGGATGCTGGACTGATCGTGCGACCAAGAAGCCCAATAATTCTATATTTGCTTGCCTTTATAATCTTTGGAGATACCATGAGAAACGAGATCAAATTTTATATTATAAAAATATCACTATTTTATTGCCAGGTTTTCTAATATTTTCCAAAAAATATATAAAATTTATTTTTCCAAATCACGAGCAGAATGATGGCGCAAATAAATTATGTTTAAGTTAGTTTTAATTAAACTCACAGTATTCATATTAAGCCAGATGAAAAGTTGACTGTATCAGCTCAAAAACCTATTTTATCGCATTGGTATAAGCTCAGAAATATCAAAGATAAAAATATTTTTGATTTTTACGTAGTGAACTCTACTTTTGCTTGCATTTTCTTATTTTAAACTATATTATTTCCTAAAACACATTAATAATCTTAAGGAAATAACGATATGAACGAAACGTTTCTAACGCCAGCAGAACTTTTTGAGCAATTTGGAATTCCAATTCAGACCCAGGCCAAGTGGAAAATGAAAAATAGCAATAAAGTAAAGATACCGTTAGAATCGTTTATAAGCGATCTAGCATAGAAGAATTTCTAGATAGCTTAGAAAGAAATAAGCCAGGAAAGTGAAGAGACTTTGTTTTTGCATTTAAGCCCACAATTTACGTGTTTATGGCTCTAATCTGCAGCATTTATAGAAGTTTAATTCCGAGTATTATTTTTGCATCTAGCAAACCTGCAATGTGCTAGCTAATTTTATGCCTTTATCGGCAAAAACGCTATCAAGCAGCACCCAGTAGCCGCGCATCGTAGCAACAATAATTTACCCCACCTGTATAAATTTAATAGCCCGATTTGCTCGAGCTATTAAATTTAACAAATTTTACTTAGTCGCGTTTTTATCCGCTTTATCTTCAGCCTTTACCTCTTTCGGCCCTACGTAATCCTCCCCAAAATATGCCTTCTTTATCTCTTCTTTTTTGATTGCGGCTTTCTTTT
>NZ_CAJPQR010000037.1 GCF_905372745.1 uncultured Campylobacter sp. | reverse complement strand
CTTGTTTAGATTTCAAAGATTGACTAATTAGTTTAACAGTGTTAATTTAAAAAACTCGCTTCCTGTGAAGCGGAAAGTGAAGTATATAGAAAACATGCTTAAACAAACATAAAAATTTGTCTAAGCATGCTAAATTTTATTGAAAAAGAGATTTTAAAGATAAATTTTCGTTAAAGATAAGATCTTGCGTTCTTTTATTGTATTTAAAAATAGTTACGTATTTGCCGCCGTTTTCTTTAAACAGTCCGCCGTTTACGAGCATTGCATTTATTCCCTCTTTTTCCTCGCCGCCGCCGAATATAAACTCTCCCGGCGTCGTATCAAGCTCGATTTTACCGCTAAAATTTATAGCAGCCGGGATATTATCAAGCAGATTTTGACTATCTATGCCGTCTGCGTCGATAGAAAATTCAAAATTTGAGACGTAACTCTTGCCGGCCGCATTTTTAAAATTTAGATTTTCAAACGTTATCTTCGGCGCTCTTTTTATAAATTTATCCATCGCCTGCATTATGGCCGCAAGCTGGGCTTCAGGCTCTCCTTTAGCATTCATAATATCCTCGATCGCGCCTTTATCTAAATTTGAAAACTTTGACTTAATCAAAAAGTCCTTAAATTCATATTTTGCATATTTTATCTTTTCTATCGTGCTCGTATCGTCCTGCGTCAGGGTATCGCTAAGCACGGTTAGTTTAGAGTCGCTCGTTATCTTTCCGATTTGTAGCGTCTCCGTGCCCGAGCTAACATCTACGCCGCCTATTTCAAATTTATAATTGCTATTTACAAGCGCTTTTGAGATCATTTTCGGCTCGATCGGCGTTTCGTACTTCACGTCGTAGCCGATATTTTTTATCCTCATGGCAATGCCTTCTTTACCGGCAAAATCGACAAAATCATTTGCAAAAGAGACTCCCGCGATTTTTTTCTCGCCGTTTATATCAAAAATCAAAAACGATTTTGCTAAATTTACCTTATTGCCGTCCAACCCTTTTTGTACACCGGCTAGCTCGAATACGATTTTTTTATCTCCGCCCGAGATGCCACTAGAGTGAAATTTAATAGGCTTTACGGAGTCAAACGCCTCTATCATAAAATTTTTATACGGCTCGCTTAAAAACTCCGCGTCCCCGGCAACGTCAAATTTACCTAGCAAACCGGCAAAACCGTGTGAAATATTCATGTCGATTTTTATCGCTATATCCTCAGGCGCACCGTACTCTTCGCCAAGCGCCATAAGCTCGTTTATGTGTTTTTTAGAAAAAATCACTTCATAGTTTGCGTGAGATTTTAGCAAACCGCTTTCAAATACGCTATTTTTGACGTCTATTCCGTTTGTTTTGATTAGACTTAAAGCCTCGTTATACTTCTCCTCCACCTTATTTGCGTTAAATTTCAGCCCGCCAAAAACCACGGCAGCCAAAATCACCAATGAAATCAGTAGCTTTTTCATCCTTGTCTCCTTTTTTTAGTAGTCGCTTTTTTTAGATACATCCATACGGCGGCTAGCAAAGAAAGCATTCCGACAGGCATCAACCAGCCGTTTTCTCCTAGAAAATTTCCCGCTCGCTCAAACGCCTCTCCGGCATAAAAGCTACCTAGCCCTAGCAAGACCGCCCAAATTACCGCGCTAACAACATTTATGACGCTAAATTTAGCAAACGAATACTTCGTAAGCCCGATAGCAAGAGGTACTAGAGTCTTTAGTCCGTAGATAAATTTTTTAAAAAATATGATTTTATTTCCGTGTTTTTTAAACAAAATTTGAGAAAAGGCAAGCTTGCGTTTATGCCTAGCCAGATACGGCATCACGGCCGCGCGGTTATACCTGCTGACGTAAAAAAGCAAAGTATCGCCGATAGCGTTGGCGGCGGCTGCTAGCACGATACTCACGGTTATATCCATCTTACCAAGATGAGCCAGCACGCCTGCTGCGATGATAGCGACCATGCCGCCCCCGAGCGAATATAAAAACACTATCACGTACCCGTAGGTCGATAGCGAGGTTAGCATCTCTTGCAAATTTGACCCTTAATATTTCGATATAGCGCCCATTAGCGCGTTGTATCCGTAGCTATCGGTCTTTGGCGGCGTATCTCCTGTTTTAGCAAGCACCGCTCCGCCAAAGCTCGCTCCCGCGAAAAACCCGTCGTTGTCGGTGTAAGCGTAAATGTCGCTCGTAAAACTAAAATCGCTCACTTTCCCGTAAAATTTACCCGTATCGGCAAACGCAAACGATGCGTCGGCGTTTATCGTGATCTTGGCGTCTTTTATATCGGCTACGAGGCTATCTTTTAGGATAAAAAGCACAAGCGCGCTATTTTCGTAACCTAGCTGCAATCCGATACTGCCGCCGCTAATGTCCACGACCATCATTTCGCTGGGTGCGTACGGGTTTCCCACGAGCATCACGCCCTTACCGTGCATACCGCCCAGCACGAAGCCGACTTTAGTAATGCTCGGAAAGATAACGACCGCTTTTGCGTTTTGAAGCAGAGCCTTAACCGGCGCATCAGGGTTTTTGCGCATCGTCTTTGTAAAAGAATTTGACGCGTTTAGCACGAGCTCGTCGTTTGCTCCGAGCGCTAAAACGCAAAAAATCGCTAGTAAAATTTTTTTCATCTTTTACCTAAATTTGACCTATTTCGCCATTTCTACGGCTCTAGTTTCGCGGATCACGTTTACTTTGATCTCGCCCGGATACTGCACTTTACTCTCTATCTCGGCGGCGATCTCTTTAGCAACAAGCACCGCTTCGTCGTCGTTTATGAGCTTGGCGTTTGCGATGACGCGGATCTCTCGACCGGCGTTTATCGCGTATGCTTGTTTGATACCCTCTTTGCTTTTTGCGATGTTTTCTATCTCTTCGACGCGTTTTAGAAAGCTCTCAAGTACCTCTCTACGCGCTCCGGGGCGAGCCGCGCTCAGAGCGTCCGCAGCGCAAACGGCGGCGCTTTCTACGCTAGTTGCCTCCTCGTGTCCGTGGTGGGCGTAGATGGCGTTTATGACGACAGGATGTTCTTTGTAGCGTTTGCAAATTTCAGCGCCTAGGTCGACGTGGCTACCCTCAAATTCATGCGTCAAGGCCTTGCCGATATCGTGTAGCAAGCCCGCTCTTTTAGCTAGCTTTTCGTCTCCGCCCGTTTCAGCCGCGATGATGCCGGCTAGATGGGCTACCTCGAGGCTATGCGCGAGGGCGTTTTGTCCGTAGCTAGCTCTAAATTTTAGCTTGCCGATTAGTTTCATTATCTCGGGATGGATTTTGCTAAGGCCCAGGTCGATGACGATATTTTCGCCTTCCTCCAGGATCGAGGCTTCAAATTCTTCGCATACTTTTTTATGCAGATCCTCTATCCTTGCAGGCTGTATGCGGCCGTCTTGCACCAAAAGCTCTATCACGCGCGTAGCAATCGCTCTTCGGTAGAGATTAAAGCTGCTTAACGTGATAGCGTGAGGCATATCGTCGATGATGATATCTACGCCAAGCACCATTTCCAGGGTCTTAATATTGCGTCCCTCTTTGCCGATTATGCGGCCTTTTAACTCATCGTTTTTGATATCTACGACGTTTATCAGGCGCTCGGCGGCAAATTCTCCCGCAAACCTCGACGTAGCCTGCGCCAGGATGTAGTTCACGCGCTTTTTGGCCTCGCGCTTAGCCTCTTCTTCGTGTTTTCGCACGATGTGAGCGATCTCGGCGCGGCTTTTTTCCTCTACTTTTTTTAGCACCTCCTCGCGCGCCTCTTCTTGCGTTAGGCCTGCGGCGTGTTCGAGTACTTTTAGCGCCTCTTGCAGTTTGGCTTGATAGCTTGCTTTTAGCCCAAGTCCTTCCTCGTACATGCTCTTTGCTTCGTTTCGAGATTTTTCCAGTTCGGCTCTGCTTTCGTTTAAAATTTCTTGCTCGTTTAGTAAAATTTGCTCTTTTTTACCGATTTCTTCAAATTTTTGCGTGTACTCTTTTTGTAGTTTTACGGTTTTGTCGTCGTATTTTTTCTTAGCTTCAAATTCGGCCTCTTGGACTTGGATTTTAGCGTCTTTTAGAGTACGCTCTGCCTCAAATTCTATCGCTTTAGCCTTTGCTTTTGCCTGCTCTAAAAATATATTATAGTTTGCGTCGTTGATTTTTTTAGCGATGAGATAGCCTACGCCAGCGCCCGCCGCACCTGTTCCTAAGCCGATTAAAATTTCTATCATAGATTCCTCTTTTTACGTAAATTTTGCTCGGGGTTAGGTAAAAATCACAAGTAGCGTCGTGATCTTCGGATATGATTTCATTTGTAAAATTGTCTAAAATTTCAACGAATATCAAGGTAGGTCGGTAGGGCAAATTTGCAAAAAATCTATCATAAAAACCCTTACCGTGTCCTATTCGCGCCATATTTCCGTCCACCCCGAGAGCCGGAACTACGGCTACGTCTATACGCTTTTTAAATACCTTGGTGCTTAGTGGCTCTTTTACGCCGAATTTCGTCCGAGATATAAGCGGTAGCCTGGATTTTACCATTTCTAAACTAATACCAAGCATAAACGGAGCGAAAATTTCATACTTTTTGGCTAGCTCGCGCTTCAAAATATAAAAATTCGGCTCATAAGAAAGGGGGTTAAAAATCAAAATCCGTTTGGCTTTAAGCTCGGTTAGCAAATTTAAAAGCGGCTTAAACATCTTATAGTGTTTCGCTCGCGCAGAAATTTGAACCTCTTTTTTTAAAATCCGTTTGGCGTCTCGCCTAAAATCTTCTTTTGTCAAAATTTAACGCTCGTTTCATAAATTTTATGTATAATTTCTTCCAAATTTCAAAATAGGAAAAATATGAAAAAAACTCTTCTGATTATACCATTTTTAGCTCTATTTTTAGGCGGCTGCGGAGATGAAAACAAAAGCGAAGCAAGCCAGACTAATACAAGCGACGCAAGCCAGAGCGTTTCCGTTCCGAGCCAAAGCGCAAGCCTAGAAGCGCCTTTTGATCTAACGCTAATGGACGAGAGCAAGATGACGCTGCAAAAATTCGACAAAGGCTTTAAAGTCGAGGGCAACGACGAGGCGATTTTGTTTAATTTTTTCGCCACCTGGTGTCCGCCTTGTAAGGCCGAAATCCCGCACCTAAACAATCTAAACGATAAATTTAAAGGTAAGCTAAAAATCGTAAGCGTACTAATGGAAGATAAATCAAAAGACGAAATAGACGCGTTTATGAAAAAATATAAGATAAATTTCGACGTCGCTTACGGCGAGGGTAATTCTCGATTTGCCAAAGCCCTTGGCGGCGTGGTAGGCATCCCCTACATAGTGCTTTATAAACCAAACGGCGAATACGCTACGCACTACGTCGGTCTCGTGCCCGAAGAGATGCTAGAAAGCGATATAAACAAGGTGATCGACTGATGTTTGGTTTTTTAAAAAAAGGGCTTGATAAGACTCTAACGGCGATACGCTCGTCAAAGCCCGCCGATAAAAAAATCTCAAAGGAAATTTTAGAAGAGATCTTGCTAGAAGCCGACATCGCCTACGAGATAGTTGAAGAAGTCCTCTACTACCTGCCGCCGCAAAACGAGGTCAAAAAAGACGACCTAAAGCGGCTTTTAAATACCTACTTCATATACGAAAACGAGCGTGAAGTAAAAAGCGCAAAGCCTTTCGTGGAACTCATCTTGGGCGTAAACGGCGCAGGTAAAACGACCACGATCGCAAAGCTTGCGAATTTATATAAAAATGAAGGCAAAAGCGTTATTTTGGGCGCTTGCGATACGTTTAGAGCAGGAGCCATCGAGCAGCTACGTCAGTGGGCGCAGAGAACTGGCGTGCCTATCGTCGCTACGCAGCAGGGTCACGATCCGTCTGCGGTCGCCTTTGACGCGATAAGCTCGGCCGTGGCTAAAAACCTAGACAACGTCATCCTCGACACCGCCGGTCGCCTGCAAAATCAAACAAATTTAGCTAACGAACTAAGCAAGATCGTGCGCATCGCAGACAAAGCCTACGCAGGCGCGCCGCACCGCAAGATCCTCATTCTCGACGGCACTCAGGGCAACGCCGGCCTAGCGCAAGCAAAGGCCTTTAACGACATCGTGAAGCTTGACGGCGTCATCATTACCAAGCTTGACGGCACGCCAAAGGGTGGAGCGCTTTTTGGCGTCGCGCGCGAGCTGGAGCTGCCGATACTCTACATCGGCACCGGCGAGACGATGAGCGATCTAGTCAAATTTGACCCTCATGATTTCGTAGATACTATCGTGGATGAAATTTACGCCTAGATCGCAGGCGTAAATTTTATATTTTATTCGCTTGCATTTGTAGCCTGTTTTTTTTACATTTATTTACCCCCCCCCCCCCGAATTTACGAAATTCATATATAATGTCCGCGCTTAATGCAATTTACTAAAAAGGAAATAAAAATGACGACGCAAGAGTATGAAGCTATGTTTGAAGAGGACGACGCGCCCGGCTGGGACGCGATAGAGGGCGCGCTGGAAAAAATCTACGACCCCGCAAACGAGCGCCACTATCCGTCGCAGCTACATGCGAGTCTGGGCGGCGATGATTATTTGGCGGGCGTTAGTATATTTGACTGCGAGGATAGCGCGTTTCATCGCCATATCGTGAGCTTTGGCATGAGCGAGCTTTACTACGATCCGCAAAGCGCGCAGGAAGAATTTAGCGGATGGGGATTTGAGTTTAGCATGCGCGTCGCACCGTTTTCGGACGATCCGAGTTCGGATCTCGGCGACGGCGGCGTAGCTCCAAACGAGCCATTTTGGGTCATATCCGTCATGCAAAATCTCGCAAAATACGTCCACACAAGCAAAAAATGGTTCGAGGCATATCATTTCATGCCGGCAAATTCGCCGATACGTCTTGATACGGATACCAAGCTAGTAGGCGTAGCCTTCGCGCCCGATCCGGTGCTTGGCGGCATAGACACGCCAAACGGCAGAGTAGAGTTTCTCCAAATGGTGGGTATCACGCAGCGCGAGCTGGACTGGCTACGCGAGGATCCGACTACGCAGCGCGTAGAGCGGCTCATAGATATGATGCGTAAGGACAATCCTCTGCTAATCACCGACCTAAAGCGCGAAAAAGAGTATGTATAAGTAAATTTGACCAAACCGTAAGCCCGTTAAAAATAAGCGCTTAAATTTAAGCAAAAACGCTAAATCAAGCAAAAGCTTTTATCGAGGTTTACGGCGGTTAAATTTAAACCGCATAAATTTTAAGCTGATTTTAGCGCTCCGTATCGCCGCAAACTCTTGCTAAAATCAGCCGTAGCGCAAATTTTTTGCCGAGTTTATTTAGGGTATCTCAAAAATCACATTAGCATTTTAAAGAGTTAAATTTGATTCCAGACGTCCGAATTTACATCGGCGCTTAGGAGAGAGAGCTAAATTTACGCGCTCTTTTACAAAAGATTTATGCTTTTTGCAAATTTGCTCTGCTACCGCGCGAGCTAAGCGCAAATTTTGCCGTTATAGATTTTGCCCTATTTTAGACAAATCTCACAAATGTAAAAACTCTAACGCCCCGGCTATTTCGTAGTAAAATTCGCCGCAAGCAAACCGCGGCGCAATAATCCAGAGCAGGGTTTAAGTCGCTCGTAAAATAAAGCAGACGACGATTTTTTGCCGTCAAACAAAGTCTCGCCACGCAAATCGCGATATTTTGGCGAGAAGATAAAACCGCCCTAAATAGCTCCCTACTAATAATCAAAAGTAAATAGAACAATACGGCTTACAGGCTCATACAGCATAATAATATAACCGCCAGAACCTATCCAGTAGTAAGCACCTGTTTCGGCTACGAGATAGAAAGGATTTCCTTTGTATGAAATATCAAACACCACCTCTTCATCATCCTTTCCGTATTGTATTTTCATTTCAAAAGCCTTTGGATATTCCTTTCTTTCAATGCTGGAACTCCAGTTGCCGTACTCAAATTCTCCTCCTAAAATCTCCAAAAATGATCTCTTATTCAGTTCACCCTTATATTCAGGGTAACGCACATTCACCAAAGTGCCATATTTAGCTACATTTGCTTTGCTTTTCTCATAGTTATCGGCCATTCCCTGTATGGCTTCCTCTTCTTCGGAATTAAAATCCCAATGGTGAATAGCGGTTCGCTCAAAATATCCTTCCTTGCCGAGGAACTCGAACTTATTATCGTCGGTTAGGCGGAAAGCCAGCCAGTTAGGCGCGGTATATTCGTTGTGATATTCAGTGGTATTATCACCTATATACCCCTCGTAAGGCTCAAACGGACAGATCATATATACCTTTTGCCCTGCCCAATCGGGATTGATTTCGGCTAAATCGATACTCATCAGGGGCAAAAAATGATTTTTGAGCCACGCTTGTTCTTTTGCGAAAACGTCTTGCGCTTCGGGAAACGGTCGTAGATTTTCGTTTAGCTCGCTTATATTCTCTCTTGTATTCATTTTATTTCCTTTTTTAATTTAAATTACGGTCGGCACGGTAGCCAAAAGAGCAGCGCACGGATCAAATTTGATTTTAGTTTTTACCGCTTTTTATATGTATTTTGCAAATTTACCCGAGCGCAGAACCGCAGTCTGCTCATCTACCGTAGCTTGCATTTGCTCCTCTAGGGCTTTGTTTTCGCCATTATTTGCGATGATTACTCGCGTGGGGTATAGCACCAGACTCATACGCATAGCAAACTCAAGCTGCAAGTCGTTATCTTTTAGCGCTCTTTGCAAGGTTTTTTCGCGCTCCTTGACCGCTTTTAAAGAAAGGATATTTTTAAAAAAGTCGGTAAAAAGAAGCTGCGCATCCGCAAACTCGGCTGATACCTTATGGCGCGAAACCTCTTCGTAGCGCGCGAAAATCGCCTCTTTTTGCGCTTGCGCACATAGCGGATTGATATAAAAAATAGACAAAAAATCCCAAAAATCATCCCACAAGGGAAAGCTTTCGTCAAAAGGCAGGCTAATTATCTCATCGTAGTAAAGCATTACGGGCTCAAATTTCTCCTCGACGTAAAAGCTAAACAGCAGGCCCTCTAGCAAATAACTATCGCTAAATCGTCTAATACGAAATTTTTGTATCTTTTTTATCTTCTTTAAAAGCTCTTTTTGCGTATCGGTAGTGCAAAAAGGCTCTATCTTAGTTAAATGTAAGTTCATCGTTATTCTTTTTTGTTTAAATTTATCTAAAAACGGCTTTGCCGGGGTGCGCTAGAGCAGCTTTTGATTTTAGCTGGCCGCGTAAATTTAGACTGCTTTTAGCCTTAAATTTATGCAAAATTACGCTATGCCAAAAGGCTTGGCGGCGTAGTTAAATGTTAATGCCCTCATGAGCCAAGCCGCATAAGTTAGTTCTAAATTTAGCTCCGTAAACGCGCGATCTAACCACCTCACGTGCACTGCATAAAAAACGCGCTAACCCGCGACTTCTCACACCAAAATACGTAAAGTATCCCGCCGCTGCCAAAAAGCAGCTCCTCATCCTCGCCGCTAGGAAGCCCGCTATCTAGCTGCATCAAAAACTCCATTTTCTCGCCGCATATCGGACACGTCGGCACCTGCGCGCCCTGTATCCACGACGGCTCGCCGCCTATGCGAGATAGATTTTGCCTGCCGTTTGATAGCGCCCAGTCCTGCTTGTGCCAGCGCTTAGGCACTACGCGCAGACGCACTAGATCCTGCCGCGCCGGCTCGTCGTCTACGTACTCTACCTGCGACTTCTCGCCGATACGCTTTGGCTTGCCCAGCCGGTCGTGTTCGTAAAACGCCGTCTCGCCCTCGCTTATCTCTCTAACGTGCGCGGCTAGGGTTAGACTAGGCAGCGAGCGCACCGGCAGCTCGCGAGGCACCGGATCAAGCGTGATGAGATGAAAGAGCGGATTTTCCTCGTCCGCGCAAGGCTCGTCTAAAACTCCGCCGATTTTATACTTCGTCTCGCCCAAATTTGCTTCCGCAGCTTCCTTGCTTTCGCCTTTTTGCGCTTCGCCAGTCCATAGTCCCCAAGTCGGGTGATTTTTAGCTTGATGAGCGGCAAACGGCTCGCTAAAATACCCCTGCCTAAACGCGACGTGATACGCGCGCTCGCCGCAGTATCTTTTTAGCCTAAACACTTCGTCGCCGATACTCATTTCATCGCTAGCTTGCGCTTTTTGGACTCGGCTTTCTTCGCTCGGCGCGTTTTTGCCGGATTTGGGGTCGTTTAAATTTTCATCCGCTTGCGAATTTAGCTTGCTAGCGTTAAATTTGACGTCATTTATGACGCCTTGCGCTTGGCTTAAATTTTCATCCGCCAGCTCCGCGCCGTTTGCGCCTCCCGTAAATTTAACCCTCTCAAGCGTAAAGCCTACGTCCTCCAAATAGTAGCCCAGATGCTCGCTAAGGCTGCCTTTATGCTTCAAAAACTTCTCCGCCGCCGCAGTCTCGCAGGCAAATTTTATATTTCGCGGCTGTCTTGTTTGCAGCAGGCACTCAAAAAGCCTTTGTTTATCGCCCCTGCTAGTTTGCGCGCTAGCTAGCCTCTCGCGCCAGATCTGCGAGCTCTCGTAGTCTAGCTCGCGCCACGGATAGCACTCATAGTATGTCCCGTCGTTTGGTCGCAAGCTAAAAATCTCCTCCAGATATGGGTGCAAAAGCGGCGCAAACTCTAGGCTTGCTACGGCGATTACTCCCCAGGCGTTTATTTGTCGCGCGCTATTTTTGTTTGCTTGTTTTTTATCTCTTTGCGCCTCGTTTTGAGCCTCACCCTCCTCGCGCAAAATCTCCATCGCCGTAGAGACCAAAGCCCTAAAATCTTCTTTGCTAACGTAGCTCATAGCGTCATCTAGTAGCGCGCCGCTCTCTCGCCGCCCGCGCAGTAAGCTATCAGCTAGCATAAAATACGCCGCCTCGTCGCCCTTTAGCCGCCAAAACCGCTCGTATAAATCAGACGCGCCAAAGCCCTCTCGCTCAAAATCCCGCGCTAACGCTAGCGCCTCGTCTTGTTTGCTCATATAGTTTCCTTTTTTAATTTTTTGCGAAAATTTAGCCGAGATTTTAAATTTTTGGCCGGGTAAATTTGACACAAGGCGCCGTTTATGCGAATTTGGCGCCTTGCTGCTAGTAGTTAAAAAGTATTTTCTCTCTTTTCAAGCACGAGATGAAGGATATACGTCGCCGCAAATGCCACCGCGCTAGGCACGATCCAGCCCAGCATAGAGTCGTAAAACGGCATTTTTTTAACAAGATCCGTCACTAGCGGCACGGAAACGCCAGCGATATCAAGGCCGTTTATGGTTCCTACTACCACGCAGACGTAAACGCAGCTGCGGTAAACCAGCTTGCTGGAGTCTATTAGCGGATTAATAAGCGAGAGGATGATAAGCATAATAGCGACCGGATAGATGGCTACTAGTACGGGAATTGAGCCCTTGATGATGGTCGTAAGGCCGAAATTTGCCACGCCAAAGCCGATCAAACACCACGCCGCAACCCAAATTTTATATTTGACGCGCCCGTCCGTTAGCTCCTCGAAGTACTCGCTAGCAGAGCTTATGAGCCCTAGCGTCGTCGTGATGCAAGCTAGAAAAAATGCCGAACCTAGCACCAAAACGCCCGCTTTACCGAAGTAATGGCCGCTAATGCGCGATAGTAGCTCGGCTCCGTTTATCTCCGGCGCATCTTTAAAAAGCTCCGCCGACGTAGCGCCGAGGTAGCCTAGCATAAGGTAAATCGCCATCAAAATCACGCCTGCCGTCATGCCTGCCTTTATCGTCGAGGAGACGAGATGACGCTCGTCTTTTACGCCTACGGTTCTGATGGCATTTATCACGATGATACCAAAGGCAAGCGACGCTAGCGCGTCCATCGTCTGATAGCCCTCGACAAAGCCCTTAGCCGCGGCATGTTGCGCATACTCTCCGCTAGGAGCGGCAAACTCGCCTATCGGGAAGAAAAATCCCGCCCCAAAAAGCAGTAAAATCAGCGCCAAAAGCAGCGGAGTGAGGTATTTACCAAGTAGATCGACTAGTTTTGACGGATTCATACAGACGTAATAATTTAACGCAAAATACGCTGCCGAGTAAAAAAACAGCCAAATTTGCAAATTTTCGTGTGCGATAAAAGGCTTAACCGCGATATCAAAGGGCATGTTTGCCGCGCGAGGTATCGCAAAAAGCGGCCCGATCGTAAGGTATAAAAGCGCGGTAAAAAGCACCGCAAACACGGGGTCTATACGGCGCACTAGGCTTTGAAGCCCTTTTGCTCTAGCGATGGCTGCTACGCCAAGCACCGGCAAAAGCACCGCCGTGGCGCAAAAAAACATGATCGCGACGTAAAAATTCTGCCCAGCTTCTCGCCCCAAATTCGGCGGAAAGATGAAGTTCCCCGCGCCGAAAAACATCGCAAAAAGCGTGAGCGAGATGACTAAAAACTGATTTCTGCTAAGATTTTGTTTCATTTTCGCTCCGTTTCGGATTTAAATTTGACAGATTGTATTTGGATGAAGTTGAATTTTCGTTGATTTTGGTTAAATTCGCCGATTTTTCGCGCTTGCGTGTTTCGATTTGAAATTTAACAACGCAGCCGGAGTAAAATTTAAACATTTTAAAGTATAATCGCGCAAAGGAAAAAAATGGCGAAAACTAAAACCGTATTTGAGTGTCAAGCCTGCGGCAATCAGCAGAGCAAATGGGTCGGCAAATGCCCTCAGTGCGGGGCTTGGGATAGCTTTTTAGAACTAAATGCACAGCAGATCGAAACGCTAAAAGAGATCTCAAAAAGCACCGCCAAACCAAGCCTTGCAAAGCAAATCAGCGAGGTTGAAATAGAAAAAATCACGCGCATCAGCACGCAAAATAGCGAACTAGACCTAGTCCTTGGCGGCGGCGTCGTGGAGGGCTCGCTGGTGCTGATCGGCGGAAGCCCAGGCATCGGCAAAAGTACGTTGCTGCTAAAAATCGCGTCAAATTTCGCCGCTCAAGGTAAAAAAACGCTGTATGTCAGCGGCGAAGAGAGCGCGAGCCAGATCAAAATGCGCGCCCAGCGCCTAGACGCGGTCAAAGACGAGTTGTTTTTACTCACAGAAATTTTACTCGAAAATATCCTCGCCGAAGTGCGCAAAAACGAGTATAAAATCCTCGTCATCGACTCCATACAGACCCTTTATAGCGAAAAAATCGCCTCGGCACCGGGCTCCGTATCGCAGGTGCGCGAGATCACCTTCGAGCTCATGCGCCTAGCCAAAAACGAAAACATATGCGTCTTTATCATCGGGCATATCACGAAGGACGGCTCGATCGCGGGGCCGCGCATCTTGGAGCATATGGTGGACGTGGTGCTTTATTTCGAGGGAGACTCCAGCCGCGAGCTGCGTATGCTGCGGGGTTTTAAAAACCGATTCGGCTCGACTAGCGAGGTAGGCATCTTTGAGATGAGCCAAAACGGGCTAATCAGCGCCAACGACGTCGCGGGCAAGTTTTTCACGCGAGGCAAGGCAACTAGCGGCTCGGCGATCACTATCACGATGGAGGGCTCGCGCGCGCTTAGCGTCGAGATCCAGGCACTCGTGTGCGAGAGCGCGTATCCTAAGCGCAGCTCCACGGGTTTTGACAAAAACCGCCTAGATATGCTACTAGCGCTGCTTGAGCGCAAGCTAGAGATCCCGCTGGGTCACTACGACGTCTTTATAAACGTGAGCGGAGGCGTCAAAATCGGCGAAACGGCGGCCGATCTAGCCGTAGTCGCGGCGATCATTTCCAGCTTTAAAAACCGTCCGATCAGCAAAGAGAGCGTATTTATGGGTGAGCTTAGCCTAAACGGCGAGATTCGCGAGATATTTAACCTCGATCAGCGCCTAAAAGAGGCCAAAACGCAGAAATTTAAAAACGCGATAGTGCCGTCTAAGCCGCTTGATGCGCAGGGGCTAAAATGCTTCGTTGCAGGCGACATCACGCAGGTTTTGGAGTGGATGTAAAATTTAGCTGCAAAGACCCGCGCCGCAAAAACGCAAAAGGAAAAATATGGAAAATCTAAAATGGAAGCTCTCAAAAACACTAAAAACAGCGATGAGACAAAGAAATATCGATACATTTACGCTAGCTAAAATCACCGAGGAGACCTATGTAGCGGCTCATGCGGATAACGATTTGGACGTCAGGCAAGAAGTTTTTAAGGTTATCGACGAATATGCGAGCGAGGTAAATTTAGAAATCTTAAACCTCGTTTGTAAAATTTTAGCCTCTAGCGTCAAATTCGGCGACGGTGGAGATTTTTAAATTTGCCGCGACTTTAAATTTGCTTCAAAATTTAAATCAGGTACGAAAGCCTAAAGCGCACAAATTTACGGTAAAATCAAAACGCAAATAAACGCAAAAGCGCAGACTCGGCGTTTAAATTTTATGCAGACTTGGCAAAAATGCAGATACATGCGGTAAATTTTACTAGCTAGCCGGCTAAAAAAGGCTACAATCGCCTTTGCGCAATAAAGCTCGGCAAAAGGCGTCATTTTTAGCAGGTTACGACGGTCGCGGCCCAAAAGAGCAAAGCGGCGAAATTTGCGAAAAAATCGCGCCGAAAAATCCAGCTAGGCATAGCCGCAAAATGCCGTAAAAAACAAAAACTAGGAACAAAATGTTTGGTTATATTAGGTTTATCTTAGCGTATTTCGTGCTACTATCACACGTCGGTATAGGACTGGCTGGCAAAAACATCGGCGTCTTTGCAGTCGTGATTTTTTATATCCTAGCAGGACTCGTCACATCAAAGGTCTTTATCAAAATCGCACCGAAAAACGCACAAATAAGCTACTTCATAAAAGATAGATTTTTACGCATTTATCCCGCATTTTTCTTTGCGTTTGCGCTGACGGTGCTATTTTTTTGCGCGACGTCGTATCTGCAGCCGCATTTTAATGCAAAAAACTTGCTCCTGAATGCGCTTATCGCGCCACTAAATTACTTTTTTTGGCTTGATGTTTCCGTCATAGACGCGCCCGTAGGGCTAAATTTCATCATACCTCCCGCATGGTCGCTAGGAGCCGAGCTTCAGGCATATGCCCTGCTCGTGCTAGCGATCAAATTTAGACGGCTAGGCTACGCGCTAGCTACCGGTTCGCTAGGCGTTTATACAGCGGCGAATTTAGGCTTTATAAATGCCGATATCTACGGATATAGGCTTGTTTGCGGCGTATTTTTTATGTTTTACACGGGATTTTTGATCTATCAAAAAGAGTTTGGCAAGCTCGCCGTTTTTTACGCGGCGGTAGCGGCGCTGGCAGGCTATCTTTTTTACTCGCGCGAATTTAGCGCCTTTGGCGTAGAGACGGCGACCGGCTATCTAGTCGGAGCCGCAGTCGTACTAGCGCATGAGAGATTTAAATTTAAGCTTAAATCTAACGATATCGCAGGCTCGCTTTCATACGCGATTTTTATCAGCCATTTTCTTTTTATTTGGCTTAGCGAGTTTTGGCTGGGAGGCGTAAATTTAGTCTTCGTGACGGGCGGTTCGGTTGTGTTTGGACTGATTAATTTCTATCTAATCGAACGAAAAATAAACAAAATAAGATTTAAAAAACGAGTTTAAATTTCCAAAATTAGACCGAATTTTAGGTTGTCGCAGATTCAAGAGTTTGTGAATTTTGTTTGCTTTTATAGACGGCTTATTAAGGATTGCACCGCTTTTTTATCTAGCCTAAATTTATGGCTATTTGCCTTAATACATCGCAAGCCGTGAAATACGCCAAAAAGCTACTTAAGCAGCGGTATATCTTAGACGGCGATTTGCGGTTGCTGGAGCCAAACAAAATCGTATTTTAGACGGTTATTTTAAGCCTTTTAAAATTTATGGACACTTACTCGGGTCTAAATTTAAAGCAATAGCGCATTATTTAAATACGTCCGACAGGCTATTAAAGATTATTTTTATGCGCCGCGATTTTAAGGCAAATTTTACGAAAATCTAGCAAATGCCGACTTGCTCGCTTTAATACAAAGCTTCTAAACACGCTCAATCTAGCATATTGACGCCGGCGTAGGCCGTCTAAAGCGGTTAAGCGCACAGATGCGTCATTTGCCGTGTTGCGCGGCGGGTTAGAGCCAAGTTTTATGTACTAGCCGCAGATAAAGGCTCGCCCGCTGACGCAAAAAACGGCGAATAGCCCCTAAAATTTACTTTAAAAACGGTAATTTTACGTAAAATCCGTACCGCCAAATATTTTTTTAAATCCTTTGCGAGACGTCAAATTTAAAACGACGAACAAAGATCAAATACCAAAATTGCCCCAAATATCGGCAAATTTTACGCGAGACAAAAGCGCCTACGCATCTAGTCGGTTTAAAATCCGCGAAGTTTACATTCTATCGTAGTCGTCGCTGATGCGTACGATATCATCCTCGCCCAGATACTCGCCCGTTTGTACTTCGATGATGATAAGATCGGTGTTTGCGGTATTTTCTAGGCGGTGGATCTGCTCTTTTTTTATATAGATGGACTCGTTTTGCCTTAGCGGCATCTGGCTACCGTCTATCGTCACCAGCGCCTCACCCTCGACGACGACCCAGTGTTCGTTCCTTTTAAAATGCTTTTGCAAGCTTAGTCTTTTGCCGGGTTTAACCACTATCTTTTTCATCTTGTAGCCGCTACCCTCGCCCAGTACCTCGTAGCTGCCCCACGGACGGTATACGCTCGTGTGCGCTTCGCAAATTTCAGGAAATGAATTTGAAAAGTGTTTATAAACCTCTTTTACCTTTTGCGAACTGCCTTTTTTGGCGATCAAAAGCGCGTCTTTGGTATCGACTACGAGCAAATTTTGCACATCCACGAGCGCGGTCGGTTTTTTGGTCAGGATAAAATTTTCGCTTGAGTCGATTTGTAACGATTCGCCGATATTTTTTATCTTTTTACTCAGCTCGTCAAAGCTACCCATATCGCTCCAGCCCGCATCAAGTGGCACCATTTTGATATTTAGGCTTTTTTGCATTAGCGCATAGTCGATGCTGATATCTTCGATCTTATCCATAAAATTCGGACTTATTTTTAGCAAATTCGGTTCGTTTGCCGAACCCTCTATCGCCACCGTAACGTCTTTTACGATACTTGGCGCGTATTTTTTCATCTCGCTTAAAAACACGCCAGCCTTAAAGCAAAACATACCGCTGTTAAAATAATATCCGCCCTCTTTTATAAATTTAGTAGCGGTTTCGAGGTTAGGCTTTTCGATAAACCGCTCTACGTCGCCGTTTTTATCAGCCTTGATGTAGCCGTAGCCGGTATTTGGCTCGCAAGGCTTTATGCCAAACGTCGCTAAAAAGCCCTGACTTGCGTAGCTTTGCGCGATCAAAAGCGCTTTTTTATACTCCGCTTCGTTCTCGATTAGATGGTCGCTTGGAGTAACTAGTAAAATTTCGTCCTTATCGCAGCAAAGCGCAGCAAACGTAATCGCCGCGGCAGTGTTTTTACCGAAAGGCTCGAGAATAAATTTATCTATTTTTTTACTTCCACATTCATCAAGCGCCAAAAAATAGTGCGCCTCGTTGCAAACGATGATAGTTTTTTGCGCGTGTACGTTTCGTCTAAGCGTAAGGTCAAAGAGCGATTTGCCGTTAAAAAGCCTGATAAATTGCTTTGGCATTAGCGTTCGCGACAACGGCCAAAGCCTCGTGCCCGAACCTCCGCAAAGTATAACGTTTGTCATTTTTACGCCTTTTGCTTTAAATTTTCGACCAAATTTAAAAATATTTCTTGTAATTTTACAAGCAAATTTTGATCCTTGGTCTCAAATCTCGTAACGATAACCGGCGTAGTATTTGAGGCTCGCACTAGCGCCCAGCTGCCGCCTTCAAATCTCACTCTAACGCCGTCTATGTCGATGATTTCGGCTATCTTACCTAAACCAGCCAGCAAATTTTGCGCATCGCCGTTTTCATAAATTTCGACCAAAACCTCTTTTAGCTTTGCAACCAGCTTAAATTTTTGCGCGTCGGTCGTTTTTATTTTTATCTCGTCGGTGCTAAAGACCTTGGGTAGCTTATCAAGCTCGCCGTCTAGGTTAAAGCCTTTAGCCACAAGCTCTAGCGCGCGAAACATCGCATACGTCGCATCGTCAAAGCCGAAATATCGCTCCTTAAAGAAAATATGCCCGCTCACCTCGGCCGCCATATCGATATTTAGCTCTTTCATCGCCTTTTTTATATTACTGTGGCCGGTCTTGCCCATGAAGCTTTTGCCGCCGTGCGCGTCGATCTCGTCGTACATATTTTGCGAGCATTTTACCTCGCCCAGCACCCTGGGATTTTTCATCGCAAGGCTATATAGATATGCTAGTTCGTCGCCTTTTATGTTGCGTTTTTTGGTTAGAACCGCGATGCGGTCGCCGTCGCCGTCAAAACCAAACCCTATGTCAAATTCGCCCTTGAGCGCGGCCTTTAGGTCGCTTAAATTTTTCTCCTCGCTAGGGTCGGGGTGATGATTCGGGAAGTTTCCGTCGGGCTGGGGGTATAAAATTTGAGCGTCTAAATTTAACGCCTCGCAAATTTCGGGCAAAACCGCTCCGACCGCGCCGTTTGCGCAGTCGATAACGATTTTTAGCGGTAAGGTTTTTAAATGCGCAAACTGCTCTATAAGAAAATTTTTATAAGGCGTCGCGATGTCGAATTTCTCAGCTCTTAGATTATTCGGGATTTGCGTTTTTGCCGCGATGTCGTCTAGTACGGCGACTTTTAACTTTTGCAAATCCTCGCCGAAGTAACTATCCTTAAAAATCGTAATTTTAAAGCCGTTGTACTCTTTTGGATTATGAGAGCCGGTTATCATTATGTTTGCGTCAAATTTGTCCGTAAACACACTAAAATACCCGACCGGCGTCGGTAGTAAACCGATACCATAGACCTTAATCCCGGCTAAATTTAGTCCGCTAACCAGCCAGCCGAAAATCTCGCCCGCGCTTAGCCTAGCGTCATACCCCACGCTAACGTTTTTTGCGCCCCTACGTAGCATTTCTCGGCCCAAATTTAACCCGATCGCTTTAACGCTCGTTTCGTTTAAATCTTGCCCGAAAATCCCGCGTATGTCGTATTCTCTAAAAATTTCATCTATCAAAATTTTACCTTTTTAAATTTATTTTGTTTTAAGACGCTCGTATTTTAGCATTTTTGGGTTAAATTTTACTAAACGGCGACGTCGCCGAGCTTTGCGTTGATGGCTTCTATCAAGCTTTGCGGCGCGATTTTTATCTGTTTTCCGCGCACGCCGGCGCTTACGTAGACGTAGTCTTGTTTTAAAATCCTCTCGTCAAAAAACGTCTCAAAGGCCTTTTTCATCGCTATGGGCGAGCAGCCGCCGCGGATGTATCCCGTCACTTTTTCAAGCTCTCTTAAGTTTAAAAGTTCGCACTTTTTATGCCCGCTTAGCCTTGCTAAAGCCTTTAAATTTAAGCTCAAGTCGCCCTGTATGCACGCTACGATGTAGCCTCTAGGCTCGCATTCGCAGACGATGGTTTTGTAGATTTTTTCTATTTGCTCGCCGCAAACGGCAGCCACATGAACGGCGCTCAGATCGCTTTCGTCCACTTCGTATTCGACTAGCTCGTAGGGGATATGTTTGCCGTCTAGAAACCTCGCGGCATTTGTTTTATGTACCATTGTTTTCTCATTTTTCAAAAATTTAAGATATAATTATAGCTAAAATTTTAAGGAGAATGAATGGCTGAAGACATTTTGGAAAATCAAAGCAAAAAAGGAAACGGGCTGGTTCTCGTCATCATCATCGTTATTTTGTTGCTTCTTTTGGTAGTCGGCGGACTTTTAGCGTTTTTACTAATGGGAAATAGCGAAGATACCGCGCAAACGCAAGCAGTGCAAGCGCAAACCGAGCAGGTTCAAGCTTCAACGCCTAAAAATACCGCAGGCAAGCGCTCAAACGACTATATAAATATGGGGCCCGTTTATCCGCTAGATCAGTTTATCGTAAATTTACTTAGCGAAAGCGGCTCGAGATACCTAAAAACAAAGGTCGATCTAGAGCTTAGCGCCGAGACGCTAACGCCTGAAATCGATAAGAAAAAGCCGCTAATCAGGGACATCATCGTATCGACGCTATCGTCTAAAACATACGAGGAAGTCAGCACTCAAAAAGGTAAAAACCGCCTCAAAGACGAGATAGTCGATCGCTTAAACGAGGTTTTAGCCGACGGTCATATAAAAAATATCTATTTTACAGACTTTGTGGTGCAATGATCGGTATAGATATCGTAGCGATCTCGCGAATCTCTAAGCTTAAAGAGCGACGAGGCGAGGATTTTTTGAGATATTTTTTAAGCGACGAAGAGATAAGTATCGCAAAAACGGACGCTACGATAGCTGGATTTTTCGCAGCTAAAGAAGCTATCAGCAAGGCTCTTGGCTGCGGGATCTCGGCCGAGTTTTCGTTTTTCGACGCTCAAATTTACAAAGACGATAAAAATGCGCCTAAAGTAAAATTTTCAGAAAAAATCATTAAAAATTTTAACGTAAAGGGCGCTCAAATCACGATTAGCCACGACGGCGGATTCGCGATCGCTGCCGCTATACTACAAAGAAAAGAAAATGAATAACCCGATAATCTCCATAATAGCCCCCTGCTATAACGAAGAAGAGACGATAGAGCCGTTTTTACGACGCATAGAAGAAATTTTGACGCAAATAAACGAACCGTACGAAATAGTATTTATAAACGACGGCAGCAGGGACAACACGCTAAACGTCTTGCTAAACGCGAAACAAAATTTTAAAAACATAAGGATTATAAATTTCTCAAGGAATTTCGGCAAAGAAGCCGCGCTAACGGCAGGCCTGGATAAAGCTAGAGGCGAGGCTGCGATCCCTATAGACGTAGATTTGCAAGACCCGCCCGAGCTCATAAAAGATCTCGTAGCAAGATGGCGCGAAGGATACGACGTCGTACTGGCCAAACGCGCGGACAGAACGTCAGATAGCTTCGCTAAAAGAGTCAGCGCGGATCTTTTTTATAAACTAAACGGCAAAATTTCAAACGTGGATATTCCAAACAACGTCGGAGACTTTAGGCTGATGAGCAAAAGAGTCGTAGAAGCGCTAAAGCAACTACCCGAAAATCAACGATTTATGAAAGGGCTTTTTGCGTGGGTCGGCTTTAAAACGGTCGCCATCGAATACGTCAGAGAAAAACGCGAGGCCGGGCAAAGTAGCTTTAACGGTTGGAAGCTTTGGAATTTCGCGCTTGACGGGATAACCAGCTTTAGCACTCTGCCTCTTAGGATTTGGCTTTATATCGGCGCATTGGTTTCTTTTTTATCGTTTTTATACGGTAGCTTCATTATCTTAAAAACCCTAATATTTGGCGTAGATTTGCCAGGATACGCATCGCTTGCGGTTATTATGCTATTTTTGGGCGGTATCCAGCTCATCGGGATAGGGATTTTAGGTGAATACATAGGCAGAATCTACTCTGAGTCCAAACGCCGTCCAAGCTACATAATAGAAGGCGAATACTAAGTGCAGGTCGTAAAATACGGCCTAGTGGGCGCTTTATCCACGCTCATTCATATATGCGTAGCCTGGACTTATATGTACTTTACTAACGGCTCCGTCGTAATCGCAAATATCGCCGCCTTTTTGGTCGCCTACGTTTTTTCGTATCTGGCTCAATCAAAAATAGTTTTTAAAAGCGGTCTAAATTTAAAAAAAGCCCTTAGGTTTTTCTTTATTCAGTTTATTGCCCTACTGATAGCTATGTTTTTGAGCGATTTTACGGATCAAAACGGCTACGTAAAGACCGTCTTGATTATTTTTGTTATGCCGATCATAACGTTTTTGATCCATAAATTTTGGACGTTTAAACAAAATTAGACTATCCTTGTAGTGGCGTAAAGATAATCGAAACGCAGTTGTTGTCGTATCTTATTAGGGTATGCAAAGGCGTTTGTATGCGCTTTACTTCCTTTTTCCCCTCCTGCATGCAAAGCCCGGGAGCCCAAACCTCATGCCACTTGTGCAGATCATAAGCCCAGTACAGCCAGTTTATATTAAATATATCAGACTGCGCGATTATAGGAAAGGTTTTTGCCGCCGTTACGGCTGCTGGCGACCTTAGATCGGCTCCAAAAATGGAGTTAAATCCGAATTTCTCGCCGGCCGGAACTATTTTGTTAAAGTCTTGCAGCGCTAGCTCTACTCTATATCTTGCGTATTGAGCTTGCTCTTTCATCGCGTTTGCGTACGCATAGGACTGAACTATTAGCGAATATGCCAAAATACAAGCGACGAATTTGGGTAAAAAAGATAAAAATTTAACCTCGAATTTTAGAGAAAAGATAAAAATTATCGCTAAAAATACGCCGGCACCCATAAACATCCTAGAAAAAAACAACTGCTTAACTAAAATCAAATATGCGCCGTAAGATAAAAGCAAGCCTAAAACGATAAAGCAAATCGTAAAAATCGCCGCTAGTATTTTGTTTATCTTCGCGGTTTTAACGGCTGCCAAAAAGAACATTAAAACGCCGGCGATAAATATAGAAACGAACACGGTTTTTCTAAACGTGAATCTATAATATTCGTAAACGCGTTCTAAATTTCCTTTTATGCCTTCATACGCTTGACCTAAAGAGAAAATTTCGTTTGACGTGTAGTTATCTACCGTTTGCATAACGAAAAATCTATAAATCAAAAATGCGCAAACATAAGAAAAAATCAAAACTCCGATTAGTTTAAGCGTCTGCGAGGGCTTGCGTCCGGCTAAAATCCCATCCAAAACCGCAAATAAAGATAGCATCAAAAAAGCGGAATTGCCGGCCTGATAGGTCGTAAGCGTAAGTTGCATGCAAAGTATGGAAACAAAGATAAAAGCGAGTTTACGTCTCAAAAATAAAAAAGAAAATATCGGAGCAACTAGGGCTATCGTCATAAAGATACTGTCGAATTTATAGCTCATATTTTCTAAAAAATAGGGGCTTAGGCCTAAAATAACGCTGGCGATTAAGCCTAGTTTGGAGTATTTTTTTAAAATAACCTTAACCAAAACCATGGAGCCGATAGATAAAAGCCCTATAGATAAAAGGTGCGTTAGAGGCGAGGCTAGAACATTTCTGTGCTCGCTAAGATATATAAATTTCGATAAATACTCGGACATATACCTACTAAAAAGGAAAAAATCAAACTGCCCCGTCGCCGATCTGTAGTAATCATCGGAGTAGTTTATGTTGTTTATCATCAAGGCAAAATATCCAAGAAAAATAAACCATATAAATAAAAAAGAAATATTTTAGAAAATCTTT
>NZ_CAJPQR010000036.1 GCF_905372745.1 uncultured Campylobacter sp. | reverse complement strand
TAGCTTTATTCTCTCCTCTAGCTTTTCGCACTCTTTGGCATAATAATTAAATAATTTGTAAGCCCTGTCTATGCTGTAACCGCAATTTATGATTATGCTTGCTACGGTGTCGCGGTTTAGATAAGGTTTTAGCTCCTCATATTTTGACATCTTGCACCTCATCGACATACTCGGCTATCGCTTCGGCTACCTTGTAGGCGTTTAAATACGCCTGCGCCTTTTTGCAATCTTTGATAAACCTCATCTTGCAATTAGTGCCGTTGGCTCTTTTGTGTGGTCTGCTATCGCTTATGCCTAGCTTCTCGAGTTCTACGAAGTATTGATTAGAGTTGCTTATATGAGCCACGTCTGAGGCTGTTACCTCGCCCCGGTCCAGCATTATCCTTATTAGGATTTGTTTATTCGTGCGTGCCTGTCTCATTGTCTTGCTCCGCATTCTTGCCGTTAAAGAATTGATCGCACTCTAAAGCGTCAAATAGGGTTACTCTCTCGCCCACCTTTACAGGCTTTAGGTATCCTTTTTTAGTGTAATTCCAGATTGTGCTTTGGCTTACCCCGTAAATCTTTGCCACCTCATAAGCTCTTAGCTTTTTTCTTTCGTGTGTAGTTTGTTGCATTGTATTGACCTTTATTTGTTTTTATTCAAGCTTGATGAGGGTATTGTTGCACGAATAGGCAAGTTAAAGCTAGGGAAATTTTTCACGAAGTGTTAGCGGTTTTTGAGATTTTAGAGTGAAATTATTAAGAAAATGAGTACGTAAAAATTAAGCAAGACCCCTAAAAATAGGGATTTTATTGTCCTGGGAAAAATTCCTCGCGCTTATGTCTCATTCTCTTTTAGCCCAAAGTATTTAATTGTTTTGCCAGCTAAAATATTATCATCGGCTTCTTTGTTGTTAAAGAGAATTTGATAAATTTCTGCTAGTTCTAATATTCTGTCTCTAAATTTTTCTTTGATATTAATTATTTTCGTTCCTTGTTTGTAAGCGTCAATCGTCTTTTTAAAGTCGCCAAAATAGGCGTCTGCGTAATCTCTCATTTCGCATAAATGGAGCTGTGCACCGTATAGCGGTGGCTCTCTCGTTTCGTCAAAAGTAAAATACTCTCTCTTTAAGTCGCTTATATCTATGTCAAAAGCCATATCTAGCAAACTAAGAGCTTTTAAGTAGGCTTCATATCTTATTACTTCGGTAGGTTTTGCCTGCCGCTTTTTTAAGGCGCAATCCTGAATAAAATCGCAGATAATTTTCATCGCTTTATCTTTAGCCCTATCATAAGCAAAAAACACATAATATGGCGCAAAGCTATCAAAATCAAATTTAGCGTCCGGGTCTGCTTCTTGGTTTTTAATGTCGTCAAGTAATTTTAAAATATCTCCTGCGATACTTTTGTAATTATCTAATACTGGGAAAAATTTATCTTTTTGTAAAAAATCCCCTATCGCTTCGATAACCGCCTCCCCTTGTGCCATTTTCTCGCGTTGTGTCTTTGTTAGTTTTTTGCTGTCATCGGTCGTTTCGCTTAATCTTGCCATCGTTATCGCTCCTCATCTCTCAAATTTAGTATAAATCCGCTCAACCACTCAAAAAGCCCCTAAGCTCGTTTAAAAAGGTCGCTTTTTCGCTGTATGATAACTCCACCCTGTCGCCGTGCAGGTGGTCTAATGCCTTGTTGATTGCTTCCGTGCTGGTGTTGTGTTGCTCTCGGTAGTTGTAAACGGCTATTTTAAATATTCCTCTAAAGCTATGAGCCGTTATTATCCGCCCGGTATCTCTATCGTAAAATTCAAACTCTTTAATGGTTTTTGTAGGTGTATCTTTGTGGATCGGGTTTTTGTAGCTCGTATTCATAAAAATATACGGGTAGGCTTTAAATTCTCGCTCCTACTCTCTTAGGATACTAATAACCTCATCGCTTAGAGGCAAGATAAAAGCCCTAGCGATTTATTCTTATTCTTTTGTAGCTCTCTTGGTATTATTAAAAGCTTCTTGTCAAAATCCACGTATTCCCACTTTAAAAGCGTAAGCGGTGCGACCCTCAAAGGAATATGCAGGGCGAATTTTAAAATATTGCGCGTGCTAAGAAAAAACGGATAATCGTAAATTTTATTAATAAACGCTTTTAAGTCCTCTATCTCGGTAAGCTTGCCGTAATGCTCTGCCTCTTTATTTATGATGATCGCCTTTGCCTGGATATTCGAGATGATATTAAAAGGCGTGTAGCCTTTTGTGGTGGCGTAATGAAATATGTTATTTAATAGCTGGTGCAGTATTTGCGCCGTTTGAGGCGTATCCTTGCCTATCTGCTCTAATATTTGCGCTATCTCGCCGTGATTTATGCTTTTGATAGCTCTATCCCCTATAAGAGGCGTAATATGATTATTTATACGGTTTGCTTTGGTTTGTAGGGTTTTTGGCAGCACTCGCATTTTTTCAAGCTCCAGCCACTCGTTAAATACTTTGCTAAACGTCTGCTTATGGTCGCTTTGTCTTTGCTCTCTTACCTGCTTTTTGTGCTCTTTCGGGCTTATGCCTTGCGATATTAGGCTTTTGTATTCCGCTCTTAGCTCTCTTGCTCTTGCCAGGGTAATATCCGGATAAAGCCCAAAGCCTGCGCTACATTTTTTACCGCTTACCGGGTCTATGTAATAAAATACCCACCTTTTCACGCCTTTAGAGGTGATAAGTATCGCTAAGCCCCCGCCGTCGGTCAATGAGTAGTCTTTTTCTTTCTTGATTGCTTTGCGTATTTGTGTATCTTTTAAAATATCTATTGCCATTTTAGCCCCTAAAATACCATATTTAAAAGCGTTTTGGAACATTTAGTATTTTTAAAAAACGGCACATTTTGGAACATTGGGGGATTTTTTGGCTCATAAAAATGCTCTCAATGTTCCGTAAGTGTTCCAAAAATCTTTGGATTGCACTATATTTCATTGTAGCTTATTGGATTATAAATAGCTTAGAAATGCCGTATTTTAGGGCTTCTTTCGGTGTTATTGGGATTGTATCATAGGGGATTAAATAAATAGAATGGTGGTTAGAGGCAGAATCGAACTGCCGACACGCAGATTTTCAGTCTGCTGCTCTACCGACTGAGCTATCCAACCACGTTGTAAATAAAGAAATGTGATTTTAGCTATTTGATACTTAAATTTCGGTTAAAGACGCAAAATTCGGCGCATTTTTAAAATACAAAATTTATTTTAAAAGGCAGTCGCTCAAATTTAGCGACTTTAAAGCGCACGCGTTGCGTTAAATTTGCAAATTTAAGATCGCTTTTTTAAATTCATCCCCGCGCTCCGCGTAGCTGCTAAACTGATCGAGGCTTGCCGCCGCAGGACTTAAAAGCGCTATCTCGTCCAAATTTTCGCTATTTGCGCCAGTTTTAGCGGCTCCGTCAAATTTAAAACGTTTATCTATCTCGCCGACTGCGACGTTTAAAAATTCGCATTTTACGGCCGGGATTTTAAACTCGCCCGCAAGCGTCATCAGTTTGTCCGTATTTGAGCCGATAGCGTAAATTTGCGCTTTAGCACCGAGCAAGACTTCAAAAAGCGGCCGCATATCTACACCCTTATCGTCGCCGCCTAAAATCAAATGCAAAAATTTGCCCTCATATCGCTTTACGGCTTGGATGCTCGCGTCGATGTTGGTCGCCTTCGTGTCGTTGACCCACGTGCGTCCGCGCGCGTCCCGAAACTCCTCTAGCTTGTTGCCTTCGATGACAAAGCCGTTTAAAAGCTCTACGTCGCACCTGTCAAGCAAAATTTTCTGGATAGCAAGCGCTAAAAGAGCGTCCGTTAAAAACGGCGTTTTAAAGGCGATATCGTTTAAATTTACCCCGCAAAACCGGGCCAAATCCGCCTCGTTTTCGTAGCTTATCACCTTTGCTTTAGTCGGCGTCTCGGCGTAAATTTTAGGCAGGATCGCGACCGCATTTTCGCCCATCGTCGCTAGCGGTTTTAGCTTGGCGCGCTCATACTGCGCAAAGTCGCCGTGCCAGCTGAGGTGATCTGGCGTGATAGGCAAAAGCGCGTAGATGCCGGGCACGGCAATGTTCGTGTAGTGCATCGTAAAGGAGCTGGTTTCAAGCACCCAAATTTTGGCGTTTGGGTCCAGGTCTGCGAGCGGAACCCCGACGTTGCCGCCCATTGCCGAGCCGTAGCGCGCCAGCAGGTGCTGCGTCATCTTCGTCGTCGTTGTTTTGCCGTTCGTGCCGCTGATCCAGACGGTAAACGGCATTTTGGCGCCGTAAATTTTATAAAAATAGTCGTACTCGCTGATGAGATTTTGCGCTTTTTTAACCAGCTCGTGGCTGGGCGGGAAGCCGGGGCTAGGTATCTCTAAGCCGCTTTTTTCGGGCACGAAAAGGTTTGGCGGTAGTAGGGCATTACCCCATTCGTCGCTTGATATCTCGCTAAATTGATCGTCGTAGATGTCCCAGCCGCCCTCTTTGCCGAAGTTTTTCGCGATCGCGCGCGTCGTGCCGCCGTAGCCAAATAGCGATTTTCTCATTTTTGCTCCTTTTTACGCCCTTTTGCCCCATAAAATTTGCGTTATTTCCTCTGCGTTCAGCTCGATCATTACGCCGTTTCGTTTGTGTCTGGTAAAAAGTTTAAAATCATAAGTATCTTTAAAATTTAGCTTTAAAAACTCGGTAAAATATCCGCCTTCGCAAGCGAAATTCGGACGATCGTAAAACTCGTCCAAAAACTCGTCTTCGCTCTCTTGCGGCTCGAAACTCGTCATGCGCTCTATGATCTCGCGCAGCTCGTCCTTTGTGATGTCTGGCACGAGGCGAGGCTCCGGAAGCGCGACGTCAAAAGCTAAATTTTCAGCCCCGTCGGCCTCCCACCACTCCCACAGGTCAAATTTACTCATATCTTTGCCCGTGATCGCGTGCAGCTCGTTTTCCAGCTCGCGGTATTTCTCGCCGCTCTCGTCGCCGTGCGCGTCGCAGTAGTCGGCGTAGGCTAAAATTTTCTTTAAAATTTCGTCGTATCTTTTGCGCGCGGTTTCAAAGTCGGGCTCTATCTGCGCTCTCATTAAATTCTCCTTGTTAAATTTACCTGATTTTTAACGCGGTCAGCGCGATCAAATTTGCCAAAACGGCGATGAGCCAAAATCTCACGATGATCTTATTTTCTACCCAGCCTTTTATCTCAAAATGATGGTGTATCGGCGCCATGAGAAAAATTCTCTTTTTAAAAATTTTAAAGCTTCCGACCTGCAAAATCACGCTCAAAGTCTCCATGACAAAGACGAAGCCGATGATGATGAGCAGGATCTCGTTTTTCGTCATCACGCCTATGAGTCCGATATATGCGCCTACGCTGAGGCTCCCGCTGTCGCCCATAAAAACCTCGGCCGGATGGCAGTTAAACCACAAAAATCCCATCAGAGAGCCGATCAGGGCGGCAGCCACTACGACAGTCTCGCCCACGCCCGCGATCTTGGGTAGAAGTAAATACGAACTAAAGACCGCGTGTCCGCAGATGTAGGCGAATACGCCCAAAGTCAGCAGCGAAAACACCGCAGGCACCGTAGCTAGCCCGTCTAGCCCGTCGGTTAAATTTACCGCGTTTGATGCTGCGACGATGACGAGAGTCCAAAAGGCCACTGCAAAAATGCCAAGATCAAGCACGGGAAATTTGTAAAACGGTAAGTAAAATTTGCTGCCCAACTCGCCGTTAAAATATAGCATCGTCGAGACAGCCAGAGCGATTAAAATTTGCGCGGCAAGCTTGGCTTTGGGGCTTAGTCCGTCGTGGTTTTTGCCGCCTGAAATTTTGCGGTAGTCGTCTTTAAACCCAAGCGCCGTAAAGCCAGCAAGGCAGATAAGCGAGGCGAAGACGAAAACATTATCTAATCTCGCGCAGATCACGCTCGCCGCAAGTGCCGCTCCGATAAAAACCAGGCCGCCCATCGTCGGCGTTTTGGCCTTTTTTTGGTGCGTTTGCGGAGCTAGCTCGTAGATGGGCTGGGCGGCGTTTTTGGCCTTTGCCCACGCGATAAATTTAGGCAGCGCCCAAACGGTCAAACAAAATGCGATGAAAAACGAAAAGCCCGCACGAACGGTAATGTATTGAAAGATATTAAAATTTAACAATTCATAAATATAGTAAAACATAAAAGCCTTTATTTTAAAAAAGGCTAATTTTAGTATAATGCCGTTAAAAAATATCTAAATTTAAGGCAAAAATTTAAAAATGGCGCAAAAAACGATTTTGGTGATAACAGACGGTATCGGATACAATGAAAGTAGCGAATTTAACGCATTTGCGGCGGCAAAAAAGCCCACATACGACTGGCTGTTTAAAAACGTCCCAAACGCGCTCATAAAAACCTCGGGCCTAGCAGTGGGCCTACCCGACGGGCAGATGGGAAACAGCGAGGTCGGGCACATGTGCATCGGCAGCGGGCGGATTTTGTATCAAAATTTGGTAAAAATTTCGCTCGGTTTTGAAAACGGCGAACTGGCTAAAAGCCAAAAGCTTTTAAATTTGTTTAAAACCTGCAAACGCATCCACGTCGTCGGGCTTTACAGCGACGGCGGCGTACACTCGCACATGAAC
The DNA here is from genome assembly GCF_905372745.1 of uncultured Campylobacter sp. Classification (GTDB taxonomy): domain Bacteria; phylum Campylobacterota; class Campylobacteria; order Campylobacterales; family Campylobacteraceae; genus Campylobacter_A. The sequence continues at coordinate 16,717 of NZ_CAJPQR010000036.1, read as the reverse complement.
CACTTTGACGCGATGTGCTCTCTTGCGGTCGCAAACGGTTGCGAAGTGTGCGCTCACGCGATAACCGACGGTCGCGACGTAGGCCCAAAAAGCGGGCTGGCGTTTATAAAATCGCTGCAAGAAAAGGCGCAAAGCGGGGGCTTTAAGCTAGCTAGCGTTAGCGGTAGATTTTACGCGATGGACCGCGACAAGCGCTGGGAGCGCGTAAAAACGGCCTACGATGCGATGACGCGCGGGGAAAACGGGCAAACCGTGTCGCCGCTAGAATACATCATGCAAAGCTACGAAGCGGGGGTGACGGACGAGTTTATCGTGCCGGCTAGCTTTGGCGGGTTTGAGGGTGTCGGCGAAAACGACGGCATGATATTTATAAACTTTAGAAACGACCGCGTGCGCGAGATTGCGGCGGCTTTGGGCGATGAAGATTTTAGCGAATTCGCGCGCCCGTTCGTCGTCAAAAATCTACTCACGATGACCGAATACGACGCAAATTTCGCCTTTCCCGTGCTATTTGAAAACGAAAAGTTAAAAAATACCCTTGCCGAGGTTGTCGCAAACGCGGGCTTAACGCAGCTACACACCGCCGAGACCGAGAAATACGCTCACGTGACGTTTTTCTTTAACGGCGGCGTCGAGGAGCTCGCCCAAAACGAGACGCGCGTGCTGGTGCCAAGCCCTAAGGTCAAAACCTACGACGAAAAGCCCGAAATGAGCGCGCAGGCCGTGTGCGAAGCAGTGCTAAAAGGCATGGATGACGGGCAGGATCTTATCGTGGTAAATTTCGCAAACGGCGATATGGTCGGGCACACGGGCGAATTTGACGCGGCGGTAAAGGCGGTCGAGGCCGTGGATGCGGCGCTGGGACGCATCGTGGCAAAAGCAAAAGAGAAAAACTACGCGCTAATCATCACGAGCGACCACGGCAACTGCGAGCAGATGAAGGATGCGCAGGGTAATTTGCTAACCAATCACACGACTTTTGACGTATTTTGCTTCGTGATGGGTGAGGGCGTAAAGGCTGTAAAAGCTGGCGGTCTAAACAATATCGCCGCGAGCGTTTTGGCGCTGATGGGTATCGAAAAACCGGCTGAGATGGACGAGGCGCTGTTTTAATACTATATAAATTTTAAGTAAAAGGCTTTTTAGCTTTCGTCTGATAAAATGCGGGTCAAATTTGAAATCAAGGAGAAAAAATGAAATTTAGCGGAAAAAACGTGCTAATCACGGGAGCTAGCCGCGGTATCGGCGCACAGATAGCCAAAACCCTGGCGCAAATGGGACTAAAAGTCTGGATAAACTACCGCTCAAAGCCTGAAATCGCCGATGCTCTGCAAGCTGAAATCGTAGCAAACGGCGGACAGGCCGCGGTGGTTAAATTTGACGCGACGGACGAGGATGAGTTTATAAAAGCGATAAATTTGATCGCGGATGCCGACGGCGAGCTGGGCTACCTCGTAAATAACGCCGGTATAACAAACGACAAGCTCGCGCTTCGCATGAAGACGGAGGATTTTACCGGCGTGATAAACGCAAATTTAACTTCGGCCTTTATCGGATGCCGCGAGGCGCTAAAAGTAATGAGCAAAAAACGCTTCGGCGCCGTCGTAAACGTAGCCTCGATCGTGGGCGAGATGGGTAATGCCGGGCAAGCAAACTATGCTGCTAGCAAGGGTGGAATGATCGCGATGAACAAAAGCTTCGCCAAAGAGGGCGCAGCGAGAAATATCCGCTTTAACTGCGTTACGCCGGGCTTTATCGAGACGGATATGACGAGCGAGCTAAGCGATGAAATCAAAAAAACTTACAGCGATAACATCCCGCTAAAGCGATTCGGAAGCGCTAGCGAAGTGGCCGAAGCCGTGGCGTTTTTGCTAAGCGATCACGCCAGCTACGTCACGGGCGAGACGCTAAAGATCAACGGCGGACTATATATGTAAGCGCGTAAATTTTGCGTTTTTGCGAAATTTTAAGCTAAAATATACTAAAATCACGAAATTTTTAATTTTTAGGAGAAGAAAATGGCAGTATTTGATGACGTAAGAGACGTGGTGGTTGAGCAACTAAGCGTGGCTCCTGATGCGGTAAAGCTTGATTCTAAGATTATCGAAGATTTGGGCGCAGACTCGCTTGACGTAGTTGAGCTGGTTATGGCGCTTGAGGAGAAATTTGAAGTAGAGATACCTGATAGCGACGCCGAGAAACTAATCACTATAAACGACGTCGTAACCTACATCGAGAACCTAAATAAATAAGTTTTTGCAAGGAGTAACCTTGAAAAGAGTCGTAGTAACCGGCATTGGGATGATTAACGCTTTGGGACTTGATAAAGATAGCTCGTTTAAGGCTATCTGCGAAGGTAAAACCGGCGTAAAAAAGATAACCTCTTTTGACGCGAGCGATTTTCCCGTTCAGATCGCTGCCGAGATTACGGACTTTGACCCGCTTACGGTACTGGACGCAAAGGAAGTCAAAAAGGTCGATAGATTTATCCAGCTTGGACTAAAGGCAGCTAAAGAAGCCATGACTGATGCGAATTTCGGCGAATTTGACGCTGAGAATTTCGGCGTTAGTTCGGCTGCGGGCATAGGCGGTTTGCCTAATATTGAAAAAAATTCCAACACCTTGCTCGAAAAAGGTTCAAGACGAATTTCTCCGTTTTTTATACCTTCTGCTCTAGTAAATATGCTAGGCGGTATAGTTTCGATAGAACACGGCTTAAAAGGACCCAATATCTCTAGCGTAACGGCATGTGCGGCGTCTACTCACGCCATAATCGAAGCGGCTAAGACTATAATGATCGGCGAGACGCAAAAAATGCTAGTAGTAGGCTCCGAGTCTACGGTTTGCGGAGTAGGAATAGGCGGATTTGCCGCTATGAAGGCTCTTTCTACTAGAAACGATGATCCACAGCGCGCATCTCGTCCGTTCGATAAGGACAGAGACGGCTTCGTCATGGGTGAAGGAGCCGGCGCGCTCGTACTTGAAGAGTATGAGAGCGCAAAGGCTAGAGGGGCTAAAATTTATGCCGAGATAGTAGGGTTTGGCGAGAGCGGCGATGCATATCATATTACTTCGCCTTCGCTTGAAGGGCCGTTATCTGCTATGAAAAAAGCCCTTAAAATGGCTGGAAATTTAAAAATCGACTATATAAATGCACACGGCACATCGACTCCTACGAACGATAGAAATGAAACGGCCGCCCTTAAGGCTCTTTTCGGAGATAGCGTACCGCCGGTTAGCTCGACCAAGGGGCAAACCGGGCACTGTTTAGGCGCAGCCGGCGCGATAGAAGCGGTTATATCTATAATGGCGATGCAAGAGGGCCTCATACCTCCTACCATAAACTACGAGACTAGAGATGAAGAATGCGACTTGGACTACGTACCAAATATAGCTAGAAAAGCCGAGCTAAATGCCGTTATGAGTAACTCTTTCGGTTTTGGCGGCACAAACGGCTCTATCGTATTTAAGAAGATATAATGGCAAGTTATCTAGACTTTGAGCAAAGTATCAAGCAAATAGACGACGACATCGCAAATGCAAGAATTCGCGGCGATGAGCATGCGGTAGAAATTCTAAATAAAAATCTAGAAAAAGAAACTGCTAAAACTTACAAAAACCTTAACGAGTTTCAGCGCCTTGCTTTAGCAAGACACCCGGATCGCCCTTATGCTATTGATTACATCAAAGGCATGATGAGGGATTACTACGAGCTGCACGGCGATAGAGCGTATCGCGACGACGCGGCAATAGTTTGTTTTATCGGCTATATAGGCTCTAGGAAAGTTGTCGTAATAGGTGAGCAAAAGGGTCGAGGAACCAAAAATAAACTAAAAAGAAATTTCGGCATGCCTCATCCCGAGGGTTACCGCAAAGCTTTACGAATAGCTAAAATGGCTGAAAAATTTGGGCTTCCGATACTATTTTTGATAGATACTCCGGGTGCGTATCCGGGCGTTGCCGCTGAAGAGCGCGGTCAAAGTGAGGCAATAGCTAGAAATTTATTTGAATTTGCAAATTTAAAAACGCCGATGATAGCCGTCGTTATAGGCGAAGGCGGAAGCGGCGGGGCTCTAGCTATAGGCGTAGCGGACAAGCTAGCTATGATGCGAAATTCGGTTTTTTCAGTCATCTCTCCAGAGGGTTGCGCAGCGATACTTTGGAATGATCCTTTAAAGCAAGAGCAGGCCACCAAAGCCCTAAAGATAACTGCCGACGACCTAAAAAATTTAAATTTGATAGACGATGTTATAGAAGAGCCGGTAAACGGTGCACATCGAGATAAAGAAGCCGCCGTTAAAGCTCTTGCAAGCTATTTTATAACCGAGCTTGAAAAGCTAGAAAAGCTAAAAGTAGATCAGCTTTTAAATGCTAGAATTAGTAAAATTTTAGCCGTCGGTGCGTTTGAAGAAGGAAAATAATTAACTATTCCAAGGATTTTGGAATATGGGGATATTGTTAAAGTCCTACCTTGCATAGCTCTCATTGATGCTTTAAATTTGTATTATTGATTTATAGGGAGCTTGTCTTAATTCCAGATTTGGTAGTTGCCGCTAGCGAGTCATTGCGTCGATAATACCGTCTTGGTTAAGCCACTTTTTCACTATAATAAAAAACGATATCAAAATAACTAAACAAGAAAATCAATTAACAAATTCGTATTATCCATACTTGCATGCGCATCAATGCTATTTGCTTCTATAAATTTAAATACCGCTACTAAAGAAAGCTTATGAGCCTAAACGACACTGGTCCAACGAAAGTATATCCCATTATTGAATTCGAACCAACGAAGGTAGACGCCGTCATAGAGTATAGAAAAACGAATAAATTTACAAGCACTAAAGATGTCAAGAACGTAAACGGTGCCCGCTATAAGACCTACGAGAGTCTAAAAAGGTATATCGGTTAGCAGAAAAATGCCCCTGTTGCAAAGCAAAAGGCGTCTAAAAAGATTAACGAGGCTAAAGACAAAATAAACGATAAAACCTCTAAAGCCAAAAAATTTACCTAAAAAAACCGAGCAAATCAAAGACGAGGCTGCTTCATCGGTAAGCCAAACAACTCAAGATAACGTAAAACAAAAAACCAAAAAAGCTAAAGTACGGTAAAATCAACCAAAGAAAAACCAAAGAAGGCGCGCGATATAAAACCCAATCCTAAATCCTCAAAAACAAGGACTATAAATAGGCCGCATTTAAAAATCCGTAAATAAAAAGCCTGATATACTCTAATTCTAGCGGCCCTAGTTAGCTAGGCCATCTTATCAAATCTCTTTACTGTAGCCTTACGTCTGTTCTAGAGCATTAAATTTATATTTCAGCCGGCAAGTTTTGGATACTCTTTTGGCTAGAACGCTGGCCTAGATACGTAGGTGCGGAAGGTGCAAGCCGCCGAGCAAATTTGCTTTAGGCTAGATTATCGCCGCCATCGTCGTAAGACATTTGGCTAAATTCGTTTAACGGCTTTTTGGGGATTGAAGCATTTAATATACAGGCGTAAAGCTGTCGGTCTAGATACTCTTTTAGCAAGATTGCAGAAGAACCGGCGTAGATACGACGCGCTTATCTTTAAAATACCGTTTTTATATGATATCGTGGTTTAAATACTAGCTTCTTTGGCGTCTAAATGCTTTCGGTTTAAACGCTCTTTTCGCAAGACTATTGTAAAGCTTATATCGCAGCAAAATAATCCTAACGCTCTTCGTGCGGTTACCGGCGTAAATAGCTAAGCATAACGACTCTGTTTGCGCAAGAGTAAGAGTTGGATGCAAAGCGTAGCATACGAGCAAAACCACCTGCATTCATAGAAAAGCCGTTTAACCGCGCTTTATTAGCGATGTGTCGGATTTGCGACTTTTAGGGATGCGACAATATTTCCAGCTTTAGATTAGGCGGTTGCAGTATATTTGCCTCGCCGAGTATTCGCTAAATTTAGCTTAAGGCGCAATACGCGGTTAGAGCGCGAGGGGTTGTGTGTTGCCTATTCGGTCGTTTGCTTATAGCAGTAAGGCGTATTATCTTAAGTCTTGGTTGGGCAAGCTAAAAGCAGATACCGTTTAAGCGGCTTAGCGATATAGCGGATAAAACGGCGGCGGCATGAAAAATTAAGCCCCGAGTTTAAATTTCGCCCAAAGCCATAAAAGCAACTCCTAGCTTAAGACAAAAGTCCTTGTCTCACGAGCAAAAACCAAAGACGAATTTGGCTAGTTAAGAAGTAGGCTAAAAAGCAAAGGCCCGCGCGTAATTCTCAGAGTAAATTTTCTTGTTTCCAAAAAGCGCCCTTGATCAAAATGCGCTAAAAGCTAAAACGTAAAAGGGCGAGCTAAAAAGCAGTCCGCCAAGCGCAAAAGGCGGACTAAAACAAAGCTACCGATAAACCTCGCCGTCGATGATCGCCATAGTTTTATTGTCCTTGCCCAGCGGCGGAGCGTAGAAAAAGCTGTGGCGAACGACCGTGCCGTCGTCGTATTTTAGCGTTAGCTCGCCTTGATCGAGCGTGTATGAGCCCTCGTCTCTGCGCGATTTTGAGCTGCCCCCGTCTATGCTGCCGCCTGGGGTACCCGAGGTTGCCATAGTATACGACGATCCGCCCGAGCTAAAGCGCCCTTTGCCGTCAAAGCAGTAGTATCCGCTCACGCCTACGCTCACAGTATCGCTGCCGCCCGACCAGCCGTGCAGGGACGATGAGCTGGCCTTGCGAAACGAGAAACACTCTTTTGGCATTTGGCTTGAAATTTGCGCCTGAAACATATAATACCCCGTGCCGATCGAGTTCCACAAAAAGGTGCAGTCGTCGTTCTCGCAGTAGTAGCTCGTATCGTAGTTGTCGTTGCTGGTTATCGTTAGGATGCCGTCTTTGACCTTATACGTGCCGTCGATGCGCGTGCGCCAGTCGGACTTTTCTAGGCGGCTAGCGTAGGTGCCGTCGTCGCGTAGGTAAAAGGAATAATCCTCGCTCGTGTTTAAAAGCATGTTAAATTTCGTACCGCCAAATACCCCCGAGCCTTTTTTGCTCGCCCCGGCGCTACTGTGTTTGATGCTCGGATCTTTTGCTAGCTTTATGGACTCGCCCAAATTTGAGCTTGATTTGCTTGCTTTTGCTTGCGCGCTATTTGCACTTTTTTTAAAGACAAATAAGACCTCTTGCCCGTCCGCGACTTGTTTATATTCGAGCATGCCGTCTTTTAGCCAAAACTCGCCCAGTCCTTTAGCGCTAAGCGCGTATTTGCCGCCTCCTAAACTTTTGTAGCCGCTTTTGCCCGCGCTATTGTTGCACGAACCGTCCGGGTTTACGCCCACGATGCCTACCGTCGCTTCATCGCCGCCGATCTCAAAAAACGAGTCGCCGAAGCACTTTTGTCCTGCGACTTTAAAGCTCTGCCCCTGTGCCTTTAGCGAGACTAGCTCCCATCTGCCCTCGATCTCGCTTAAATTTGAACCGCCGAGGCTTGCTTGGTTTACGGCGCCGCTTACGATGCCGGCTAAATTTACCTCGTCTTTTTTAAAGGTAAATACGATCTCGCCGCTGTCCGTGCCTTGTTTGTACTCGAGCGAGCCGTTATTTAGCCGCAGCTCGCCGCCGCCAAGCGAGTATCTGCCGCCGCCTAGGCTTTTTAGAGCGAAGTTTTGTTCGGCTTTTTCGCAGGATTTACCGTCCGCGCTACTTAGGCTTAGGCGCGCGCTATCGCCGCTAGCCTCGATAAAAGAGTCTTTGAGGCACTTTTGTCCGGCCGCTTTAAACGTCTGTCCCTGCGCCGTAACCGAGACGATGCTCCATCTACCCTCTAGCTCGCTAGCGCTTAAATTTAATCCGAGGCAAAGCGCCGCGAGGATTACGAAAAATTTAAATTTAGCCATATTTTTCCTTTCATAAATTTAGGCTTGGTTTGCGCGAACCCGTCCGCAAATTTACCGAATGCGGCGAATTTGCTCGGGTTTTGTTATTCGTCCAAAAAATATATCACGCCGTCGATGACCGCTCCGCCTGCCTTGCCTTCGCTAGTGGGTGGGATGTAAAAAAAGCTATGTCGCTGCGTCCGTCCGTCGTCGTATCTGAGCGTGAGCTCGCCCGCATCTAGCGTATATGAGCCCGCGCTACTGCTAGATCTTGTTCCGCCGCCGCCCACATTGCTCATGGCGGCGGAGGAGTAGGACGAACTGCCGTCCTTAAATCGTCCTTTGCCGTCGAAGTCATAGTACCCGCTCACGCCTCCGCCAACGACGTCCAAATCGCCCGAGGCGTTGTAAATGGACATGGAGCCAACGGAGGTGAATGAGTAGCTGCCCTTTGGCACCTCATTTAAGATTTGAGCGTTAAAGAGATGATATCCGCCGTCGCTCAACAAAAACGTGCAATCCGCATTCTCGCAGCTATATGTGCTTTGCTCGCCGTCGTTGGCGGTTCGTACGATTTTTTTGCCGTCTTTTTTATACGTGCCGTCGATGCGCGTGCGCCAGTCGGGCTTTCCTAAACGGCTCGCGTAAGTGCCGTCGTCGCGCAGATAAAAGGATATGTCGGTATTGGTGTTTATAAAGAACCACTTGCCTACAAACACGCCCGTGCCTTTTTTGTTCGCTCCCGCGTCGCTATGCTTGACGCTAGGGTCTTTTTGGGGCTCTAAATTTGAGCTTGATTTGGCTTGCGCCCGATTTGAGCTAGCCTGTGCCGCACGGCTTTTTTTAAAGGTAAACACGATGCCGCCCGCGCTTTGTTCGTATTCGAGCGAGCCGTTTTTTAGCCTAAATTCACCCGCATCGTTATCTAGCGCGTACCTACCTGCGCCAAGGCTTTTGTAGCCGCTTTCTCCTTCGCCTATTTTGCACGTGCCGTCCGGATTTGCCGCTACGATACTGACCGTTGCTTTGCCGCCTGCTATCTGGAAAAACGAATCCTCAAAGCACTTTTGGCCAGCCGTTTTAAACGTCTGCCCCTGTGCTGCGACCGAGTCGATCTCCCATCTGCCCTCTAGCTCGTCCGCGCTCAAATTTGAGCCGGTTGCCGTTGTCACGGCTTTGTTTGCGGCCGCGTCTTTTTTGAAAGAAAAGACGATAAAATTGCCGCCGTCTAAGGACTGCTTCATCTTTAGCGCGTCTTTTTCTAGCCAAAACTCGCCGATAGGACCCAGCGCGTATTTGCCAGCACCTATGCTTTTAAAGGCGTAGCTTGCCGCGCCGCTTTTGCACGCGCCGTCCTCGCCTACGGAGCTAAGGCCTAGCTTTGCCTCGCGGCCGCTAACCTCGAAGAACGAATCTTCAAAGCACTTTTGCCCCGCCGTTTGCACCTCCTGCCCGTCTATATTTGCCGAGACGATGCTCCACCTGCCATCCAGCTCGCTAGCGCTTAAATTTAGTCCAAAGCAAAGCGCTGCAAGAGCGGCGAAAATTTTAGATTTAACCATATTTTTCCTTTTCGGTAAAATTTATGAAAAAACGGTAGCTGATTTTAGCATCTAAGGATAAATCTACGAGAATTTAAGCAATGAAAAACGAAAGCAAGCTTGGCTTTTTGCGGCGAATTTATCGTTTTGCGCCTATTTTAATCTCGCGGTTGGCATAAATCGGTGCAAAAGCGTTTTGCAAAGCAGGCGTAGCGTACGCGTTTAAATTTATATTCTTGGTACCTAGGCTAACTTAAGCCTTTGCGTAGCGACTTAAATTTGAGCTAAAACGCGCGGCGAGATATCTTTAATCGGCGCTAAATTTAGCGGCTAAAGCGCTTTTTTAAAGTCTAAAAATACGCCTATAAATCGCGTTATCGATATCGCCGTCATCCAAAAACTCCAAATAATCATTTCGCATCTCCTCGCTCATAGCGTAAAAAGGCGAGACGGGCAGCAGACACTCAAACAGCGACTCGCCGCCGCAAAACGCGCTGCCGCCGTCGCCGCCTTTAAAGTATATCGGCGCGCTAACAAGCTCGACCGGGTAAGGATCAAAGGCAATGAATAGTCCGAATAAGTTGGGCTCAAATAGCGAAAATTCCGGATTTTCGGGCTGCTTAACGTGCGGTAACGCTACCTTGTCGGGATCGGGCTTGTCGCCGAAGCGCCAAAGCGTGCGCGCCCCGCATCCGGCTAGATATTCCCACTCGTCCTGGCTTGGTAGGCTAAATCCGTTTTTGCGTAAATTCGCCTCAAGCTCCTCGTGCGTGACGTCGTCAAACAAAAACGCGCGAATTTTGCCGTCTTCGCGAACTAACTTTATCGCGCCGCAAACCGTCATTTCAGAAATATCTTTGTCTTTACCGCGCGAAAAATCCTCTATCTCGTTTGCGTAAATTTTAAGCCTTTCGTCGCTTAAATCTACCTCGTACCAGCTAAGCTCGGCGGGTTTTCTTTCGGCTAGCATAGCGGGGATTTTAGCGCGGCGAAGCGGCGAAGTCTGTTTTGCTACGAATTCGCGCAGGCTTTGATCCTCGGGGCAAAAGTCGCATCGTTCTTTAATCTCTTTTGCCGAAATTTCATCTAAAACGGCAAAATCATCCCAGCCAAGCTCGGGCTCGTCCCCCGGGATAAAAACGAACTCGCTCCCCTCAAAATCAAAAATGCCCGTCTCAAAGCTATGCTCGCCGCATGCGAATTTGCTTAAATTTAGAAATTTAAATTGCGGATATGCGGCGGATATTTTTAGCATCGCGTCTTGTTTTTCGTTAGAATTTAGCTTTTGGAATTCTGCCCTGTTCATCTTTTTTCCTTTTAAAATTTAACGCATTTTAGCGGACGAATCTAAAAAACGTTTAAATTTGGGCGAGCGGTGCGGCTAAGTTTGGCTTTGAGTTAGGCGGCAAGCGATAAATAGATTAAAAACTATTTGCGAATTAAAAACGGAGCAAATTTAAAGACTAAAAAGAAGGAATCGAAGCGATAAATTTAAAAAGAGCCCGAAAGGCGGGCTCCTATTTTAATGCAGTTTAGACCAAACTTTGCGTTTCCAAAGCCATCCGAAGATGCCAAAAATCAGGAAGTAAATCATCGCATTTATGCCTAGGCTTTCGCGTTCGGCCTTTTTAGCATCGCCGGCTTTTTGTATGTAGGCTACGATCTGATCCTCGCTAGCCTTGCTTAGCCCCACGCGAGGCATCGCAGTGCCCGGCAGCATCTTTTGCGTATCGTTTATAAATTTATGCAGATATTCATCGCCCTTTGAGCGAATCATCATCGATAAATCAGGCGGGTTTGAGCCCATATACGCGGCTAAATTTACGCGGTTGGTTAGCGTGTATTTATTTTCGTATTTCATGTCGTGGCATCTCTGGCACGCGTCGCGAAACACTTGTTCGTCGCTGACTTCTTTAGGCGCGATAGACTTTAGATACGCGACTATATCGGCGATCTCGGCATTTGGATCTTCTCCGCCCGCTCCGAAAAAGGCCGGCATCGGATAAGGCTTTTCGTCGTTAAATTTATGCGTTAGCTTTAGCGCCTTGGTCGGGTCTTTTATAAGAGCTGCTAGGAAATGCTCGTCGTATATCGCTCCTGCGGTACTAAGATCGGGCGGTACGACGCCGTGAGCTTCGCTAAGCTCGGCGGCGCTTAGAGCGTTTGGCATACCTGCGGCCTCTACGCCGTGACAGCCCGAGCAGCCCGCGTTAGCAAAAGTTTCCGCGCCTTTAGCGGCGTCTCCTTTGGCTAAATTTATAGTTTTTACTTCTTTCCAAAACGCCGTGTAATCATTAAGAGATTTTTTTGCCTCTTCTAAATCTTTTTTCGCTCCGGCGATTTTCTTTTCGTCGTTCAGAGCTTGCGCGGCTTCGAGAGCTTTTTGTCTGGCTTCTACTACGGATTTAGCCTGAGCTACGTCCTCTGCGCCCAGGTCGTAGTCGGCTGCGGCTACGTGCGGATGCATGACGTTATGCGCATAGGGCTCTATGCCCCAGTACGCTACGCCGGTAAGCGCGACTACGATTATAAAAATTTTTAGTTCTTTCATTTCATCGCTCCTTTTTTCTCAAGCGTCGTTATGATAGGCAAGACTACGAAAAGCAGGATAAAAAACGCTATAGTCGAGAAAAAGCCTATCCAAGCGTTTGAGATGCCTAGCGTTACGCCGTCGGCAGGCAATTTGCCAAAAATCGTGAGGATAATCATATCGACGATTAATAGCCAAAACCATACGAAAAAGCCCTTTCTCTCGTGAGCCGGAGCCACGACGTCGCTTCTGTCGTAAAGCGGCATGAAAAATAGCGCCACGCCCGCGATCGCAAATGCGATAAGGCCGATATTGTAGGCTTTAAATCCGAAAATATCGAAGAAAAATCCGCGTAAAATTTCATACTGCCATAAGAAGTACCACTCCGGATAGATGTGCGGAGGCGTTTTTAGCGGGTTGCCCGGCTCGAAATTTATCGGATCCATCGCAAAGTCGAAATGAAAGCACACGAGATAGAAAAAGAAAATCATGAAAAAGCCGATATACATGAAGTCTTTTGCCAAAAAGCCCGGCCAAAACGGAATTACTTTCGCATTTTTCGTATCGCCGCTTAGGTATTTTTCGGCTTCTACTTCAAAGTCTATCTCTTCGCCCGTTTCGTTATTTACGTGCGGAACGCGAAGCGTGTAAAAGTGTATCGCGACGACTGCTATAAGCACGATCGGCAGCAAGCAGACGTGAAGCATGAAAAATCTCGTCAAAGTCGGATCGCTAACGGCATAGTCGCCTCTGATCCACTCGACTACCGCGTCGCCGATAACCGGGATGCCGCCGAATAAATTCGTAATAACCATCGCCGCCCAGTAGCTCATCTGCCCCCAAGGTAGCATGTATCCGCTAAACGCCTCGGCGGAGAACAAAATGAAAAGCAGCATGCCGCTAATCCAAATCATCTCGCGGCCTTTTTTATAAGAGCCGTAGTAAATCGCCGTAAAGGTGTGTATGTAGATGATTAAAAACACGACTGAAGCCGCAACCGCGTGGATATGGCGCCATAGCCATCCGTACTCGACCTCTTTCATTATAGTCAAATTTACGCTGTCAAAGGCTAAATTTATATCCGGTTTATAGTACATAACCAGCATAAATCCGGTAAAAATAAGCAACGCAAAAAGCGTCGTGAGTATAACGCCCATCGCCCAGAGGAAATTTATATTTTTCGGTATCCAGTATTCGCTGACGAGGACTTTCATTAGCTTGTTTAGGGCGATCCTTTGATCCAGCCAGTCTAAAACGCCCGTTGATTTTCTGATGTGCATTTTCCCCTCCTTACGCTTGAGCCGTTAGTTTTTCGTATTCGGGACTGGTCTCGCCCAAAACGAGTTTCGTACCGTCTATCTTAAACGGCGGTATGTCTAGCGGGCGCGGAGGAGGGCCGAAGGTATTTACGCCGTCTGCGTTAAATTCGCCTCCGTGACAGGCGCAAACGAAAAGTTGCTTGCCCGGTTTCCACTCCGGGATGCAGCCAAGATGCGTGCAAAGCCCGATCGCCACCATATATCTAGCGCCGTCTACCACGACGTCGCGCTTGTCGTTAGGCGCCATCGAAGCGTCTTTTTTTAGGATAAATATCGGCTTTTTGCGCCACTCTATTTGGCGCATCTCGCCCTCTTTCATCGGGCTGAGATCTACGGTCGTAAATCCCGCCGCCTTAACGCTAGGAAGCGGATCCCAGGTCTTTTTGACGGCTACGAGGGTCGCCGCGCCGCCGACTGCGGCCACCGCCCCGAACGCCAAACCGATAAAATCTCGTCTTTCTTGTTTTACGGACATTACCTTCCTTTCAGCAGTTTTTTAAAAAATACTCGCCATTATACTCTTATGAAAATTAAAATTTTATTTTTCCTGCAAATAGTTTAGATATTTAAATTATTTTTTAAAAAATTATTTACTATTTTGCCTTTTTGGGGCTTTTGTGGATAAAATTCGGGAGTAATCGGGCTTGGGCAATTAAATTTGACGCTTCGCGGGTCAGCTAAATTTAAATTTGGTTTTATTCTGCTTGATTTACCCGCGCCGCAAAATTTAACTCCGAGCGGCTTTAAATTTGCGCCGTCAAATTTGCCGTTTTTAGTGGGCAATGTTTTGTTAAATTTGATTTAAAAGGAGAATTTATGCGTATCGCTTCGATCGATCATATCGTTTTAACGGTTACTGATTTACAACGGACGCTTGATTTTTACGTGCGAGTGCTGGGTATGCGCGAGGTTGATTTCGCAAACGGACGCAAGACTCTGGCCTTCGGCTCGCAAAAGATAAATTTGCACGTAAAAGGCGAGGAAATTTTACCAAACGCCCTAAACGCAAACGTCGGAACGGCCGATATCTGCTTGCTTACGGATACGCCGCTTGAGTCGGTTTTGGTGGAGCTGGAGGCTGCGGGTATCGCCGTAGAGCAGGGGGTGGTGCCTCGAACAGGCGCGCTTGGAGCGATAAGCTCAATCTACGTGCGCGACCCGGACGGAAATTTGATAGAGATTAGCAGATACGATTAAATTTGACGGGTTCGTAAAATTAAAACGCAAAAAAGGCGAAGCGTTAAATTTAGCCCCAAATTTAATGCTCATTCTTATTAAATAGCATTTTATCGCGGCTTATCGCGGCTCCTTAGCGTTCATCTTTATATAGATGTGCAAAATATCTATCGCCGCAGGCGTGATACCGCTAATCTCGCTGGCGGCAAAAAGCGTAGGAGGATTAAAGGTTTCTAGCTTTTCTACCACTTCGTTGCTTAGCCCGCTGATACCGCGGAAGCTAAAGCCCTCTGGGATACGCACTTGCAGCATATCTTTCATGCGCTCTATTTGGCTTTTTTGCTCGGCGATGTAGTGCTGGTATTTGGCTTCGACTAAAATTTGCTCCAAGCTCGCCTCGTCCATGCAGGCGAAAATTTCGTCTAAATTTTGCAGTTTTTCGCGCGTGAAGCTCTTGCGCGCTACGATTTTTTGCAGGCTTACGTTTTGGCTGATTATATCCTCGTCTAGGCTTTCTAAAAGGGCTAAATTTTGCTTTGAGGGCGTGATTACGGTCTGGTTTAGATACGCTAGCCCGCGCGCTAAATTTTCGCGGATTTCTTCTACTCTCTTGTATGTTTTAGCGTCTATTAGCCTAAGCTGCCGCCCATAGCCGCTAAGGCGCAGCACGGCGTTATCTTCGCGCAGCAGTAGCCTGTACTCGGCGCGCGAGGTAAACATGCGGTAGGGCTCTTTCGTGCCTTTGGTGACTAGATCGTCGATCAAAACGCCGATATACGCCTCGTCGCGGCGCAGTACGAGCGGCTCTTTGCCCTCAAGCGCGAGAGCTGCGTTTATGCCCGCCATCAGTCCCTGCGCGGCGGCCTCTTCGTAGCCCGTGGTACCGTTGATCTGGCCAGCGAAATACAGCCCGCCGACGAGCTTGGTTTCCAGGCTGTGTTTTAGCTGCGTTGGCGGCGCATAGTCGTACTCGATCGCGTAGCCGTGGCGAACGATGCGCGCGTTTTCAAAGCCCTTTACCGAGCGCAGCATTTTAACTTGCACGTCGTAAGGCAGGCTCGTAGAAAAGCCGTTGATATAGTACTCCGTCGCGCTAGCCGTCTGCGGCTCGATAAAAAGATGATGCCTGTCGCGGTCGCCGAATCTATTTATCTTATCCTCGATGCTCGGGCAGTAGCGCGGGCCTACGCCCTCTATCTGCCCCGTAAAAAGAGGCGCTTTGTCGAAATTCGAGCGGATAATCTCGTGCGTAGTCTCGTTGGTGTAGGCGATGTAGCAGGGCAGCTGCGTAGGCGCGAAGTCCCGCGTGCGGAAGCTAAACGGGACGGGATTTGCGTCGCCCTCTTGGACTTCAAGCGCGCTAAAATCTATGCTTTTAGCATCCACGCGGGGGCAGGTTCCCGTTTTTAGCCGTCCTAGCGTAAAGCCGTGATCTCTTAGGCTTTGGCTTAAATTTACCGAGCTAAACTCGCCCACGCGGCCGGCTTGCAGCTTGTTAAATCCGACGTGAATCAGTCCGTTTAAAAAAGTGCCCGTCGTGATGATGAGCTTACTAGTTTTATACTCGTTGCCGAGGTGGGTTTTTACGCCCGATATCTGCCCGTTTTGCGTTAAAATTTGCGTCGCGATTTCTTGCGTAACGTCGAGATTTGGCGTATTTAGCAGTAAATTTCGCATATAGACGCGGTATCTATCCATGTCGATTTGAGCGCGGCTGCCGCGAACGGCGGGGCCTTTGCTCTCGTTTAGCACGCGAAACTGTATGCCCACGACATCGGTCGTTAGCCCCATCTGCCCGCCCAGCGCGTCGAGTTCTTTTACCAGATGGCCTTTGGCTAGTCCGCCCACTGCTGGATTACAGCTAGTCGCCCCGATTTGCTCGGCTAGGATGGTGATTAGCAGCGTTTTTTTGCCCATTCTTGCGGGAGCTAGGCTAGCTTCGATACCCGCGTGACCGCCTCCGACGACGATGATGTCATATTCTTGCATTAAATTTACCTTTAAATTTTTGGCGGATTTTATCTAAAAACAGATAAAAATCACGCAAATTTACCGATTAAATAGCGAATTTATCTTAGGCTGTGCATTTTGGGGCGGCTTGGGCGAACGTAAATTTAGTCGATGCGGACCGCAAGCCTAAGAGGCGTAAATTTAGTATTAGTTATTACGAGTTTAAATTCGTAAGAGCCAAACTTTTAAAATTTATACTTAAATTTTTGCTTAAGTTTTTTAAAATATTTTAGGACTAAAATGCTCTCTTTTAGTACCTGATAGTTCGGACGTAATATTTTTATATTCGTATAAGTTTAAAAG
>NZ_CAJPQR010000035.1 GCF_905372745.1 uncultured Campylobacter sp. | reverse complement strand
AATGAATTATTAGATGAAGCATGTCTTTGGTCGGATTTTTTAGAACTAAATAATTTTAATGAAATATATAGATACGGCTCATCTGTTTTAGATTTAACTCAAAATGAAGACGTAATATTTTCTAATATACATAGCAAACACCGCAATGTTATAAGAAGGGCGCAAAAAGAGAATGTTCAAATATTAGAAGACACCAGCGAGCAGGGGGTATATGATTTTCAGAAGATTACTATCGAAACGTACGCCAGATCAAATAAGCCATCCTTAAAAGTTGAGTATTTATTAAAGTATTTTTTTGCGCTAAACAAAACAAATAGAATAAAAGTTTTTTTTGCAAAACACGGCGGTATTATTCAGGCTGGAGCAATTTTTATAATTTCTGACAATATGTCTATATATTGGCATGGTGGTTCTATAAATAATTGTATTTTGGGATCTTCAAATTTGTTGCAATGGGAGGCAATAAGATATTTTAAGAAAAACGGTATTGCTCGGTACGATTTTGGCGGTTGCTCTTTTGGTGAAGATGAGAAGTCAATAAGTATCAATAGATTTAAAGATAGATTTGGTGGCGAATTACGATATTATTTTGGTGGAATGCTTGTTTATAGACCATTCCTAAATGCAATATTTCGGGCAATACTTTGGCTTAAGAATAAAATATAATTGGTTGATTTAAATGAAACAAATTTTAATAACCTGCGATACCGAGGTCGGCGAACTGCACGCAAATAGAGCCGATGCGTTTGAGATTTTTATAAAAGGCGAGATCGGCGGCGGCACGGAAGTCGGCGTAAAGCTCATAAACGATTTAGCAAACAAATATGGCGGCGTGGTGGAGCATTTTGTGGACGTATATCCGTATGAAAGATATGGCGAGGATAAATTTAAAAGGCTGTGTCGCCAAATCGTTAAGAGCGGACACGGCGTAAATTTACATACCCATCCGTCCGGAAAATACGATAAAAATAGAAAATTTATGCGCCAATATAGCTTAGACGAGCAAATAGAAATTATAAATTTCGGTAAGCAAAAGATAAAAGAGTGGATAGGCACGGACGTTATAGCTCACAGAGCGGGAGGATACGGCGCAAACGACGACACGCTAAGAGCTCTTAGGATAAACGATATTTTTATAGATAGCTCGTTTTTTTATAAAAATATAAATTGCGCTATAAACTATGACTACGTAAATAAAACTAGCAAAAAATGCGGCGTTTTGCAGTTGCCCGTTAGCGTTTACGAAAAACAAAAGCGCTACGGTGTTTTAAAAACCAAAAGCGTTTTTCAAAAATTTGATTTTAGATACGGCTCTAGCGCGGATGAAATATTAAGAGCGATTGATTTAATGCCCAAAGATTGCGTAATAACGCTTTTTTTACATAGTTTTAATTTTTTAAATTTGAAATATAATTTTAAAAGCGGGCAGTATGTCGATATAAGCATAAACGAAGGTTTAATAGGCGAGTACAAAAAACTTTTAGAAAAAATCGCGGATAATAAAGAGTGTAAATTTACGTCGATAAAAGATTTAAATTTAAGCTCTTTAAGCTGCTGGGACTATGTGTCAAAGATTAGCGTAAATGCCGACATACTAAAGCCCGCAATGGATAAATTTAGGCTAAAATTTATGCAGATAGGCAATATATGACGAAAATACTTTATCTAAGGACGCTTTATTGGTTTGGGCTAAAAGCGGGCGGTTCGGTGGGGCACACGGCAGGCGTTATAAACGCTATGGATAAAAAGGTGCAGCTAAGCGTCGTTTCAAACGACGAACTTTGGGGGGTTAATAAAGAAGTGACCATCGTAAAGCCTATAAAATTTCCTTTTATCCCAAAAGACGTTCTTGAGTTTTTTTATAATTTTAAAATAATAAAGCATTGCGCCGATTTGGAGGTTGATGCGATATATCAGAGATATAGCGGATTTAGCTTTTGCGGGGCGTATATCGCAAAGAGAAAAAATATACCGTTTGTTTTAGAGTTTAATTCGTCCGACGTTTGGAAAATTAAAAATTGGAAAAATAACGATACTCTTTTTAAGCGAGCTTTTAAGACTATTTACTACAAAATTTTTAAGTTACCTATCGTTTGCGCGATAGAAAGTTATAATCTAAAAAATGCAAAATGCATAGTTGCGGTATCGGAGGCGTTAAAAGATATCCTTTTAAATTTAGGCGTAGACGAGGGCAAAATAATCGTAAATCCAAACGGAATAGACGAAAATAAATATAATCCGCAGGTAAGCTGCGAGGGCGTAAAACAAAAATACGGTCTTGAAAATAAAATCGTAATCGGCTTTATAGGGACATTTGGTCAGTGGCACGGAGCCGAAAATATAGCGTACGCTTACGGCAAACTGCTGAAAAAATATCCCGAATACAAAGAAAAAACCAAGCTTTTTATGATAGGCGACGGCATCAGGATGCCAATCGTAAAAAAACATATTTTGGAATTTGATTTGCAAGAAAACGTCGTATTAACCGGCCTTATCCCGCAAGAACAAGGAGCTAATTTTCTAAGCGCGTGCGATATCTTGGTTAATGCCACCGTCCCAAATCCCGATGAAAGCGAGTTTTTCGGCAGTCCTACCAAGCTGTTTGAATACATGGCTATGGGTAAAGCCGTAATATGCAGCGATATGGCTCAGATGTCTGAAATTTTGGAGCACGGCAAAACCGCCTATATGGTAAAACCGGGATGCGTAGACGCGCTAGAAGCCGCCATGAAGGCGCTAATAGACGATGCTTCGCTAAGGGCGTCTATTAGCGCAAACGCCGCAAAAGAAGCCCTACGAAAGTATACGTGGGACAGGCACGTGGATAAAATTTTAGAGGCCGTGAATAATGGGTAAAATTTTTTATTATCTTAAAAAAGCCAAGTCGATGCCGCCCGATGCGTTGTGCGCGAAAATCGCCAATAAAATTTTAAATTTAACTAAAAATAAAATCCAAAAATTGCGCGATATATCCGGCGATACCCGTATCAAATTTAACGTTTCGCCGGTACGAATAAGCTACATAAATTTATGCGAACTCGACGTTTCAAATATAAATTTAGACGTCGCTAGATATCTGTCTAAAATGTACCTGGAGCATAAATTCGACTTACTCGGCAGCGGGTGGGTAAAAAATAGCTATGATAGCGCGGCACTCGGGCTTGAGGGCTACAAATACGATATGAATGCCGCGACGCCTGCGAGCGCGCTAGAGGGCTACGAGCCGATCGATTGGCAAAAGGATTTTAAAAGCGGCTTTCGGTGGAGCGAAAAAAAATGGTACAAAGATCAGCGCATAGCCCATAAACCGGGCAGCGATATAAAGGTGCCGTGGGAGCTTGCGAGGTTTCAGCACTTGCCGCAGCTTGCTATTTTTGCGATGGCGGATCCGAGTTTAAAAGAGCAAAATTTAAAAGAATTTAAAAACCAAATTTTAGATTTTATCAGCAATAATCCGCCTAGAATAGGCGTAAATTGGACCTGCACGATGGATGTTGGCATCAGAGTTGCCAACATGCTGGCAGCTTACGATATGCTTTGTCAGATTGATGAGGGCAGAATTTTAGATGCGGATTTCAAGCAAACCTTTTCAAATAGCGTCTACGAGCATGCGCTCCATATCGTGAATAATCTAGAATATTCGCCGCATCTTACGTCAAATCACTATCTAAGCGACATCGCGGGTTTGCTATTTGCGTGCGCGTATCTAGACGGCGGCGGCGAGACGGACGCGTGGCTGGCGTTTGCCGTGCAAGAAATAATTAGCGAAATGAAAAAGGAATTTTACGAAGACGGCGGAAATTTTGAGAGTTCTACGAGCTACCACCGCCTAAGTGGCGAGCTAATGGCGTATAGCACGGCTTTGATACTGGGTCTAAAAAGCGAAAAAATTTCATCTTTGCAAAATTACGATGCAAAGCTTTGGCGCAAAAAACCGAAACTTTTACCGCCTGATGAGCAGGAATTTAAAATTTTAAACGGTCAAATAGCGCTGCCGCAGTGGTTCGTGGATAGACTGTATAAAATCGGCAGATTTACCGCGGACATCATAAAGCCAAACGGCGAAGTGCCGCAATTTGGCGATAACGACAGCGGCAGGTTTTTTAAATTTAGCCCAAACGGCGAGTTTTTGAGCAATGAACAAGCCGCGCAAAAATATCTAAATTTAAGCGGCTTTGAGGGCGGTAATGAGCCGTTTTGGGATGAAAATATCTTAAATCACTCCGCGCTAATTAGTTGCATGGGCGGGATTTTTGACGATGAGATATTTAAAAACGGTTTTTGCTTTGAGAGAAGTTTTATCCGCTCGCTTGCCGGTCGCAAGCTGCAAGCGATCGATAAAACGTATAAAAGCCAGGTCGCTTCGGGTGTGAAATTTAGCGAACTACCGTACCGAAAAAGCGTGGAATTTAAAATTACGAGTTCGCAAGAGATCAAAAATATATTTTATCCGGACAGCGGAATTTTTATCTTTAAATCCAGTAAATTTTACCTCGCCCTCTGCGCTACGCCGCTTGGACAGAATGGCCACGGCGGACATACGCATAACGATAAGCTGGGCTACGAGCTGTGGATAGAGGGGCGCGACATAGCGAGAGATCCAGGCACCTATCTTTATACGCCGCTTCCTGGCAGACGAAACGAATTTAGAAGCATTAGGGCGCACAACGCGCCGATCGTGGAAGATCTGGAGCAAAATAGTTGGGGCGAGGGGATAGCGGGATTATTCGGTATGCTCGCCGAGTGTAGGTGTTTCGTAACGGACTTTGGAGAAAATTTTATAAGTCTCGCTGCCGAATACAAAGGCATAAAAATTATGAGGAAATTTGAGATAAAAGAGGATAGATTGGTGGTTACCGATACGGCAAACAGGGAATTTTATTATAGTAAATTTGAGCTATACTCAAACGGATACGGGAAGCTTACGAAAAATGTCTAAAAAAATACTATGGTGCGGAAATTCGTATTACGGTTCGCCGTTTAAAGTCGGTTGTAATTATTACAGCGAACTGCTAGCTAAGGAGGGAAACAAAGTTTTATTTATCGCGCCTCCCGTTTCGCCGTTTCATGATAAAAATAATGAAGCCATCAGACTCGCTCAGTCAAAAAAAGGCGTACATAAAATTTTTGAAAACTATTTTATATACACTCCGTTTGCGCTTATTCCGCCGTTTAAAAAGTTACCTTCCGTTTTTTATCAGGTTATAAAAATGTGGTATATTTTTACTCTACCGAACTTTAAAAAAACGCTTAAAAATTTTAATTTTTTAAACGTGGATGTTTTAGTTATAGATAATTTTGCATTTTTGCCTATAACGGATATCGTGAAATATAATAAACTAATCGTTAGAGTTACCGATAGATTAAACGGCTTTGACGTAGGCACGGCTGCTATCAAAGCAGAGGAGCATCTGATAAAAAAAGCCGATAAAACGATATATACGTCATCTAGCCTTAAAAGCTATATAGAGAAATTTAACAAAAACTGCTTTTATGTCCCAAACGGGGTTGATTTTAACAAATTTCAAAAAAAGTACGATAAGCCCGAATTTTTTTATGAGATTAAAAGCCCAGTTGCCGTTTATGTTGGCGCTATCGAGAACTGGTTTGATTTTGATTTACTAGATTATGTTGCTAGCGAGCTAACCGATGTGCATTTTTTAATAATCGGAACCGTAAAATTTAAACCTAAAAATTTTGAGCAAATAAAATCCAGAAAAAACATTACCTTTTACGGAAAGGTCGATAATGATGCGGTGGCTCCTTTTTTGAAATTTGCAGACGTCGGCATAATCCCGTTTAGGTTAGATATGGATTTGGTTCACTCTATAAGTCCGTTAAAGTTATACGAATACTCGGCGGCCGGACTTTATACGGTAGCTACTAAATGGCAAGAGCTAGAGCAGCTAAATAGCCCTGCTTTGTTAGCTGATTCAAAAGAGGATTTTGCGGCGTGCGTAAAAAAAGCCGTAGCCTTAAAGCAAATAGGCGGGAGCGAAATCGTAAAATTTGCAAAGGATAACGATTGGGAAGAAAAAATACGACTTATTATTTAAAATTTGATATAATTTTATTTGAAATATCATTAATTTTAAACTATAAGGTGAAACTAGGACGGCTATGCGTAAAAAAATAGCAATCGACTTTCGCATGCACAAAGCATCCGGAATAGGTACGTATATAAAGGGTTTGCTGCCGTTTTTAACGGAGAAATTCGAGGTTATTTTGCTAGGTACGCAGGCCGAGATAAGAGAGTACGCATGGAGTAAAAACGTTAAAATTTTAGAGTGCGGGCGGGAAATTTACTCTTTGGACGAGCAGATTTGTTTGCCGGTAAAGATTCCCGAGTGTGATATTTTTTGGTCTCCTCACTACAATATCCCTATCTTGCCCATAAGGGCGAAATTTAGAGCGGTTACCATTCATGATGCGTTTCATTTGGCTTTTTACGATAGCTTAAATTTTATACAAAAGATATATGCCAAGATGATTTTTAATCAAGCTTTAAGCAGAAGCGACGTCGTCTTTAGCGTTTCGGAGTTTTCAAGAAGCGAGATATTAAAATATACGAAAACGGATAAAAATATTTTTGTCGTACCAAACGCTATAGACGAGGGACGTTTTAATAACCGCTACGATAGCGCCGTTTTGGAGGCGGCGGCAAGAGAATATAGACTTCCGGAAAATTTTATTTTATTCGTAGGAAACGTAAAACCTCACAAAAATTTGAAAAATTTATTGTTCGCGCTAGAAAAGACGGAGTTAAATTTGGTGATAGTGGGAAAAAGAGACGGCTTTATAACTAGCGATAGCTATATTTTGGAGATTATCGAGAAAAATAATCTCGCAGAGCGTATATTTTTTACCGGCTATGTTAAGGACGCCGACATCGCGGCTATTTATAATCTAGCAAAATTATTCGTCTTTCCGTCTTTATACGAGGGGTTTGGTATCCCGCCGCTTGAGGCGCAAGCCTGCGGTTGTCCGGTAGTGTGCTCAAACGCCGCTAGCCTACCCGAAGTTTGCGGGGATAGCGTTTTGTATTTCGATCCGCATAACGTAGAAGATATAAGAAGTAAGATACAAGCCGTTTTAAACGATGAAAATTTACGAAACGAACTTTGCGTTAAGGGTTTTGAAAATATTAAGCGATTTAGCTGGGGGCGCTCGGCTAAACAAATCATAGAAATAATGGAAAAACTAAGATAAGGAGCCGTAAATGATAGACAGAAGCCTAAACTACGGACGACATATAATAGCTGATTTTGCCGCTAAAATAGGGCATTATGAAACCGTGCTGGATATCGGCGCGGGTAAGGGCGATGATTTGGCGATATATAAAAGTAAATGTGGGGACGCTAGGCTTTTGGCTTTAGAAGGGTACGAGCCAAATGTCGCAAAGCTAGCCGCAAGAGGCATCGAGGTCTTTTCGCACGATCTTGAGCGAGATAAATTTCCCTTCGAGGATGAGAGTCTGGATCTTATAAGCGCAAATCAAATTCTAGAGCACGTCAAGGAGATATTTTGGATATTTCACGAGATAGCTCGTACGCTAAAAGCAGGCGGACATTTTGTGCTAGCGGTTCCGAATTTAGCCAGCCTTCACAACAGAGCCTTGCTGCTACTAGGCAGGCAGCCTACGTCTATACAAAATCACTCCGCACACGTTAGAGGTTATACTAAGCCCGATTTGATGCGGTTTTTAAAAATTTGGGGCGGTTTTGAGCTGGTAGATTTTCAAGGAAGCAACTTTTATCCGTTTCCGCCATGCATCGCAAAGCCGCTAGCTAGGGCGTTTCCCCAGGCTGCTTGGAGTATCTTTTTGCTGCTTAAAAAGACAAAAGAATATGAAGTCGAGTTTATAAAATGGCCGATTGAAAAATCGCTGGAAACTAATTTTTATCTGGGCGAAAAATGAAAAAAGCACTAATCCACGACTGGTTTAGCACCTACGCAGGCGCAGAAAAATGCGTCGAGAGTTTCACGAATGTTTGGGACGATTTTGAAATTTACGGCCTTATTGACTTTTTAAGCGATGCCGACCGAGATAAAATTTTAAAAGGCAAGCGAGCGCATACGAGCTTTATTGGGAAGTTGCCCTTTGCAAAGAGCAAATACCGCAACTACTTGCCGCTATTTCCGCTTGCGATCGAGCAGTTTGATCTAAGCGGCTACGACGTCGTGCTATCTAGCTCGCATGCCGTCGCAAAGGGGGTGCTAACGCACTCTAACCAGCTTCACATTGCCTATGTGCACACGCCGATCCGCTACGCATGGGATCTGTATCATCAGTACTTGCGCGAAAGCGGGCTTGACCGCGGTTTAAAGGGCGTGCTGGCGAAGTATTTTTTGCATAAAATTCGCATTTGGGACGCCGCCAGCGCAAACCGCGTAGATCATTACGTGGCAAATAGCCGCTACATCGCGCGCCGTATAGAAAAAGTCTACGGCAAGCCTAGCGACGTCATCTATCCGCCCGTAGACGTGGATAAATTTACGCTGCGCGAAGCCAAAGAGGAGTTTTATCTAACCGCCTCGCGAATGGTGCCTTATAAAAAGATCGATCTCATAGTTGAGGCGTTTTCGCAGACGGATAAAAAGCTAGTAGTCGTCGGCGACGGGCCCGATATGGCTAAAATCAAATCAAAAGCAGGTAAAAACGTCGAGCTTTTGGGTTTTGCGGACGATGAGACGATGAGGGATCTCATGGGGCGGGCTAAGGCGTTTGTTTTTGCCGCCGAGGAGGACTTCGGTATCACGCCCGTAGAAGCGCAAGCATGCGGTACGCCCGTGATCTGCTTTGGTCGTGGCGGCGCTCGCGAGACGGTGATTGACGGCGAGAGCGGGTTATATTTTATGGAGCAAAACGTAAAAGAGCTGCTTGACGCGGTGGCTAAATTTGAGCAAAATCGCGATAAATTCGAACCCGTAAAAATCAGGGAAAATTCGCTAAGATTTTCGCGCGCGCGCTTTGAGGCAGAGATCAAAAGCTACGTCGAGAAAAAATACGAAAAATTTAAAGAAAAAATAAAATAGTCGCCGCCAAACGCAAAATTTGCGCTGCGCGTATCTGGATGGAAAAATGAAAAAATATCTTTGTAAAGCGATACTTCTTTTGGTCGATCTTTTGGCTATTTGGGTGTCTTTTGGTATAGCAGTCGAGCTTAAAAATTTATTTTACGGCGACCACGTGCTACTTGATATATCCAAATATCAGGGCTTTGGCATCGCTTATGCCTTGATGATAGCCTTGTTTTTTTATCAGGGGATTTACGCTAGGAGGTATGATTTTTGGCACGAGTGCGCCATAGCGGTAAAGAGCTGTTTTTTTGGGCTTTTGCTTACTTTAGCTGCGCTTGCCTTGCTAAAGATAAATTATGATTTTTCAAGAGCTAGCTTGATTTTGGGCTTTGGTTTTATGATTTTTATTATCCCGGCTTTTAAATTTATAGCTAAAATTTCACTTTTTAAACTCGGCTTTTGGAAAAAGAAGGCTAAAATTTTAGGCGAGAGCGAGGAATTTGAGCTGGCGATCTTTGACGATAAATACCTCGGTTATATTCGCGCGCAGGCTGATTATGAGTCGCTTTTTATAGGCGGCAGCGGCATGGGCGCGCGCGAGCTAAACGAGCTAATAGAGCAAAATATCAAGGAAAATAAAGAGATTTTATTTACGCCCGTGCTTAGAGGTTACGATTTTACGCAGGCTCATATTTACAACCTATTTAACTCCCGCACGAGCCTTTTTGCGATACACAACTCTTTGCAGAGTAAATTTAACATCGCGCTAAAAAGAGGGCTTGATATATTTTTGATAGTTATGGCTTTGCCGCTTTTGATTCCTGTTTTTTGCGCGGTCGCGGTCGCTATGAAGATAAGCGAACCAAGAGACAAGATATTTTTCTCGCATCAAAGGATGGGGCTAAACGGCAAGCTGTTTGGGTGTCTTAAATTTCGCTCAATGAGAGAAAACGGGGCTGAAATTTTAAAAGAATACCTTGAAAAAAATCCGCAAGAAGTAGAGTATTTTGAAAAATTTCATAAATACGAAAACGATCCGCGCGTAACCAAACTCGGAAATTTCCTCAGAAAAAGCTCTCTTGACGAGCTGCCTCAACTAATCAACGTCCTAAAAGGCGAAATGAGTATCGTAGGCCCTCGCCCGTGCGCGCAGTACGAGCGCAAGGATATGGGGCGATACGCCGAGCTAATCTTGGCGGTTTTGCCGGGGATTACCGGCATCTGGCAGGTTAGCGGCAGGAGCGACGTAGACTTTGAGACGAGGGCGCAGATGGATGCGTGGTATATGAAAAACTGGTGCATCTGGAACGATATCGTGATAATCATAAAGACCTTTAAGGTTGTTTTAATGCGTAAAGGCGCAAGCTGATCAAACTAAGCGGCTAGCTGCGATGAGGTGCGGTCAGAGGGCAAAATTTCACCGTGGCGCGGATCTATAAATTGCGGTAGGAAGTTAAAATTTAGCTACGTCTAGGTTTCGCGGCAACGATAAATTCGGCGTATATCGCCGCTGTCCGTCTCGCCCAAATCTCTATAAAAATGCTTTTGGCCTAACTTAAAATACCCGCAAGGGTAAGCTTTGTCCAAAATTTTAATCCAAGCGTAAATTTTGCCTTACCGCCTAAAGCTCATTTGCGGTTAAATTTACGCTCTAGCTTTGACTTAGCTCGGCGATTTTGGTTACGGTCGTAGAGGTAAAAGCGGCAAACGAGAGCTGTGCCGTAAATTAGGTTATCTAAACCGCTTTGCAAAGCTCTGTAAAAAGTAAATTTTATCTTACCAAAATGCCTGCTGGGCTAGAGATGAAGGTAAAATCTAACTAAGGTGCGGCAAAATCCATAACTTTAAGGCGTTTATTTACTTATTTTTTGGACGAATTTGACGAATATATACCGAAAATGACGCTAAATTTGCGCCCTTGCGCGTTTTGGTATGTTTTTGGAATTATCTTTAGCATAAAACGCCGCACTTAATAAACCGCTTTGATAAAGCGTTGAGGCGGCTTTTGTTTTTGCTTAAATTGCGGCGCATCAAATTTGCATGATAAATTAAAAACGCAGATTAAATTTAAAAACCGAGATATTTAAGGAAAGTAAGAAGTCGGAATTTCTTCCGACTTTGGGTTTTATAGTTTGCCGCCTTCGATGACGAGAGATTCCGGATTTACACTATCGCCGTAGATCGGTTTTAGCGTAGCGTCGTAGTCTTTGTGGAAGAAATTTTCCTTGCCTAGCTCAATGATCTCGTTATTTAGCCACTCAAGTAGAGCTTTGTTGCCTTTTTTGACAGCAGGCGCGATGACGTCCACATCGCCTAGGGCTTCGATACCGACGGTAAAGCCTGGATTTTCTTTAGCCCACGCAAAAAGCAGCGCGTTATCGTGTGCTAGCGCTACGCCTCTTTTATCGACCAGGGCGGCGAAGGTTTCCGTGTTTTGGTCGTATTTTATAAGCTCGATGTCAGGGTGATTTTTCGTGAAATACGCATCCGCGGTCGTGCCTTTATTGACGATTAGTTTTTTGCCTTTTAGCTCGTCCACGCTTTTTATTACCGCGCCGTCCGGGCTAACTACGCCAAGTGATACTTTCATATACGGAAGCGCAAAATCAACGACTCTGGCGCGCTCAGGGGTTTTGGTGAAATTTGCCAAAGTTATGTCGACCTTGTCGGCTACTAGCACTTCTACGCGGCCCGCCGCCTCTACGAGCTCAAATTTAACCTTGCTCTCGTCGCCTAGCAGATCCTTTGCGATGCGTTTGGCGAAGTATATGTCGTAGCCTTGGTTTTTGCCCTCTTTATCGACGTAGCCAAACGGCGGTTTGTCGCTAAAGACGCCCACGCGCACGTATCCGCGCTCCTTGATTTTAGCCAAAGCGTCCGCTTCGGCAGCCTGCAAATTAGCCTGACCCGTTAGAAAGACGGCGGCGAATGTTGCCAAAAATGAAAACAGAAGTTTTCTCATTCTTTCTCCTTTAAAATAAAGTGCGTGAAATATACAAAATCTTGGCTAAAATGCGGCTAAATTTGCGGATTTTAAAAGTAAGCGCGTGCCGAAAATTCAAAAATGGGTAAATTTGCAAATTTAAGTTATTTGATTATCGGTGCGAGATATAATCTTAAAAAAATTAAAGGAAAAACAATGAAAAAAATCGTTTTAGCTGCGGTCGTTGTCGGGCTATCCTCTTTGAATTTGGCCGGCACAGACGAGGATATAGCTAAATTTGAAGCCGGATGTAATGCTGGTATAGCGCAAGATTGCACGCGAGCCGGAGCATATTATTCAGATAAAAGCAGCCGAAGTAAAAATACCGACAAGCAAGCAAGAGAAATATCGGTAAAATTCTTAGAGAAGGCTTGCGAATTAAAAGATGGTAACGGTTGTTTGATTTTAGGAAGTACTTATATAGTTATATTTGAGGATAACGAAAAGGCTAAATTTTATACTGAAAAATCGTGTGATATGGATTACGGGGAGGGTTGTGAGGCCCTTGGACTACGGTATGAAAATGGAACCTACGGCTTTGAAGTAGATAAAAAGAAAGCAAAATATTTTTATAAAAAAGCTTGCAAACTAGGCGCCAAATGGAGCTGCAAGTATGAGCAAGCGCTTTAAAACGCTTTGAACGGAGAGGGTCAAATTTGTGCGCGGATTTTGGGATAGATTTGCTAGCAAGAGTTAGGCTTGATTTTACCGCGTAAAATTTAAAAGAAATTTGGTTGAATAAATTTATCCTGTCCGTTTTACTAAATTTGACGAAAATGCCAAAAAGGGTGCGATTTATAAAGCTAAATTTTAAAAACGAGCGGCAAGATTTTAACCGTAAGTCTTTAAATTTGATTTAAAAAAGCAAATCAATACAGCAAAATCCTCAAATTTAACACTCAAAACATCAAATTTTAAAAGCCCAAATTTGAAAACGCCGATTTTAAAATCCTAAAACGAAAACAAATTTAAAAATTTCTTCGCGCGTTCGCTTTTTGGATGCGTGAAAAACGCCTCGGGCTCGCTCTCCTCGACGATTTTGCCCTCATCCATAAAGACGATACGATTTGCCACCGAGCGCGCAAAGCCCATCTCGTGAGTCACGATTAGCATCGTCATGCCATCTTTTGCGAGGTTTATGACGACGTCTAGCACCTCGCGCACGATCTCGGGATCCAGCGAGGCCGTTATCTCGTCAAATAGCATGATCTCGGGCCTCATGCAAAGCGCGCGTACGATAGCGATACGCTGCTTTTGTCCGCCGCTAAGTTCCTTTGGATAGGCGTATTTTTTGTGTTTTAGGCCGACTTTTTCCAGCCACGCCTCGGCTTCTTTTTCGACCTCTTCGCGGCTTCTTTTTTGCGCTTTTACCGGGCCTAGCACGATGTTTTCGATGACGTTCATATGGTCAAACAGCTCGTAGTTTTGAAAAACCATGCCCACTTTTTGGCGGATTTTGATCCAGTCTTTATAGTCCTTATCGATCTTTTCGCCGGCTATCTCTATCTGTCCGCCGTCAAAGGGCTCAAGGCCGTTTATGCAGCGCAGAGTCGTGCTCTTGCCGCAGCCCGAGGGCCCTAGAATCACGACTACTTCGCCGTTTTTGACGCTAAGGTCGATGCCTTTTAGCACCTGCAAGTCGCCGTAAGATTTTCTTAAATTTGAGAGTTTTAAAATTTCGCTCATTTGATTCCTTATGCCCATCTGTTTTCAAGTATCTTGGATAGTTTTGAGATAGGATAGCAGACGAGAAAATATAATAAAAATATAAAGCCGTATATCCAAAACGGCACTGTCGGATTTGCCGTTAGGCTCGCGGTCTCGATCGTTTGCTGGCCGACTTTTAGCAGGTCGGGTACGCCGATGAGGGCGACGATCGGGGTGGTTTTGATGATACGACTTAGTAAATTTACGCCGGCAGGCACTAGGCGGCGCGTGGCTAGCGGGATCACGACGTAAAGATAAATTTGAGCCTTGCTAAGTGCCAGAGCCGCTGCGCTTTCAAACTGATGCCGCGGTATCGAGACGATCGCGCCGCGCACGATATCCATCATCTCAAACACGCCCCACAAGCTAAATACGATGAGCGAGGCGTTAAATTTGGAAATATCAAGCCCAAATGCCTTGCTCGCGCCGTAGTAAAACAAAAATAGCCAGACGATTTGAGGCATTATGCGTACGATTTCTAGGCAAATTTTTAGCGTGAAAAAGATAAATTTGTTTTTTGAGCTCATAGCCACGCCCAAAAACGTGCCTAAAACTAGAGAGATCGCGATCGAGACGGCCGAAATCTGCACGCTCATCCACAGCCCCTCGAAAATCAGCCGCTTTAAAACTAGTGGGTCGAATAAAATACTAACTCCGTCCAACTCTCATCCTTTTTTCTAGCCAAAATAACACCAAAGATATCGGCAAAATGATAATCAAATAGCTAACTACGAGCATAAAAAGCGCCTCGTCGGTCATATAGTAAAGCCCGATGATATCCTTAGTCACGTAGACTAGGTCAGGCAGGGCGATGATGCTGATGACCGAGGTTTCTTTGATGAGAAAGATAACGTTAGCGGCGACCGCGGGAATCGAGACGCTAAAGGCCTGAGGCAGGATAACGTAGCGTAAAATTTGCCCCTGCGTGAGCGCGACGCTAAGCGCGGCCTCGATCTGCGTCTTTTTCACCGCCTCAAAGCCGAGCCTAAAGCTCTCCGCCATATAGCTGCCGCCTAGAAACGCAAGTCCCGCGATCGCGCAGGTAAAGGCGCTCAAATTTAACCCGAATTTGCTAAGTCCGTAGTAGAGGAAAAAAAGCTGTATAAGCAGCGGCGTGTTTCTAGAAACCTCGATGTAGCCGTTTACGATAGGCGTTAGGAATTTGACCTTGTAAAATTTAACCAGCGTGCAAAATATGCCGATAATAAGCGAGAGCAAGATGCCGTAAAGCGAGAGCTTGACGGTAAAAATGCCCGCTTTTACGAACATCGGCGTAAATTCTTTTATAAACTCAAAATCCATAAATTTTTTAGCTTCTTTTTGATAATTTCGCGAGATTGTAGCGAAAGCAAACTAAATTTAAAACTAATTTTGTATGATTTATTTTAAAATTTAAGCTTGCAAAAGGTATCATAACCCCTAAATTTTGATAGAAATTATTTAAATAAAGGACGAATTTGAGAGCGTTTGCAGAGTGGGAAAAACAAGAGCTTATATTTTTATCGCTGCCGCACGAAAACACCGACTGGAAGCCGTATCTAAATGAAATTTTAGACGCCTACGAGAGTCTGGTCGCCGCGATCGTACCGTTTCAAAAGGTCGTTTTGATCTGCCCTAATGAGAGGATTTTTGCGGAGCGATTTGCTAAATTTGATAACGTGGAGTTCGTAAAAATCGACACCGATGATACGTGGATACGCGACTACGGCATGATAGACGTGCAGGACGGCGCGAAAATCGTCAGCTATGATTTCAAATTTAACGCTTGGGGCGGCAAATTTGAAAGCTCGAAAGATAATGCCGTAAATTTAGAGCTAGCTAAGCGTTTTAAAAGCGATTTGCGAAGTATCGATCTCGTGCTTGAGGGCGGCAGTATCGATTTTAACGGGCGCGGCACGCTGCTAACGACTGAGAAGTGCCTACTAAACAACAACCGCAACTCTCATCTAAACAAAGAGCAGATCGAGGCGCGGCTTAAGGAGCTTTTTGGTCTTGGGCGCGTAGTGTGGCTTAAAAACGGCTTTATAAAAGGCGACGACACCGACAGTCACGTCGATACTCTGGCGCGTTTTATCGATCCTGATACCATCGCATACGCCTCATGCGACGATCCAAACGACGAGCATTTTAGCGAGCTTGCCGCGATGAAAAAAGAGCTTGAAAGCACGGGCTTTAAGCTCGTGCCGCTGCCGCTTCCTAAGGCCAAATTTTACGGCGGCAAGAGGCTTGGCTGCACGTATGCGAATTTTATCTTTATAAACGGCGCCGTTATCGTTCCGACGTACAATGATGACAACGATAAAATCGCGCTTAAGAGGCTAGCGCAGGAGCTACCTAATCATAAGATAATCGGCGTGGATTCGCTTGTTTTCGTACGTCAAAATGGCTCGCTACATTGTTCCTCACAGAATAGATTTGCAGGCGCAAGAAGCGAAAGCGAAATCTAAATGCAATTAAATAATGCCGGCATAAAAAGGCAAAATGAAATTTTAGGCCGCAGAGCCGTGATGGTCGCGGGCGCGACGGCGTTTGCGCTAGCTGTGGTTAAATTTGCCGCGGGTTTGATCGGCGGTTCGGTGGCGGTGCTCAGCTCGGCGATCGATTCGATGCTTGACCTGCTAGTTTCCGCGCTAAATTTCTTCGCCATCCGTAAATCCCAGGCTGCGCCCAATGCTAAATTTAACTTCGGCTACACCAAGCTAGAAGCGCTTGCGGCGATGTTTGAGGGCGTTTTGATCGTGGCTGCCGGCGCGTTTATATTTTACGAGAGCGTGCGTAAGCTACAAACGGAGCAAACGCCCGTAGATACGGCTTTTTCGCTCTATGCGATGGCGCTATCGGTCGCGGTTACGGGGCTGCTGGTCGTCTACCTCTCCCGCGTCGCTCGCCGCACGAAAAATTTGATCGTTAGAGCCGATGCTCTGCACTATAAAAGTGACCTTTTTAGCAACCTAGCCGTTATCGCCTCGCTTATCTTGGTCGAATTTACGGGGTTTGCCGCGATAGACGCCGTTTTTGGTATAGTGATTAGCGGCTACATCGCCGTTAGCGCGATAAATTTGATGAAAGAAAGCGTAGGCGTGCTGCTTGACCGAGCGCTAGAGCCCGAAATAACGGCGCAAATCGAAGAGATAATCCGCTCGCGCCCTCAGATAGCAAGCTATCACGGCCTAGCTACCAGAAAGAGCGCAAACATCTGCTACGTCGCGGTTCATCTAGTCTTTAACCGCGAAATTTCGCTTTACGACGCGCACAAAATTTCAGACGAGATAGAAGCCGATATTAGGGCTAAATACGGCGAGTTTGAATGGCAGATCACGACGCACCTTGATCCGTGCGACGATCAAAACGGCTCGTGCGAATGCTAAATCAAAGGAAAAATATGAAAATTTTATTCGTTTGCCACGGAAATATCTGCCGCTCGACTATGGCGCAGTCCGTTATGCAGAATTTGAGCAAAAATGCAGGTCTGGCAGAGCGCCTTAGTATCGACTCGCGCGCCACTCACGAGGACGAGATAGGCGAGCCGCCGTACTACGAGACGGTGCGGGTTTTGAAGCAAAACGGCGTGCCCGTGACGCCTCATAAAGCGACCTTGATAACGCAAAAGGATTTTGATAGCAGCGATCTTATCTTGATAATGGACGATGAAAATTTAAGGACTTTGAGGCGCAAATTCGGCGCTGAGGCTAAATTTGACGAAAAAGTAAAATTCCTACTCGAATTTAGCGAGGCCTCAAGCGGTAAAATAATCGCCGATCCATACTACACCCGCGATTTTGAGCGGTGCTACGATGACGTTTCGCGCTCTTGCGCGGGCTTGCTTGAAAGGCTAAAGCAAATTTTATAAGCGGCTGGCGCGGCAAAATTTACTCGCCCGACTAGCCGTTCAAGCCCTAATTTATCCCCGCTTTGATATAATTTTGAAATTTTAAATCGTAAGGAAAAATATGAAAGTAGCGCTAATCCAACAAAAATTTCACGGCACCAAAGACGCGACCGTGCAAAGGACGCTCGAGCTCGTGCGCGAAGCTAGCGGCGGCGGGGCGGAGCTCGTGGTGCTGCAGGAGCTACACCAGACGCAGTATTTTTGCCAGAGCGAGGAGACGAGGTTTTTTGATCTTGCTGAGGGCTGGGAAAACGACGTCAAATTTTGGGGCGAGGTAGCGCGTCAAAACGGCGTCGTGCTCGTTACTTCGCTCTTTGAAAAGCGCGCGGACGGGCTGTATCACAACACCGCGTTCGTCTTCGAAAAAGACGGCAGCGTCGCGGGCAAATACCGCAAAATGCACATCCCAGACGACCCTGGCTTTTACGAGAAATTTTACTTCACTCCGGGCGACACCTGCTTTGAGCCGATCGATACGAGCGTAGGTAGGCTCGGACTTTTGGTGTGCTGGGATCAGTGGTATCCCGAGGCTGCGCGTCTCATGGCCCTGCGCGGCGCGAAGCTACTCATCTATCCGACCGCGATCGGCTGGTTCGAGAGCGACGAGGAGGAGGAAAAATCGCGCCAGCTAGAAGCCTGGGTCGCCGTGCAGCGCGGACATGCGGTCGCAAACGGCCTGCCCGTGATTGCCGTAAACCGCGTGGGCTTTGAAAATGACGAGAGCGGCGTGATGGACGGGATCAAATTTTGGGGCAACAGCTTTGTTTTCGGAGCGCAGGGCGAGGAGCTTTTCCGCGCCGATAGCCAGAGCGAGCTGTGCCGCATCGTCGAGATTGATATGACCAGAAGCGAGGAAGTGCGCAGGATTTGGCCGTTTTTGAGAGATAGGCGCATCGACGCATATGCAAATTTAACAAAAAGATTTATTGATTAAGGCTTGTCTTTTTGCCCTATACTTCGTTACTTTTAAATTTGGCTCGGTCATTACCTACATGGTAACTCCCGTCGCCAAATTTAAAAGTGCCTCGTCTAAACGCAAAAATACTTCGCCTTATTTTTACGGCTTGTCTCGCGAGCGCTTTTCCGAGATTTTTGCTTCGTTGCACTCGCAACTGCAAGCAGAACGCAAAATTTTCGCTCCGCAGGCTATATGACTAGCGCACGCTCAATTTTGCTTCTTCTGTTTATAGCTGCGAGCTTGTGAAGCAGAAAACTCGAAAAATCATCTCGCGACACTTCGCCTTATCATTTTACGTTCAAATTTGAGCCGCCGAGACCTGCCACTTGACGGCACTAAATTTAACTCTGCCGTAAATTTAAAACGTGCGACGCGATAGCGCCAAATAAACCTGCGCAAAGCGCAGTAACTTCTCACGTGCAGTGGGGTAGGTGGGGGTTTCTGCGTCGCTGCGCTAGCAGCTGCAAGCAGACGGGGGCGGGTCTGCTTCTGGCAGCTCTCAAAGAGAGTGCAAGCACAAGGCGAGTGCATAGCACGACGCAAAGGAAGGCGACGCTCTACTTTAGCTTCACTACGTTCGCTACCGTCGCCCTATGGGCTTGAGACCGCTTCGCTCGTAGCTGCTAGCAGAGCGCCATTCAAGCCCCCACCCCATTTACAATAAAGCAAAAAACAATCTCAAATGGTTATTTTTTGCGCAAAGAAGCTCGGCCCGAAACACTAAATTTGACTAAATCAAATTTAGCATCTTAAAGCTGCGGGTTTGCGCAAGTGAAATTTACAAATTTTCCGTCCTTTAAAACAACCGATTTATCAAAAAATCAGCCGAATTTAATTAATATTGCGAAATCGAAACAAAAATCAGGATAAAAAATGAACGAAAATTTGATAGCTTATGCTGCGGCGTATCTGCTAGGCGGTATCCCCTCGGGCGTGATTTTGGCTTATATCTTCGGTGGAGTGAATATCAGAAGCGAAGGTAGCGGCAGTATCGGCGCGACCAATGTCTTGCGCGTGCTAAAGCAAAAAGACCCCAAACTTGCTAAAAAAATCGCGATTTTAACCGTCGTTTGCGACGTTTTAAAGGGCGTTTTGCCGATACTGATCGCGAAATTTTTAGGCCTTGCTCCTGCGACGCTTTGGGCGATGGCGGTACTTTCGGTGCTCGGACACTGCTATTCGCCGTTTTTAAAATTTGAAGGCGGAAAGGGCATAGCCACGGGTGCGGGCGTTTTGGCGGTATTTTTGCCTCTTGAGATCGTTACCGCGCTTGGGGTTTGGTTTGTCGTGGGCAAACTGCTTAAAATCTCTTCGCTTGCCTCACTAGCCGCGCTTGCGGCTTTTATCGCAGCGACTTTTGCGTTGCAGCCGCAGATCCCTGGCATCGACTCCTATGCGCCGATATTTTTGATCGCGTTTTTGGTCGTTTACAAGCACCTGCCAAACATCAAACGCCTGATAACCGGGCAGGAAAAGCGCGTCATTTGACGACGATTATCAAAGATTACGAATTTAGCACGATCATCGGGCTGCTTGATTTTGAGCGCGCGACGCCGCAGAAGGTAAGGGTAAGCGCGGAATTTGAGAGCGGCGAGTTTATAGACTATGTGGAAATGATAAATTTTATCGAGGAAATTTACGCGCGGGAGAAATTCGGTACCGTGGAGAGCTCGCTTGAAATTTGCGCGAAAAAGTTGAAGGAAAAATTTAGCTCGCTTAGCTTTTTAAAAATGGAAATTTTAAAAATAGAGATCGTCAAAAATGCTACGGTAGGCGCAAGGGCTGAGTTTAAATATTAAATTTTTTTTAAAGTATCTTGAAATTTCGCTTAATTTATGATACAATCGCGTCAAATTTCATAGAAGGAAAAAAATGAGAATTTTAATAGTTGAAGATGAGGTAACTCTAAACAAAACCATCGCCGAGGGCTTGCAAGAGTTTGGTTATCAAACCGACAGCTCGGAGAATTTCAAGGATGCCGAGTATTATATCGGTATTAGAAATTACGACTTGGTTTTAACCGACTGGATGCTGCCTGACGGAGACGGCGTGGATCTGATCAACATCATCAAACATAAATCTCCGCGCACCGCCGTCGTCGTAATATCGGCAAAAGACGATAAAGAAAACGAAGTAAAAGCCTTTAGAATCGGCGCGGATGATTACATCAAAAAGCCGTTTGATTTTGACGTCTTGGTCGCCAGGATAGAGGCTCGCTTGCGTTTTGGCGGTACTAACGTCATCAAAATAGACGACCTTATCATCGATCCGGACGAAGAAAAAATCACCTACCTAGGCCAAGATATCGAGCTAAAAGGCAAACCGTTTGAAGTATTAACTCACCTTGCGCGTCACAGCGATCAGATCGTTAGTAAAGAGCAGCTGCTAGATGCGATCTGGGAGGAGCCTGAGCTAGTAACTCCAAACGTAATCGAAGTGGCGATAAATCAAATCCGCCAAAAAATGGATAAGCCGCTAAACATCTCGACTATCGAGACGGTCAGAAGACGCGGGTATAGATTTTGCTTTCCCAAAAAAGCCTAAGACTTAGGTTTATAGCGCAATTAGCATCGGCTTCTACGATGCTAATTCTCATCATCTCAGTCCTTTTATATCAGTATATTAAGGTTACGATTTACGAAAACATCTCCCAATCGCTCGCTTACGAAGCTAAAATTTTATCTACGAGCGCGAATTTAGCCAGACTTAAAAATCCTTTCGAGTATTCCACGCTAAACGATAGCCCCACGCGCGTTAAGCTTGTAAAAGGCGAAACAAAAGCGCCTTATTTTATAACCGAAAGTCTGGGCAAAAAGAGCTATCTAACCCTGTTTTATCCCTATACGCAAGATGATAGTATCGCGCTAACTAAAGAAACTACGCAGCAAAGCAAGCTCATAAATCAAATTTTAATCGATATCATCGTCGTAAACGCCACTTCTATTTTGCTGGTGCTTTTTTATGCGCTATTTTTGTCGCGTATGCTTCTGGTGCCGATTAAAATTTTAAGCAAAAAAATGACGAATTTAAACGAGAGATTTTTGCAGGCGATTAGCCTTGAGGAGCTACCGCCGGAGTTTAAGCCGCTAGGCAAAAGCTTAAACCGCCTAATCGAGCGGATTCAGACTTTCGTACTTTATCAAAAGGAGCTATTCGTCGGCGTCGCGCACGAGTTAAAAACTCCGCTTGCGGTAATGAAAACCAAAAACGAAGTCACGCTAATAAAGCCGCGCGAGAGCGAAAAATATATAGAAACGCTCAACAATAACAACGAAGCCATCGATCAGATGAATAAAATGATCGGGTCTATTTTGGAGATCGGGCGGCAGGAGGGCGCACAGTTTGAGGAGGCCGTACCTACCGACGTCATCGCGTTTTTGAAGCAGTCGGCGAATAATTTTAAAATTTTAGCCCGCGGCGAGAGCAAGGATATAGCGACCCAGTTTGCGCCCTCTAGCCTAAAAATGACGCTTCAAACGACGCTTTTGACGCATGTTATCCAAAATTTCGTTCAAAATGCGATCAAATTTTCCCCCGCCGGCTCGGTCGTTACGCTACGATCTTTCCTAAACGACGGCGAGTTTATGATTGAGGTTGTAGACGAGGGCTGCGGTATCGACGAGAGTAAGGATCTTTTTGCGCCGTTTAAGCGCTTCGGCGATAAAAGCGGAGCTGGACTCGGGCTATTTTTGGCCAAGGGCGCGGCTCAGGCTCTAGGCGGAACCGTATCTATCAAAAACCGTACGGACGGCCGTAGCGGCGCCGTTTCGAGCTTGCGGCTACCGATAAATAAAACAAACAAAGGCAGATAAATGGCAAAACGAACCGCCGTCATAGACTTAGGCTCAAATTCGATGCGAATGGTGATATTTGACAAAAGCTCGCGTTATGCTTTTAGCGTCGTGGGCGAGTTTAAGATGAAGGTGCGCCTTGGCGAGGGCGCTTACGAAAACGGCGGCGCGATCGGCGAGAGGTCTATGCAAAAGGCTTTTGAGGCTTTTAGCGAATTTAAAAATATCGCCAAGGCCTACAAATGCGCAAAAATCTTTGCTATGGGCACCTCGGCTCTGCGCGACGCGCCTAATGCGGGCGAGCTAATATCGCTCGTGTGCCGCGAGCTAGGACTAAATTTAAAGGTCGTTAGCGGCAAAGACGAGGCGGTTTACGGCGGCGTGGCGGCGCTAAATTTGCTTGAGCCGCTAGAGGAGTTCGTCACGCTTGATATCGGCGGAGGCTCGGCGGAGCTAGCGCTTGTTAGCGGCGGCAAGATAATAGACGCCGCGTCTTTAAATTTAGGCACGGTGCGGCTAAAGGAGCTATTTTTTGACAAAAAAAATCTAAGCGCCGCGCAGCCGTTTATCAAAGACGCGCTAAAAAGCTTGCCTAAAAATTTCAAAAGCAAAAACCTAGTCGCCATCGGCGGCAGCTTGCGCGCGATATCTTCAGCGATAATGTCGTCGCAAAACTACCCTCTAAAAACGGTGCATAATTTTGCTTATAAACTGCAAAATCACAAGAATTTTATCGAGAGCATCTCACAAGCAAGCGTACTGGAACTTGGAAAATTCGGCATCAAAAAAGATCGCTTCGATACGATCAGAGAGGGCGCGCTCATCTTTTTAAGCGCGGCCGAGGCTTTAGGCGCGCAAAATATCTACAC
This sequence comes from uncultured Campylobacter sp., assembly GCF_905372745.1. Lineage (GTDB taxonomy): Bacteria > Campylobacterota > Campylobacteria > Campylobacterales > Campylobacteraceae > Campylobacter_A. Next base: position 813 of record NZ_CAJPQR010000035.1, on the reverse strand, counting down.
TAGCGGCGCGGGCTTTAGAGAGGGCGTATTTTTAAGCGATATTTTGCGTCCGACTCGAAAATTTCCGCCTAATTTTAACCCGAGCGTGAGGAGTTTGCAGGATAGGTTTTTACTCGGCGATAATAAAACTATCGTAAAATACGCTAAAGATATTTTTGCCGCGCTAGAGCCGCTGCATGAGCTTGGCGGGCGATACGAGAGCGAGCTGGCGGTCGCGGCTAAGCTGCATGACGTGGCGCAGTGCTTGGGATTTTACGGTGAGCACGCTAGCTCGGCGTTTTTCGTGCTAAACGCGCTAAACTACGGCTTTTCGCATGCGCAAAAATGCCTCATAGCCGCAATCATCGCTCAAAACGGTAAAAAAAGCTCGAGCGAATTTGAGCGGTTTAAAGATCTGCTACCTAGCGAAAGCGTTGTGCGCTGGTTAAGCTTCATCCTAGCTTTAGCCAAAAACCTAGATGTAAACCGCGCGCACAAAAAGCTAGAGTTTGAGTTTATAAATCATACTTTGCAAATTTACGGCGCTAAGGAGCTGTTTATGGCGAAGGAAAATATCAAAAAGATGACTAAGCCGGATACTTTTGCGATCTGTTTTGCGTGAGTTAGGAATTTCCTAGCTCACTAGATACTGTAATAATCTTTATGTCAAATTCTTCTATTTCTACTAATATTTTTTTAACTATTTCTTTTGCTTTGGTCTCTATATCCTCATCGTTAAAATTCTCTATCTCTGATTTATTAATTTTGTAGATCTCCTTTCCTTTGTTCTTGTTAATATTAATATTTAGTATTTTGCTCAACTTATCTATTTTT
>NZ_CAJPQR010000034.1 GCF_905372745.1 uncultured Campylobacter sp. | reverse complement strand
CTATTTTACTTAAGCATTTCTAAAATTATTTTATTAATAAATACTTAGCTAAATTTGTTTAGAATTAAATCAAATATTTTAACGTTAGAACCAAAGATATAAGCAAAATACACAATATGTATTTTGTTTTACTTCCGCCTTCGTTGTAAAGCAAGCACTATTTATGAAAGATTTCCCTTTGGGATTTGAAATTATTTATTTAAAAGTTACGGCCTTATTCTTTAATTCCATCCTTTAAATCCATATTTACAGCGGTAAATTATGATAATAATTGTCATATAATATAAAAGCTAAATTTTAAGCTCTACTTAGTGCATTTCCCTAAAATACGCTCTATAAACACAATAAAAAACTAAAAAATGACATTTTCAAAATGCCCGGAGAGCAAATTTCGGTCACTAAATTTTAAGCCAACTTTGCCTATACTTCCGTCAAATTTATCATCAAATTTAACGTAAGGAACGAAATGAAATTTATCCTAAAACGCGACGGCACGAAGCAAGAGTATTTGCCGTATAAGATCGCGGACGCCATAAAAAAGGCCTTTGAGAGCGAGAGTAAAGAATACGACGAAAAGGTCTTTTTAGACGTTATGAGCCACGTTTTCGACAAGGAAATTTTAAGCGTCGAAGATATCCAAGACTACATCGAAAAGGCGCTTTTTAACGCGGGACATTTTGGCGTAATGAAGAGCTTTATGCTCTACCGACACACGCACAAGCTTCAGCGCGAGCAAATTTTAGGACTAAACGAAGACACCACCTACATCAACTCCACCCAAACGATCAGCGAGTACATCAACGGTACCGACTGGCGAATTCTCGCCAACTCAAACACCAGCTACTCAAACGCAGGCCTCATCAACAACACCGCGGGCAAGGTCATCGCCAACTACTGGCTAGATAAGGTGTATAGCAAAGAAGAGGGCCTCGCGCACCGAAACGGCGACTATCACATCCACGATCTTGACTGCCTCACGGGCTACTGCGCGGGCTGGAGTCTAAGAGCGCTACTAAACGAGGGATTTAACGGCGTGCGCGGCAGGGTCGAGAGCAAGGCGCCAAAGCACTTTAGAGAGGCGCTGTATCAGATGGCAAATTTCCTCGGCATTTTGCAAAGCGAGTGGGCTGGTGCGCAGGCGTTTAGTAGCTTTGACACCTATTTGGCGCCTTACGTTTTCCGCGACAAGCTAAGCGATAAAGAGATCAAAAAGGCGATAACCAGCTTTATCTTTAACCTAAACGTGCCTGCTCGCTGGGGTCAGAGTCCGTTTACCAACGTAACGATCGACATCACCTGCCCGTCCGATTTGCGCGATCAGATCCCGACGCGCGAGGATAGGCATATATTTAGCGACCTAGAGGACGCGGAGCTTGCTAAGGAGGCGCAAAAACGCGGCTTTAACAAGCTAACGGATATGACCTACCGCGCCTTTGAGCCTGAGATGAACCGCATAGATAAGGCCTTTTACGAGATCATGACTGAGGGCGACAAATGCTCTCAGCCATTTACCTTCCCGATCCCGACCGTAAATATTACCGAGGACTTCGACTGGGATAGCGATGTGGCGAAGGTGCTTTTTGAAAACACGGCAAAAATGGGCTCGAGCTATTTTCAAAATTTTGTCGGCAGTCAGTACACAGTCGATGAAAACGGCAACCGCGTCGCAAACGACAAAGCCTATAAGCCGGGCCACGTGCGCTCGATGTGCTGCCGCTTGCAGCTAGATTTACGCGAGCTGCTAAAGCGCGGCGGAGGGCTATTTGGCAGTGCGGAGATGACCGGCAGTATCGGCGTCGTGACGCTAAATTTAGCTCGCTTGGGCTACCTATATAAAGGCGATAAAAAGGGGCTATACACCCGCCTTGAGTATCTGCTAAATTTAGCCAAATCCACGCTAGAAAAAAAGCGCGCCTTTATCCAGGAGATGTACGAACGCGGCCTGTATCCCTACACCGCGCGCTATCTAAAGCACTTTAATAATCACTTTAGCACCATCGGCATCAACGGCATGAACGAGCTTTTGCGTAATTTCACGAACGACAAGGAAAATATCGCGACCGATTTCGGGCGAGAATTTGCGATCGAGATGATAGAGTTTTTACGCGGTAAAATTCGCGAGTTTCAAGAAAGCACGGGCAACCTTTATAACCTCGAAGCCACGCCTGCCGAGGGCACTACGTATCGCTTCGCCAAAGAGGACAAAAAGCGATATCCGGACATCATCCAGGCCGGTTTTGGCGAAAATATCTACTACACCAACTCCACGCAGCTGCCGGCAAATTTTACCGACGACGCGTTCGAGGCGCTCGATCTGCAAGACGAACTGCAAAGCTCCTACACCGGCGGCACGGTGCTGCACCTGTATATGAAGGAGCGCATCAGCTCGGCTGCGGCCTGCAAGGATCTCGTGCGCGGAGTGATAAACAACTACAAGCTGCCCTACATCACGATAACGCCGGTCTTTAGCGTCTGCGCTAAGCACGGCTACATCAGCGGCGAGCACGAATACTGCCCGAAATGCGACGAAGAACTTTTAGCGGAGTTTAAAGCGCAAAATGGCGCGAAATAGCATAAATTTAGGCGGCGAATTTAGCTTTTAAATTTGCCGCCGCTAGCCGTGCCACCGCATTTTTAAAACCCGCCAAACTCAATCAAATTTAAGCATTTTTAGGCAAAATACGCCAAAAATTTACGGAGCTTTTATGAAAAGACATTACGAAGTAGCCGTCGTCGGAGGCGGAATTTCGGGTTGCGCGCTATTTTATCAGCTCGCGCGCTACGCGGACGTAAAAAGCCTCGCGCTTTTTGAAAAATACGAAGACTTAGCGACGCTAAATTCGCGCGGAGAGTGCAACTCGCAGACGATCCACTGCGGCGATATAGAAACGAACTACGATTTTGAAAAAGCCAAAAAGGTAAGCGTCGCGGCACGCATGGTCGTAAAATACGCGCTGATGCACGGCTACGCGGGCGAGTTTATGTTCTCGCACCAAAAGATGGTTCTAGGCGTAGGCGAGGAGGAGAGCGCGACTTTGCGCGAGAGATTTAGTAAATTTCGCGAAATTTATCCGTATCTGCGGCTTTTTGAGAAAGACGAGCTAAAAATCCTCGAGCCAAACGTCGTTTTAAATGCCGACAAAAGCGGCGATAGAAGCGAAGAGATCGTGGCGATGGGCGTGCAAAGCGGCGAATACACGACGATTGATTTCGGGTGCGCGGCTAAGAGCTTCGTAAAAAACGCCTGCGACGCCGCATCTAAAGAAAACCGAGAAGCGGACGTGTTTTTAAGCTGCGAGATAGAGCGGATAGTCCGCGCTAGCGACGGCTTTTGCCTCACGGCTAAAGACGGGCGCGAATTTAGCGCGAACTACGTTGTAGTCGATGCGGGCGCGCATTCGCTGTTTTTGGCGCACAAGATGGGTTATGGGCTTGATTACAGCTGTTTGCCCGTCGCGGGGAGCTTTTATATGAGTGACAAACGCCTGCTAAAGGGCAAGGTCTATATGGTGCAAAATCCAAAGCTGCCTTTTGCCGCGCTACACGGCGACGCCGATATCCTAGCGGACGGGCGCACGAGGTTTGGCCCCACCGCGCTACTGCTGCCAAAGCTAGAGCGATACCGCGGAAGCGCGACGTTTTGGGACTTTTTAAAGACGCTTAGGTTTGACGGCAGGGTGGCTAGGTCGATGTTTGAGCTGCTTTGCGATAGCGAGATTAGAAATTATCTATTTAAAAATTTCGCCTACGAGATCCCCTGTATAAATCGCCGCCTATTCGTCAAAGCGGCGCGAAAAATAGTACCTTCGCTAGCCTACGAAGACGTGAGTTACGCGCGAAATTTCGGCGGAGTGCGCCCGCAGGTGCTGGATAAAACAAGCGGGCGTTTGATGCTGGGAGAAGCGGGCATAAACACCGGCGAGGGCATTAGCTTTAACATGACGCCAAGCCCCGGAGCCACTAGTTGCATGGCTAACGCGCTTCGCGACGCGCGCGAGGTTTGCGCCTTTTTGGGAAGGAAATTTAACGAAGATAAATTCGCGGCCGAGCTTTTGGATTAGTTTAAATTTTTACCCGGTATCGTTAGGCTTTCCGGTTTGCCGCACATATCGCAGACTTCGGGCAGTTCGCCCCAGCGCGTAAAGCCGAATTTCGCAAACAAATTTAGGCTAGCGGCGTTGCTGGAAAATATCAGTGCGACGATGTTTTTGACGCCAAATTTTGGTGCGTTTTCGAGTATAAATTTTACAAGCCGTTTGCCAAGCCCCTTGCCGCGAGCTTCGGGTGCTGCGTAGACGCTGATCTCGGCCGTGATGCGGTAGCTCTCGCGCGGATGATAGTCGCTGAGGCTGCCCCAGGCTAAGATTTCGCCTTTTTGATTTGCGGCGCCTATCTTTTGCGCGCCGAGATTTTTGCCGTTTGAGCCAAATTTTCTCTCGCAATCAGCTTTACCGTCTTTGCCTGCCAAATTTTCCTCGCAGATCTCGCGCAGCACGTATATCGGGCGATTTGCCGCCTCGTGCGCGTCAAACCACGCTTCGCGCTCCTCTATGTCTACCGGATGCAGCGCGGCCGTGGCGTTTCGCTCTAAAACGCTTGCGTTATAAATGCGCGCGATAGCGGCCAGATCGACCTTAATGGCGCGAGAGATTTCGTATTTTGCGTCGGTTGGATTTTCTTGCATCTTGATCCTTTTTTAAATTTAACCGATTTTACGCCAAATTTAAACTGAAGGCGGGTCTGAATTTTAGCGCCGTAAAGGTGCTGGTCTAACCGTCTCTAAGAGGCAAAATTTGCGTCCAAAGGCGAAATCGCCGCAAATTTGAGTTATAATCTCTTTTAAATTTAACCTTGGATAAAGATTTGAAAATAGCTTTTTTTGACTCGGGTATCGGCGGGCTTAGCGTGCTTGCCGAGGCTTTAGCGCGGTTTAGCGGGGCAGAGTTTTTGTATTTTGCCGACGAGGATCACGTCCCCTACGGCACGAAAAGTAGAGCCCAGATCGTGCGCCTGAGCCTTGATGCGGTCGGGTTTTTGGTCTCGTGCGGCGCGGAGGCGATCGTCGTTGCTTGCAACACCGCCACGAGCGCGGCCATCTCGGAGCTTCGCGGCGCATTTAGCGTGCCGGTTATCGGCATGGAGCCCGCCGTCAAGCTCGCCGCGGATAGCTTTGGCACGCGCCCGACGCTGCTCATCGCCACGCCGCTAACGATCGCCGGCGAAAAGCTCGCGCGCCTCGTGGGGCGGCTGGAGTGCGAGACGTGGAGTCTGCCGCTGCCCAGGCTCGTGGAGTTTGCGCAGAATTTGGAGTTTGACTCGCCTGCGGTTCGGGCGTATCTGCGGGAGGAGCTAGCTAAATTTGAGCTTGAGCGCCTCAGTTCGCTCGTGCTTGGCTGCACGCATTTTAACTATTTCAAGGACGTTTTGCGCGAAATTTTGCCGTCTCACGTGCGCATCATCGACGGCATCGACGGCACGCTAAACCGCCTAGCAAGCAAGCTTAGCGGAGGGCTAAAGCTTGCGCGCGGCGAGGATTTGGCCTCAAGGGCGGCTAAATTTGACGCGGGTAGCCAAATTGGCGCTTTGAGTTTTGAGGACGCAGGCAAAATTTGCCGCAAAAGCAGTAACTGCGAGCAAAATTTGAGTTCGCAAGGCTTGGAAAACAACACAGACAAAGCAGGTTTGCCGTTTTTGCGAGAGGGTCAAATTTTACGCCCGCAGCGCTCAGGCGGCTCAAATCTTGACAGCGCTAAAATTTCAAACGACTTTTACCTAGCGACAAATGACGCAAAAAGCTCGCGCCAAGATAGTGGCGCCGCAAACGTATCGGGCGTAAGCGGCAAAATTTACTATCCAAACGGCAACAGCGTGGAGTATTTTTACTCGGGCAGGGCACTAGATGCGGCGCAACTTGAGCGGATAGGGATATTTTTAAAGCGGCTTGAAAAGATGCGGGAGATTAATTAACGCCGTTACCCGCCGCGCGCCGTTTTACGCAATAAAAGGGCGGTAAAAGGCAGGCTTGCGCGCAAATTCGATACGGGCAGCGATGTAAATCGGCATCAAAAGCTACTCAAATCTCCGACGAAACAGCTAACCTAAAATCCATAAAAATCAAAAGCGGTTAAATTTGCCGCTTTTAAAGCAAATCGAAAAACAGCAGCCAAAGCGGCAAATTTAAAATCTAATCGTTTAAATTTAGCATTCGGCGGATTTTACGACTCGTAATCCGCCTTGCAAGATATAAAAAAACGCCTGCCGCCCCAAACGGCTAGCCGCAAGCGTTTAAAGAGCCGTTACGCTAGCTAAATTTTACTTTTTGGCTTGCAGATATACCGGCTCTAGCTTGGCCGCGACCTCGCGCAGATCGGCTATACGGCTCTCGTTTGATGGGTGGGTGCTTAGTATCTCGGGCACGCTACCGCCGCTTTTTTTGGACATTTTTACCCAGACGTTTACCGCCTCTTTAGGATCGTAGCCCGCGCGCGCCATCAGCTCCGTGCCGATGTGATCGGCTTCGCGCTCGTGAGAGCGAGAAAACGGTAGCGAGATGGTGTACTGAGCGGCCATGTTTATGGCGCCGGTAGCTAGATCGCCTAGTCCCGCAGCTTGCGAAACGGCGAAAATTCCGACGTTTGTGAGCATATCGGAGCTAGCCTGCTCGCGGCTATGCTCGCGCAGCGCGTGCGCGATCTCGTGCCCCATGACCGCGGCTAGCTCGCCGTTTGTTAGCGAGAGGTTTTTTATGATGCCGCTATAAACGACGATGCGGCCGCCCGGCATACACCACGCGTTTATCGTATTTTCGTCGATGACGTTTACTTCCCATTTCCACTTGAGCGCGTCTTCTCTAAAGACCCCGACCTTCGCGATTAGGCGTTTGGCGACGTCTTGCACTCTTTTGGTCATCACGGGGTCGATGTTTAGCGCGCCTTTTTGACGCGCTCCGCTAAGAGTCTGCACGTAGGCTTTGGCTGCGGCTTCGTTCATCTCTTGTTCGCTGACTAGAAACATCTGGCGTCTGTTTTCGCCCAGCGCTCCGCCGCTAGTGGAGCTAGTAAAGCAGCCCGTTAGTAGAGTGGCCGCAAATAGTGCGGAGAGGATAAATTTTTTCATCATTTTTATTCCTTTTATAAATTTTGGGGTAATTATATATTTAAACTGCTATAAATTCGTAAATAGGCGTTTAAATTTAGCTTAAAATAGGCGTAACGATGAAAAGGTTGGATTGGACGGCGGGTTTGCCTGCTAAATTTATAAAACTTCTGCGCCGATAAATTTGCGTCCAAATTTTAAGCGTCCTAGGCGTTTAGTTTGCAAGCGTTTTGGCAAGCGCGCCGTCTTTGCGCGTAAATTTAAGACAAAGGCGCGCAGGCTAGATGAAAATCCGTCTGTAAAAAAGCGGCAAAGGCAAAAAGCTGGATTAATCAAGCGCGATAAATTTACTAATTTTGCGCGCTAAATTTATATGTTCGGCCTTACCGACGCGGGTAAATTTAGCGTCCGAGATATCTAAACCTCGCATCTGGTTAAAACGAAATTTACGCCAAAATTGCCGCCGTAGATAACCTTGCGGATAAGCAAGCCCGGCGTAGTTAAATTTGCTCGCGTAAATTTATGTTTTACGCATCGCAAAACGTCGCTGCTAGGCGCTAAACTCTACTAGCGCTAAATATATCGCAAACGCGCTCGCCGTGATCGACCAGTAGGCGAAAATATCAAGCCCTAGTCCCTTGTTGTTCTCGTTTTTCGTGCCTTTGTAGCCGATATTTGTTTCAAATTCTTTCAAGCGCTTGTGGATGGAGCGTAGCTCGGTGATGGTCGTCCAGTTTCTTATAAATATCGACAAACTCTCGCGCACCTGGGAAAAGGCATTTACGACTTGCATCATCACGCCTAGCGTTATCGCGCCCGTTAGCACGCTAGGGCCTAGGGCTATGAGCGGAACGATGATCATACTTTGCGAGAAAAAGTATTTCCAAACGTCGAAATATCCATAGTGCAAAAAGAGCCTGCCGAAGTTAAATTTTATCTTTTTAAAAAGCTCTTCTAGCTTGCGCGTATCGCCGTAGTTTTGCTTGTCGTCCTCGGCGTAGACGAGCTCTTTTCTAAATGCGGCTTCGACTTTTTGGTTGTTGTACTCAAGGCCTGGTAGCTTGATGCCTACAAACCACGAGACGACTAGGCCTCCGGCGCTGGTAGCTACCGCGATCCACACGAGCGAACCCGCGACGCCCTCCATAAAGGGCACTTTTACCTGAGCGCTAAGAACCCAGAGTATAGGCACGAAAGCTGCTAGCGTCATGACCGCATCTACTACCGTAACGCCTAAGTCCTCTACTATCTTGGCGAAGCGGTAGATGTCCTCCTGGATACGCTGCGAGCTGCCCTCGACATCGCACGGCGTCTTTTTCCAGTAGGCGATGTAGCTAAAGGTCATAGCCTCTCGCCACCTAAACGTCCAAACGCGTGTAAAATACGATATCGCCGTACCCAGTAGCACGAAAGGAAACGCTAGCGCGGCAAAAATCTTAATCGCCGTCCAAAAGTCGTCTACCGTGTGGTTTTTGACGTCTTGCAAAATATCGTAGAAGTCCTTGTACCATTCATTTATCGCGACCGTTAGCTGTACTTGCGCGTATGTGCAAGCCAGTATCAAGATCGCTCCCAGATGCGCCCACGCAGCCCATTTTTTGCTCGCGAAAAACGACGAAAACATCGATCTGCCTTTTAAATTTGAGATTTGCTAAAAAAGTATAAATTTACTCGCCGAAGGGCAAAATCTTAGTCCGCCGCGATCGCTCTAGGCGGGTCTTGGCTAGTAGGCCTTGACTGCAAAAATACAAAGTAGTATAGCCGCAACCGCGATTTATGAAGCATTCAATTTGTCTGTGTTTTGGGGCAAATTTAAGCCTGAGGCTACGACCCCTCGGCTTAACCTCGGGGCAATTATACTAAAAAATACGAAAATCTTCCTGATTTATCTTTTTGCGCGCGGCTTTACCCGTAGCGGCGAAATTTGGAGCGGATAAATTTGAGCTTTGGGTTAAATTAAATCAAGGCAAATTTTGCGCGAAAGAGAAGTTTAAATAGAATTTAGAAAATAAAAAGATAAACCCCGAAAGGTCGGGGTTTATCGCGGAGATTAGAGGGTTATCTGGAGAGTATCAACCCCTAAAGGCAAGCCTGTATCTACATTGGAAATTCTGGCATTGTCTAGATTTACGGTACCGGCTAGTTTTACTACGTAGTCGCCTCCAGTTATTCCAGGATTACCATCTGGCCTTACGAGGTACGTGTCGGTCGAGTTGCTGTCCGGATCGGTGTAGGTAAAGTAGGCTAGTTTGTCTGCTCCGCCTGCCGCGTCTAGAGCTCTAGATAGGTTGTTTGCAAAGTCTAGCGAGCCTGAAGTTTCGTATTTTACGATGTTGGTCGGTAGAGTTCCGGCATTTGCGCCTAGATGCAGTTTGTCGCCTGCAGAGAAGTCCTTTATAGTCGCTACTTTTGACGCCGCAAAGGCTGCGACAGCAGTTGCTGGATTGGCTGGATCTAATGAGCCTATTTTGAACGTATCATTGCCCGCTCCGCCCGTTACGGTTGCGCCTGATTTGCCACCGAAGGTTATCGTATCGTCTTTTGCTCCGCCTTTGATAACGGCTTTATCTGCTAGATGAGCCGTACCGTCAAACGTAAATTTACCCTCTAGCGTGCTTGCGTCAACGGTTTTTACTTTCGTAGCCGTAGCGTCTAGGGTTAGTACGGTATCCGCATCGCCCTTTACGGTTATAGTTTTTAGAGCATCTGCTGCCGCAGCACCGGTTTCTAGAATGATTTTATTTGTTAGCCCGGACGTTTTAGCTTCATTTGTTTTTGAGGTAATATTTACCGTTTCTATGTTTTTTACGATAATATTTCCTGCATTTGCTATACCGGCGGTAGTATTGTCTTTAGGGTCTAGAACCAAATTTACCGTATCGTCTGTGCCCGTGTCTGCATCTTTTATGCCTAGAGTTAGATTCTTGGTTGAAGCTAGAGCCACCTTCTCTAGAGTTATGGTAGAGTTATTGGCTAGTTTTGTTATAGATTGAGAATCTGAGCCGTCTGCTAGAGTGATGTTGGTAAAGCCGCTCCATTTAGACATATCTATGTCGTGAGCTAACGTATTGGATATCTTCAATCCTTCAAAGTTGTTAAATGTCACTTTATCGCCTGCGCCGTCTTTTGCTGTATTTGAAGTTACCGATACCAAGTCTGTTCCGGCTCCGCCGTCGATGGTTTGTTTGTTGGCGGTAGCCGTTAGAGCGACTACGTCGTCGCCGCTACCTAGTTTTACGGTTGAGTTTTCTACGTTATTTAAGGTAAATTTAGCGAAATTTCCCGTAAATGCGCTAGCGTCTATATCTTTAAGAGCGGTTTGAGTGCTTAGATCAAGAGTTAAATTTTTAGCATCTCCGTCGATGACTGCTTTTACTAGCTTATTGTTCGCGCCGCCATAAGTAAAGAATGCTTTTTTATCGGCTTTTGCGTGTAGCGTTAGATTTTTTGCGTTAGCTGCCTCTAGAGCTGCTGTTAATTGATCATCGGTACTACCTTCTTTAAATTTATAGTTCATACTAAAATCAACGTTTTCTACATCGGTAGAGATATTAAATGTGGCAAAATCAACATCTGTTACGCTTATCTTAGTGGCTTTAGCTACGGCCGTAGCGGCTGCTAGCTTTAGGCTAGATAGTGTTATCTCTGTAGCTTCTGCCAACGGATGCGACGTCGCAATGGTAAGTGTATTGGCTTTATCGTTTAGATTTACGGTTACCTTGGTAGCTTTTGCCGTATCTATAGTTGTGTCGCCTTTGGCTTTTATTGCGACTTCTTGCACTTTCGCTGCCGTTAGTTTTGTTTCAACGCCTGTTGTAGCGCCTGCATCGATAGACACCTTACCTTCCAGTTTGGCTGCATTTACGATTACTGAACCCGTTGTTGATTTTGCTATTATTTCTTTTGTTACTTCGCCGGCTACCAACTTTAATGGACCGGTAGTATCAATAGAAATTTTTTCTTTTGTATCGGTTCCGCTTGTGTCTGCTGAGCTACCTTCTATTTTTACTTCGCCGATGGTTTGGATGTTCAGGTTGTCTAGACCTTTGTTTACGGTAAATGGGTTTGCAGTAAAGGCGACCTCTGATCTGATGTTTAAATTTTCGATATTGCTCACGCCTCTCATAGCAGTATCTATATCGTTCATAGCGAAGGTGGTGACTGCGCCGTTTTTTTGTACGGTTAAATTTAGAGTATCTTTACCGCCTTTAGCGTCAAGCGTGTCTAGAGATGACAACGTCGATGTTTTTGCGCCGTCGCCTACGTAGTAAACGCCGTTAAACGTATCGTCGCCGTCGGTACCTACGATATTATCCGTTTCTGCGGTTAAATTTTTATTGGTGCTAGGAGTTTGTCCGCTAGCTAGTTGGTCGACTTTTGCTTTTTGCTCTTCTAAATTTGTATCAGTCGTGCCCCTGATTATAGCTTGAAATGGCTCGTAGTCGTAGGTGCCGTCGTCTCTTTGGGCGATGTCTGCTATCTTTTCGGCCATATATGCGGAAACTTCGGTTTTGTTTCTAAAGATCGCCGCAGCAACCGGAGCCGCCGCTATGGCCTCAGGAGTTTGCGCTACTTCAAAAAGTTTAACTAGGGTTTCGCCTCTTGAGTGTCCGGCTTCTAGGTGGCGTACCCATGACTCGATGCCTGCTGGATCGTCGGCATAGTCTTTACCGAGGAAATTTTTATAGATGTTTGACACAAAGCCTCTGTCGGTGTCTATCCTGCCGTTAAAGTACGACTGAACCGCCGGAGAGCGGAGCATATCGTCTGCTAGTTGAGCCTGCGTTTTGGTCGCGCCTGCCGCAAACCACGCGTTTAGACCCGCGCCTTCGGGCGCTCTGTTAAATAATGCCACGTATAGTTGGGCGACTTGTGCTTTTGTTACTGCCATAAAGGCCTCCTTTAAGGTAAGTTGAATTCGGTTAATACCGGGACGATTATAACATTAAATTTTTGATTATCGGATAACGAGCGCAAAAAGCACGAATTTAGCGCGGCGAGCAGAGCCTCTAGCCCGCCCGCCGCAAGAAAAGAAAGAATAAAATGAGCGTAATATATAAAATTATAGTATTACGTTTCCGTCTGCGTCCGTTTTGGCCGCGCTTAGGTCTTGGACTCCGGATAGCTTAGTCACGTAGTCGTCCGCCGTTACGCCGTCGTTAGCGTCTGAAGAGACAAGATACGTGTTTGACTGATACGTGAAATATGCGGTCTTTGACTCGTGGTCTTTAGCCGCGGCTAGCGCTCTTGCTAGGTTGTTGGCAAAATCTAGCGAGCCGTCGGCCTCGTATTTGTGGATAGAGTTTTTGTTGGCTACGGTATTTCCTAGATGTAGCTTGTCGCCTCTAGAAAAATCAGTAACCGAGCTTAGACGATCCGCGCCGAATGTTCCCGCGCCGGTACCTAGCTTGTTTACGTTAAACGTGTCGTTGCCCGCACCTCCCGTTACGCTAGTGCCGCTTAGCGCGTCAAATGTGATCTTATCGTCGGCTAGGCCGCCTTTTATCGTGCCTGCGGCGTCCATCTTGCCCGTGGAGTCAAAGGTAAATTTGCCCTTTAGCGCGCTTGCGTCTACGGTTTTTAGTTTTAGATGGTCGTTTATCTTTAGCTCGGTGTTGCCGTCGCCTTTGACGTTTATCGTCGTTAGTTTGGCCTTATCCGCCGCGCTAGCCTTTAAATTTATAACGTTTATCGCGCTAGCGGTTTTGGCGGCATCTTGATTTGAGGTTATATTTACGGTTTCTATGTAGTCTAGGACGAAATTTCCCGTATTGTTTAGTCCGGCAGTCGTCGCTTTTGGATTAAACGCTAAATTTAATACGTCGCTTTCGCCGCTTTGCGCGTCTTTGATTAGAACCGCTACGTCTGCGGTAACGGCTACGGTATCTACCGCTACGGTAGAGCCGTTAGCTAGGTTTTTGATCTGGGCTCCCGCGCTAGCGCCGCCTCCTAGGACGACGGAGTTTAGGTTTGCCCATTTAGTCATATCGACCGCTCCGTCTAGCGCGTTAGTTATCTTTAAATTTTCAAAATTCGTAAGCGTTAGTTTATTTACGGTCGCTTTTGCTACGGCTGAGGTTACGGCTATAGTGTCGTTACCCGCGCCGCCGTTTATGCTCTGGACGTTTGCTACGCTATCTACCTCGACCGTATCGTCTCCGCCGCCTAAAGTAGCCGTAGAGTTTGCGACGTTTTTTAGCTTGAGGCTAGAAAATCCGCCCTCAAAAGCGCTTGAATCAAAATTCGTAAGAGCCGTTTGCGCGGAGAGATCCATGGTTAAATTTCTCATGCCGCCGTCTACTTTGACCTTGGTTAGCGACGTGATGTTGCCTACGTCTAGGCTGCCTTCTTTACCTGCTTTGGCGTGTAAATTTAGCGTTTTTACCTTATCGGCCGCGCTTGAAGAGAGTTTGGCCGTGGCGTGAGCGGAGTCTTGGGCGTAAGACATCGTTAGATCCACGTCTTGTTCGTCGGTTTTTATGGAGTTTGAGCCAAAATTTACGTCCGTTACGTCGATCTTTTTAGCTTTTGCCGCGACGATGTCTGAGGCTAGGGCTAAATTTGCCAGCGTTAGCTCGGCAGCGTTGGTATTAGCGTAGGTTAGGGCGTTTGAGTCGCGCTTTAGGTCGATATTTACCTTTTTGATCGCTTCGCCCGTGGTTACGGTCGTAGCCCCGCCTGCTTGGAGTTTTAGGGTTTGAGCTTTAGCGACATTTACGTTTGCGGTGCCGTTTGCCGATACGTCTACTTTAGTAGCTTCGGCGGCGTTTAGTACGACGTTTCCTTGCGACATTATCTGCGTTTCTTTCGCCTGCGCTGCGGTTAGCTCTACGTCGCCAGTGGTGTCTATCTTGACTTTGTTTGAGGTGTTAGTCTCGGTGATTTTAACTTTGTCGATAGTAGAGATGCTTAAATTTTCAAGGCCGTAGTTAAATTTGACGCCGCTTGCGTTAAATTTAACCTCCGAATCGATATTTAAATTTTCGATTTGCTTGACGCCTTTTAGGGCGTTGGTTAGCTCCGATTCGGTTAGATCGGTGGAGTTCGTGTTTCTAAGCACGGTTAAATTTAGCGTGTCTTTGCCGGCTCCGGCCTCTACTTTATCTAGAGGTGAAAGCGTTGATTTTCTATCGCCGCTGCCTTGATAATACTTCGCCGTAAAAGTGTCGTCGCCCGTGGTGCCGGTTATATTATCGACGTCTTCGGTTAGGGTTTTGCTTACGCCCGCGCTTGCTAGCGCGTCTACTCTAGCCTTTTGCTCTTCTAAATTCGTAGCGTTAGTCGTGCGGATGATTTCTTGAAACGGAGCGTAGTTATAGCCGCCGTTGCCGTCGCTATCGATGTTTCCGATCTTTTGCGCCATGTATGCGGCGATCGCCGATTTGTTTTCAAATATCCTAGCCGCCGTAGGATCTGCGGCTCTTGCCTCTGCCGATGCGGCTACCTCAAAGAGTTTAGCCAGCGTCTCGCCTCTTGAGTGTCCGGCCTCTAGATGGCGCACCCACGCGTCTATGCCGCTTGGATCTTGGGAGTAGTCTTTGCCCAGAATATTTTTGTAGATATTTTCTACGTAACCTCTGTTAGTATCGATGCTGCCGTTAAAATACGACTGAACGGCCGGAGAGCGTAGCATATCGTCTGCTAACTGAGCCTGCGTTTTGCTCGCGCCTGCGGCGACCCATGCTCTAAGACCAGCGCCTTCGGGTGCTCTGTTAAATAATGCCACGTAAAGTTGGGCTACTTGTGCTTGCGTAATTGCCATGTCGGCTCCTTAAAAGTGAATTTTAGCTTAAGTGCTAACGTCTAACGAATAAATGTATCGACTATTACGCAAAGTCAATGCAACTATTATAATAGCAATAGACTATTCGTCGTAGAAATATAAGCAATATCTATTCCAATAATGCCGAAATCTTAAAATAAAAAATTAAATACTCTGGCACTTTTTAATATTTTTTTAAGTATAAAAGGACTACAATCACATTCTTGATGTTTGAGTTACTGGTTAAGGTAAATTTTGGGTAGAGCAATTAGAGAGATAAAATCGGAAATGGTTTTGATAAAACAAAAAGGAAGCTTTTTTAGCGACGAAAGCGAAAAAGAGCTTTACATTGAGATTTTGAACTCTTTGGCTCAAAAGCACGATATGGAGATACTGGGCTACGTTTTGGAGTCCGGTTCCGTATCGCTGTTTTTAAAATCCCTAAACATACCTAAAATAATGCAGGAACTAAACAGCGCCTTTATACGAAATAGAAACAAAAAAAGAGGCTTCGTTCAAGAAAGCGATATAAAAAGGTACGAGATAAGGAACGTTTTTATAAACGAATTTGAAGACGTCTTGGCATTCTTACAAAAAAGCGGCGGATATACCTTTAAAAATATCGATAAAAATTTAAGTTTAGCAAAAAGAATAGAAATCCAAAATTTTAAAAAAAGGACAGAGATGAAAGTGGTTGCTTTAAATTCAGAAGTACATAAAGGATTGTCTTATCACCAAGACGAGTTACCGAATTTTCCATTTGCGGAGATAGTCGCCAGCGAGGCATTTTTTTGCGATAGGGACTTAGCGATAGTTTTTACCAACGACGTAGTGCCTAAGCTTTTAGTGCTGCTAGGCAGAAACGAAAATTTAATCATAGATAAAGATTACAAAGGATACGTACCGGCGATAATGCAAAACTATCCGTTTACGGTAGCTAAGGTAGAAGACCAAACTATCCTTTGCGTCGACGAGGACGCGCCTCAGCTAAAAGGCAAGGGCGAGAAGCTCTTTAAGAAAAACGAAGAGCCTAGCGATTTTCTAAAAAATACCATCACGGCTATCCAAAACTATAATGCCGAGCTAGCCGCGACTCAAAAAGCGCTTGAAGAAATCAAAAAGGCCGGAATTTTGATAAATAAAGAGCTAACGGTATCGGACAACGATAAAAAAATAACTCTAATAAAGGGATTTTCGGTCGTAAGTAGAAAGAAGCTAAACGAGCTTGACGACGCGACTTTGGCCGATTTTGCGAGAAAAGGCTATATTAGCTTGATAGACGCGCACATCAGGAGCTTGTCGAATTTACAAAATTTGGCGGCTAAAATTTTAGAAAACGAGAGCAAAACGGCAAATGAAAATAAATGAACTAAAAGAGAGCATTAAAAAGTCCAAACGCGTAATTATTTACGCGGGACTTTTTAGTATGTTCATAAACGTCTTGATGCTGACCTCGCCTTTATACATGCTTCAGCTCTACGGCAGGGTCGTAACTTCAAGAAGTCTTGATACGTTATTTTTCCTAACCCTTATCGTTATATTTTTATATCTTTGTATGGCGCTTTTTGAAATTTTACGTTCGAGGATACTCGTAGTATTTTCAAATCAACTCGATCTTAGGCTATCAGAGCGCGTTTATGATGCGATATTTAAGCTCTCGGCCAGGCAGCCGGGCAGAGTCTCGTCTCAGCCGATGAGAGATTTAAATACGATAAAGCAGTACCTTAGCGCAAACGGCGTATTTGCCTTTTTAGACGCTCCGTGGCTACCTTTTTATATCCTTATACTATTTTTCTTCCACCCTTATTTTGGATATTTTAGCATCGTAGCGGCGATTATTTTATTTGCGCTTGCGCTTTTAAACGAGGGCGCGACCAAAGACGGACTAAAAAGGTCAAACGACGCTTTTAACGCCGAGACTCGCTTCGTGGACTTAAATTTGCGCAACTCCGAAGTCATCCAAGCGATGGGAATGAACGGAAATTTAAAGAAAATTTGGCATAAAAAGCACAACGAATTTTTAGAAGCCCACTCCGAGTCTAGCGTAAAGGCCGGAATGTACGCAAACATAAGTAAAGTTTTTCGCGTGGTTTCCCAGTCGCTTATGCTAGGTCTTGGCGCGTATTTAGTCGTTTTGCAGGAAGTAAATCCGGGAATGATGATCGCAGGCTCCATCATCATGGGCCGCGCGCTAGCTCCGCTTGATATCTTGATCTCAAGCTGGAAAAGCTATAAAAATACGAAAGAAAGCTATGCTAGACTTTCGCAGTTTTTAGAGGATTTCCCGGCGGATAACGAAAAGCTTAAGCTTCCGGATCCGCAGGGCGATATATTCTTAGAAAGCATAAGCCTAGTGCCGCCTCACGGCAAAGCGCCTACCTTGATGGGGATAAATTTCGAACTAAAAAGCGGCGATATGTGTGCTATCATCGGCCCAAGCGCGGCAGGCAAAAGCTCGCTTGCTAGAGCGATGCTGGGCGTTTGGCCGGTATTTCACGGCGTAGTGCGTATAGACGGAGCCGACATCACGCAGTATAACAGCGATCATTTAGGACGGTTCGTCGGATATTTGCCGCAAGACGTCGAGCTTTTTGAAGGAAATATCGCCGAAAATATCGCGAGATTCGGCGAACTTGACAGCGAAGCGATCGTTCGCGCGGCAAAGCTAGCCAACGTCCACGATATGATATTAAATTTACCCGATGGCTACGAAACTAAAATAGGTATCGGCGGCGCTAGCCTAAGCGGCGGACAACGCCAAAGAGTCGCTCTAGCTAGAGCGCTTTATAAAGAGCCTAAGATGATCGTGCTAGACGAGCCTAACGCCAGCCTTGACGAGGAGGGCGAGAGAGCGCTTTTTGCCGCGCTTTCCAGTATGAAAGGCAAAGCTACTATCGTGCTAATAACCCATAAGCTAAATATCTTAAATTTAGTGGATAAAATCGCGGTATTAAACGGCGGTAGGTTGATGTATTTCGGAGCCAGAGACGCCGTACTCGCCGAGCTTAACAAAGCCAACGCGCAACAAGCCCAAGTGCAGCAAAAACAAAACCGCCCAAGCATAAGCCTTGACGATTCGGAGGAATAAATGATACTTAAGAGTGAAAAAGGCACGGTAAATTTCGGTATTTTCGTTATATTTATGCTCGTGGGAGTTTTTGGAATATGGCTAGGTATGGCGCCTCTAAATAGCGCTGCTGTAGCCGTAGGCAAGATAAACGTCGTAAGTAACAAAAAGATCATCCAGCACTTAGAAGGCGGCGTCGTAGATAAAATTTTCGTCAAAGACGGAGACGTAGTCAAAGCAGGCGATCCGCTAGTGGAGATAAAAAACGCCGCGTTGCAAAGCGAGATAGGTATCGTTAGGGCAGACTATCTACGCACTAGCGCCATAGTTTCTAGGCTAGAAGCGCAAAAAGACGATGCTAATGAGATCAAATTTAGCGACGACATAAAGCAAATAAGCGGCTATGAAGAGGTTGCTAACGGCCAGATTAGTATATTTAACGAGCAAAAAAAGCTGCTCGATAACGAAAAAACTATCTTAAAACAACGCATAAAGCAGCTGGAAAATCAAATCCAGGGCGCAAAAGCCATCATGAGCGCCAAAAAAGACCGTATCGCTTCTTTAAATGAAGAGATAAGAGAGTGGGAAAGGCTTTTTAAAGAGCAATTAGCCGATAAAGTCAGACTTCGCGACCTAAATAGAGAAAAAACCGCGGTTGAGGGCGAACTAGCTGCCGGTACCGCCGAGATCGCAAGGCTAGGCGTTCAGATAAACGAGACGCAAGGGCAGATAGCTCTAAGAGATAGGAGTTTTAAAGAAGATATCCTAAAAAAACTAGAAGACGCTAAAATTCGCCTCGTAGACTTAGAACAGCGATATAACGCGCTAAAAGACCAATCCGAGCGCACCATCGTAAAATCTCCGGTAGAGGGTAGCGTCGTAGAACTAGCATTTCATACTATAGGCGGAGTTATAAGGCCGGGCGAGAGGATCATGAGCATAGTGCCTGACGATACCGACTACGTCGTAGAGGCTAAGCTAAACGTAGTAGATATCGACACCGTGCATGTAGGACAGCTTGCCGACATTAGATTTAGCGCGTTTCAGCATAAACCGAGCTTCGTTATGGAAGGTAAAGTTACTTATGTATCGGCAGATAGCGTTCAGGATAACGCCGGACACTCTTATTACGATATAAAAGCCGAACTTACGCCGGAGGGTATGAAAGAATTTGATAGAAACGAGTTTTTTATCGTGCCCGGTATGCCTGTAGAGGTGATGATAAAGACCGGCGACAGAACGATGTTGGAGTATGTCTTAAAACCATTCATAGATATGTTTAAAAGGGCGTTTAATGAAGACTAAAATTTTACTTTCCGCCTTGTTGGCTTCAAATTTTGCTTTCGCTCAAAGCGTCAGCCTCTCTGAAGCCTACGAGATGGCGTTAGAAAATAATAACGAAGTAAAGATGAATATGTATAACAACATAGCCTCCCAGGAGAGACTTTCTCAGGCTACGGCTATGTTTTTGCCTACCATTAACGCTGAGGCGTCTTATATCGGCGAAAAATACGACAGGATGGATAGACGCAGAGTATCTAAAATAAACGAAAGCTATAAAAAAGTAGGCGTTAGCCTTAGCCAAAGCGTTTTTAGGCCCGCTATCTGGTATCAAAGAAACCAAGAGGAAATCAGAGTAAGAGGCAACGAACTCGTCTATGAAAACGCTAAGCAAGAGTTAGCCAAAAAGGTCGTAGAGGCGTATTTTAACTATACTTTCGCCTCTGAGACGCTAGCTCTAGCGCAAAGCTACGAGGAGGCCAATCGCGCTAAATTTAACCAAATGCAAAAGTCTTTGGAATTCGGTCTGGTAAATAAAATGGATATGCTAGAATCTAAAGTAAGACTAGACGAGGCGATGCTAGGCGTAAACAAAGCCAAGCTAAATATCGAGGTGGCAAAACTGGAGCTAACGAAACTAGTCGGACAAGAGGTCGAGGTTAAAGATAGCTTTAAAAATATCGACACCGAGTTTTTTAAAAGTATAAATTTAGCCCAGTTCGGCGACGTGGCTAGAAATTTCAAATACAAAGATAGCGTGCTTGCAGTAGAAATTTCCGAGCAAGAGTATAAAAAACGAAAAAGCGAGCATCTACCGACGCTTGATTTTAGTATCAGCTACTCAAATTTATATTACGACGACAACGACTATTCGGGCGATAGGCGCAGGAAGCTAGATACTATGCTTAGATTTACTCTGCCTTTATATACCGGCGGGTCTACCAGCTCGCGGGTCGAGGAGGGTAAGCTGTTAAATTTAGCTAGCATCGAGCAGCAAAAAGATATAAAAAAAGAGATAGAAATCAGCCAAAAAAAGGCGATTAACAACTATCTTAACTATATTGACGAGTGCGAGCTAATGCATAGGTCGCTACAAAATGCCGAACTTTACGAAAAATCGATAGAAAGAGGCTACGAAGAGGGTCTAAAAGACGCCGTAAATTTATTCGACGCGCGCGCTAGAGTGTTTAAAACAAGAAACGAAGCGCTAACGGCGGCTTATAATCTCGTGCTTTCTTATCTGGAGATACAGTGGCTAAACTCAAACATTTCAGTAGAAATGATGAGAGACCTTCAAAGAGCGTTTAAGTAAAATTTGTTTTTATTTTTGCGTTTTAAACCGTTTTTATGATATAATTAGCGACAGTATTCTGTAAAGATACCCAAAAACTCAAGAAAAACATTAAAAAGGAGTCCTTAATGGCAGTAACACAAGCGCAAGTCGCGCAACTTTACGTAGCGTTATTTAACCGCGCTCCCGAGGGAGACGGCTTTAACGCATGGGTTAGAGCTGGAGCGAATAAAACGCAAGCTCAAATAGCGCAAGAGATGCTAAATTCCGATGCGGCTAGATCCTACTATAACGGCAGAATCAATCAAGATAAAGATTTTGTCGAAATGCTTTATAAAAATATCCTAGGCAAGGATTACTCGCAAGACCCAAGCGGTATCGACGCATGGGTCAGACACATCCAAGCCGGCAACTCAAGAGGCGACACTATCGTAAAATTGTTTGAGGTGGCTACTTCGGCGGCGGCTAGAGCGGCCGATCCGGTTGCTGCGGCGACTTTTGCAAATAAAACCGAAATTTCAGCCTACATGGCGCAAAAAATTTCTCAAATAGCTCAAGACAATAGCGGCAATTACGATTACACTCCTTTCCAAGAGATTATCAGAACTACGAACTCTACGAATTTAACCGAGCAAAAAGCTAGAGTAGATCAGCTGGCAAACACCGCTTATCATACTCTAACTACCGGCGAAGATACCGTAAACGGCACTACGAAGGCAGATGTCATAAACGGCGTTATAAGCTCAGTAGTTTCTCAAAATACGTTTAATCCTGAAGATAAGATCGACGGCGGTTCTGGCGAAGATACGCTAAATGCGGTTATGACTACAAATTTTAACGGATTTTCCGGCGGATATTTGAGAAACGTAGAAAATCTAAATTTAACTAACAATAGCGGTACTAGAAAGGTATTTAACGCTGAAGGCGTAGAAGGCTTAAGAAAAGTAAATATCGGCGGAGATAGCGCGACTAGAGTTATAAATTTGGCCAATATCGTCGATCTAAGCGCTGCAAACGTAAAATCAGGCGATATACTTCTGACCTACAACCCTGCTATAATCGCAGGCTCTAACGACGAGCAAAATCTCACTTTAGACAACGTAGGCGCAGCTACCGCCGAGGGTATGATGTCAAATTCTATTGTTACAACATTTAGCGGCATCGAAAAGCTAAACATTACTACTAAAGGCTCTGCAAGCTATATAAGCGGCGTTAGCAATAAAAACATAGTCGTAAAGGGCGATGCGGCTCTAGATATAGCTCTAGCAGGCACTAAAGCCGCACCTAACGGCGTTACTACAAATTTTGACGCATCAGCCTTAAATGCAAACCTATCGGCTGATTTAGTCGGCGGATATACTACTTTAGAGGATGTAAAAGGCGGTAAAGGCAACGATACTTTCAAAGCTAATATAAATAGCGCAAGCGTAGGTATATTTAAAGTAAACGGCGGCGACGGTAACGATACTCTCGAATTTAACGATTTAGACGGCGGACTTAATACTGCTAGAAAACTAGAAAGTACTTCTATTGAGAATTTAATATTTAAAAATTCTGAGATAACAACTAGCGTTCCTGCTGTTTTAGACCTTGAGAAATCTCCGGATGTAACAAGCTTAACGGTGGGCTTGAAAGATACGATGAGCAATAAAAGTTTGAACGTCATAAATTCAGCTAATCTTAAAACCCTTAATGTTTTAACAAGTACTGGAGCAGGTAATAAAATTACTATAGACACTGCAAATTTAAATGCCGTCAACTACACTAACGAAATTGATACGGATAGTAAGCTAGTTAGCGTTACGGCAGCTAATGCTACAAAACTAGACGTAAGCCTAAAAGGTATTATCTCTGGAACGGGCACGATAAAAGCAGATAAAGCTACTGCTCTTACGCTTACTATGGATTCAAAAGACGTCGGCGGTAAAAATTTAAGCTTTGAAGCACCGTTAGCTACTTCTTTAAAAGTAACTACGACACAAGCAGATAGCGTATTTGATTCCACAGCAAATAAGCTAAAAGCCCTTAAGACATTGGATGTAACCACTGCAGGTAAGTTTAAGCTAAGCAATACCGCTACCGAAGATCACTTTGCGACTCTTTCGACTATAAATTTAAAGGGTACTAACGAAAAGTCATCTGCCACCGTAGTTGCAGGTATTCAGTCCTCAGATAATGCTCACAGAAGTACGTCTATTCAGGATATAAATTTAACAGCTGATCATCTGCAAGCTACCATGGAAACTCATGGTTATCAGTCCTTACATGCTACGCTAAATACCCAAGGCACTATCAACGTGTCATTAAATAATGATACTCGCGGTGAAGTTGAGATAGATACTAGTAATGCTGGAACTTTAAACATCGAAAACAATAGTGTAAATGTCCAGCATCTAATACTATCGTCCACACTTGACTATACCGATGCGACTGATAGCGTAATTGTAAAAGGCGGTACGGCGCATAAGGTAACTATCGGAAATATAGCTGCAAATAAAATAGATATAGATCTCGGTCAAACCCTTGGAGTGACATCGTTTGATGACCATGGTCCAGCTTGGTTAACCGCAAACGACATAAAGCTAAAAATTTCTTACATAACGGGAACGAACGAGGCCCCTATAGATCTAAGAATAGCTGGCGGTAGAGATTTTAAAGCAGACATTACGGGTTCGGTAAAAAATGACACTATCAATATAACAAAAACAAACAGTATAGTAGGTGTCGAAAATATTAAAGTTAGCGGCGATCTTGGAGCCGGATATGACGAGTACACTCTAAATACTAGCAATACCGGCGATAGCCTAAGAACCATTGACTTAAGTGGCCTTAGAAATGTAGAAAAAGGCACTATAACCTTAGATGTTCTTAATGCGAAAAATTTGATCTCTCTTAAAGCTACCGGTGGCGAAGATACCGTTACTTTACAAAATAATATGCTTTCGGAGACTACTATTAGAAATCTAGATATAGATCTCGGCGCAGGCGATGATAAGATTACATTCGGTACTCTAACTGCGAGTAAAACCATTACCGTAAAAGGTGGAGCGGGCGGCGACGAATTCGTCGTAACCAATGCAAAGACCGATGCTGACGCTAGCAAATATGTAGTAATTAGCGACGCTTCTAGCGGTGATAAGATTAAATTTGGAGCGGTTAGCGGTATCCAGAAAATAGCCGATAGCGTAGTGAGGGACAAAACTACTCTTAAAGAAGCTATTAATGCTGCCTTGGAAGTTGCGGGTGCTGATGATGCAAATAAAGTTTCATACTTCACTTATGGCAACGACACCTATGTAGTTCACAACGCTGCTGCGAGCACTCCTGCATTAAGCGCCAACGACCATCTTGTAAAGCTGGCTGGCGTCAGAGCGGATGATATCATCGCTACATATGATACCACTCAGGGAACGTTTAATATCAACTGATATTAGTTTCGCTATATTCATCTCCCGACTTATCTCGGGAGATACTTTTACTATATTTTAAATTTTATTCACGAATTTGCCGCTTTACGGTATGATTTTGACGGCTCGATCTAACCCTCTGCGCTAAATTTTACTCTATCTTAAAACAAATTTTATTTTTTATGCTATAATTGCACCCAATCTATAAAAAATATTTAAATTTAATCACAATTAAAGGAGTCCCTAAATGGCAGTAACTCAAGCGCAAGTAGCTCAGCTCTACGTAGCGTTGTTTAATAGAG
>NZ_CAJPQR010000033.1 GCF_905372745.1 uncultured Campylobacter sp. | reverse complement strand
CCCGCCAAGCCCAAATTTAAATTTATCATTGTAAAATACCTCAAATTTAAGGATACAAAATGAACCCACAAAAATTTGAAAAGATAAAAGAAACGCTTAAAATTTGGCTCACGGCGATGCTAAAGATCAAGGACAAGCAGCTACTGCACTACGCTTCTAGCCTGAGCTTTCACACGATGCTTTCCATCATCCCCGTGCTGCTCATCTCGCTTTCGCTCTTTACGCAGATGCCAAGCTTTAGCGTCTATTACGCTAAGATTAAGGAATTTATATTTGCCCAGCTGCTACCGTCAAACCAAGACACGATCTCAAACTACATCGAGACCTTTTTGCAAAACAGCTCGAGCCTTGGCATCCTCGGTCTTGGCGCTATCATCTTTACTTCGATTATGTTTTTTGCCGATTACGAATACGTCATCAACCGCATCATGCACACGCAAAGCCGCAAATTTTGGAACTCGCTGAGTGCTTATTGGACACTCATTACGCTAGCTCCCTTGGGGCTTGGGCTTAGTTTTTATCTCTCAAATTTATTTCAAGATATGCTAAACTCCAGCGCCTACACGAAGTGGATAAATTTTCTCAGCATATTTCCGTACCTCATCATCTGGGCGATATTTTGCGTGACCTATCTCATCTCGATAAACCGCCAAATCGCCATAAAAAACGCGCTTTTTAGCTCGTTCGTAGCCTCGCTCATCTGGTATCTTGGCAAAAATATCTTCGTCTTTTACGCTGCAAACAACAAAACCTATCTTAGCATCTACGGCTCGTTTTCCGTGGTGCTGCTATTTTTCGTGTGGATTTACGTGTCGTGGATCATATTTCTTTACGGCGTAAAGCTATGCGCGTATCTGGAAAAAGCGGGCGAGAGCGACAAAGAATCTTAAAAAAGCGCGGCAAAGCAAAGTAAATTTAACGGCACGATAACGGCGGCTAAAATTTTGCTTTTGACGCTTGCTAAGCTCAGAGCGTTATAGAGTAAAAATAGCCAAAACGGCACGCTCAAATTTACCCCCTTTGCGCGCCATGAGAGAAATTCTAGCAAATACTCATCAAGCGCGCCGCCCGCGCCAAATGCGTGCAAAAGCGCACTTAGCGGATAAAATAAGCTAAAAAGCGGCGTGATCGGCAAGACGGCTAGCTGCTGGGCGCTCACGAGCGGGAAAAAGTAAAGCACGGGCAAAATCATCGCCGAAAATACCCAAAAATTTAGCAAGATAGCGTTGCTTATATTTGAAAATCGCCCGCCAAAGTGCCGCAAATACAGATAAATATAAAACACGCCGAGGCTTGAGAAGTAAAATCCTACGCTAAAAAGCAGACTCGGCATCAGCGCTACGGCGGCGCAAATCACTATAAAAAGAAGCTCAAAGCTCACGACGCGCACGTTTCTAGCGAGTAAAAACAGAGCCAGCAAGCTCATCAAAAACGCCCGCAAAAATGACGGCACGAAGCCAATCAGCGCAAGGTAACAAAACAAAACCGCAAAGATCGCGGCCGAGAGGTCAAATTTAGCGTTTCGATACGGAAAGTATCGCGCCTGAAAATAGCTATACGACGGACGCATGATAAAATACAAAAAACCAAAAATCAGCCCCAAATGATAACCGGAAATCGCAATGAGGTGCGCAACGCCGTAGAAATTTACGTCTTGCCGCAGCTCCTTGCCCACGGGCGCAGCCAGAAACAGCGCGGTAAAAAGCTCGGTCATTTTTTCGCTTTCGTGCTGCGCGGCGATAAACTCAAAAATTCTATCGTAAATTCGCTCCTCGCTCGCAGCGTACCTAAGCTGCGTCACGCCGTAGCTCGGCATATAAAACGAGCCGCTTAGGTACTCTTTAAATTTAACGTTTTTGCTTTCGGCGCCGATTAAAATTTGCTCGTTAGCTCCCGCGTCAAAATCCGCCTGAGTCGTCGTGTAGAAACTAAAATCACGCGTTTTTAGCTTTAAAACTCGGTAAATTTTGCCTTTTTCATTCGTTTTTTCGTAGTTTTGTAAAATTTTAGCTTGTAAGATAACGCCGTTTTGAGCTTTAAATTCGCAAAATTTATAGTAGCTAAAACCCAAATTTAGCGCAAAAACGAGCGCGCACGCAAGGCAAAATACATAAACCTCACGCGCGTTTTCAAAGATAGATTTACGTTGCGGCTTTTGCAAAATTTAAGCTTAAAGGGCGCATTTTAGGCGTTTGGGTTAAACTCCGCCACGTGCGCGGCGCCAAAGCTCTTATCGACAAAGCGCGTAAATTCCTTTTGAAATATCACTTCGACCGTGCCGACCGGGCCGTTTCGGTTCTTGCCCACGATGATTTCGGCGTCTTCCTCAATCTTGTTTGGGACGAATTTACGCACGTACTCCTTGCCCTCGGCGTGCGCCTTTTTCTCGGCTTCTTTCTCCTCCTGCTCGCGGTAAACCTCGTCGCGGTAGACGAAAAGTATCATATCGGCGTCCTGCTCGATGGCGCCTGATTCGCGTAGGTCGCTTAGCATCGGGCGTTTGTTGGCGCGGGACTCCAGGCTGCGGTTTAGCTGGCTAAGCGCGATGATAGGCATGTTTAGTTCGCGTGCTAGCAGCTTTAGTCCGCGCGAGATTTCGGCGATCTGCAGGTGGCGATCGGAAAAATTTGACGTCGCCATCATGAGGCCGATATAGTCGATGACGCACAGCGTGATCTCTGGGTGGGCAGACTTGAGCTTGCGCATCTGCGTGCGGATCTGGTGGATGTTTACGTAGCCGCTGTCGTAGACGAAAAGCTTACGGCTAGCCATATCGTCGCACGCGTCGCTTAGGCGCGACCACTCCTCGTCGTCCATTTTAGCAGTCATTATGTTTTGTAGAGGGATCGAGGTTTTGGCGCTTAGCATACGCAGCATGATCTGCTCGGCCGGCATCTCAAGCGAGAAAAACACGACTCCGCCGCCTCGCATCAGCACGTGGTTCATCAAATTTAGACAGATCGTGGTTTTTCCCATGCCGGGGCGCGCCGCGATGATGATGAGATCGCCGTGCTTAAAGCCCTTCGTCATCTCGTTTAGCTGGCGAAAGCCCGTGTCGATGCCTACGATGTCCTTATCCTCGAGCAGTTTTTGCTTTTCTAGGTGCGCGATGACGTCTGCGATGATAACGGGAGCGTCCTTGATGGCGCCCGCGCTCTGCCCGTCCACGAGCGAATAAAAACTCTGACTAAGCTCGTCCACCATATCGCGGCTAGGCTTATCCTCGCTCACTTTGCTAGGTATCTGGTGCGCGATTTTTACTAGGCTTCGCTTGATTGATTTTTCTTTGATCTCGTTGGCGTACTTTTTTACATCTAGGATCGAGTTCGTGCCGATGATCTCGCTCATTACGTTCTCGTCAAATTTACTTCCCAGCTTGGTTTTTAAAAACCCCGTTTCGATGGGCAAATTTTCATTGAGGCACTTTACCATCGCGTCGTAAACGTCGCCGTGAGCGCGCAGGTAAAAGTCAAACGGGCTTAGGATATCGAAAATCTCGCTTAGATTGTCCGCGCTATAGATGATGGACGCGAGGATCGCGCGCTCCATATCTAGGTCGTAGAGATTATGCATATCGATGTTTTCTTTTGCCATTTTTCGTGTCCTTTTGTTTTGTTAAATTTGCCTGCGTTTGGGCGGATTTTATCAAATTTGACGCTTATTTATAAATTTGCTTTAGTTTATGGCGGTCAAATTTGAGCTAGCGTCATAAAGGGTGCGGTTTTGTGGGCCCGTCTCAAAGCAGAGCCACATTTGACCGATCAAATTTGAGCGGCTAAATTTAACAGACAACGCCGCTCGCCGCCCAACATCAAATTTGACGCCTGAAATTTACGCCCGCGACTTTATCTCGTCGTCGATCTCGAGTAAAAATCTATCGACTAGCTCGCTCTCGGGCAGCCTCGCGACCACCTCGCCTTTGCGCATTATCATGCCGTTGCCTTTGCCAAAGGCTATTGCCACGTCCGCACCCTTAGCTTCGCCGATCGCGTTTACGACGCAGCCCATCACCGAGACGTTTAGCGGCTCTTTGATGTGTTTGGTCTTTTCCTCGACGAGCTTTACCGCAGCCATCAGATCAGCCTGCAAACGCCCGCAGGTCGGACATGAGATGATATTTAGCCCCTCTTTTTGGCGGCCGCTGTCTTTTAGGATCGCTTTTGCGACCTTGATCTCTTCTTCTAGCTCGCCCGTGATGCTAACTCGCATCGTATCGCCGATGCCCTCCAGTAGCAGTCCGCCTAGCGCGATCGCAGACTTTATCGTCGCGTGAAAGCTAGTGCCAGCCTCCGTAACGCCGAGGTGAAACGGATACGCCACAAGCGGCCGAAGCGCACGGTAAGCGGCCATCGTGCGCTCGACGTCGCTTGATTTTAGCGAGATTTTGATATCGGTAAAATCAAAATCCTCGAGCAAATTTATGTTATAAAGCGCGCTTTGCACCATCGCTTCGACCGTGCGGCCGTATCTGTCCTCAAACTGCTTTTCTAGCGATCCTGAGTTTACGCCGATGCGGATGGGCAGATTTCGCTGCTTGCACGCGTCCACGACGGCTTTGATGTTCTTTTTTGAGCCGATATTGCCCGGGTTTATGCGGATAGCGTCGACGAACTCGCTAACTATCACGGCGTAGTTGTGGTTAAAGTGGATGTCGGCGACGACGGGCAGCGGGCTAGCTTTTACGACCTCACGCAGTGCGGCGGTGTCCTCTTTGTCAAACACGGCGCAGCGCACGATATCGCAGCCGGCAAAATAAAGCCGCTGTATCTGCTCTAGCGTGCCTTTTACGTCTTTGGTCTTGCTAAATGTCATCGACTGCACCGATATGGGCGCGTCTCCGCCGATCTTTACGCCCCTGATTTTTATCTGTTTCGTGGGGTATCTTTGCAAATTTGGCCTTTAAATTTTATTGTGCGATTATATAAAATCTTGGCTTTTAAATAAATTTACCGCCCCAAAACCTACTCGCCAAAAACCTCGCGCCTATACTCCCGCGTATCTATAAATTTAGCCCTCAGGCTCTTTTGATTTTCTACGTGCGCGTCTATGTTTTTGCTAGTTATCTCTACACCTAGCCCCGCGTGCTCGCCCCGCCCCGACAAGAACTCCAGCATCATATCGCCGAGCCTTGCGTTATAGTGGCTAGCTTCCCAGTAGTACGGCGAAATTTGGCCTGCGTTTTTAGGTAGCTCCTGAGTCGTTATCTCGTTATAAAGGCCAAAATCCACTATCCTAAACGGCCTCTTTCCAAGTCGCTGGGCAACCTCTTCGTTTACGGCCGCTATCTGCTTTTTCCACTCATGCCACGCTACGTCAAGCCCGACTCTGTAGTCCATAGCTTCAAGCAACCTCGCGTGCAGCGGACTTATAGCGATATCTAGGGTTACGTTATTTTCGTGAGCATCCGTTAAAATCTCGATAAAATTTTCATAAGACAGCCTTGATACCTCGTCTCTTTTGCGTTCAGCCATATATCCGCTCTCTATCTTTTTTACGGAGTATTCACGGTAGCCCCCGTTTCTTCGCACCTCTTCTAGCAGCGACGCCTCGGTCCGTCTGCCGTCAGGCTCAAAGAGCGGAGTTTTGCCGTATTTTAGGACAGTCGCTACCGAGTCGCGAAGCGTCTGGAAGCTAAATAAAATTTTATACGCGCTATGATTTTTAAAATACTCCTCGAAATCATCGGCCTTGCTACCGCCGCCTAGCATCGTCTTGTCGTCAAAAACGAGCAACGCCTGCTTTAAATTTCCTTGTTTTATCGCCCATTTTAGATAGGCTTTAGCTTCGTTTAGATTGCTTCCCGATACAGCCGCGTTAAAGGCGGGCTGCATGAAATACCTATGCGCCGAATTTAGAGCCGTTTGAGGGCGAGAGTTTCCTAAAAATATCGACGCGGGCCTGATTTTTTGAATCTTTAAAACCTTCATAAAGCGCGACTGCAAATCCTCTCTGGGCTTATTTTTAAAGATATCCGTATCGTAGATCCTGTATGGATCGACCAGGTAGTTAAAAACCGCCACGAGCGCGAAAATCAAAGCCGCCGCGGCCAAAAAGCTAAACGTCCATTTTTTAAATTTCATACGATTTTCCTAAAAGTTAAAATATAAAAATTGAGACATTTTGTGCAAATTTAAAACGCCCAGCGTAAAACAAAGCACGGCTAGGGTCAAATTTAGCCCGCCGAGTCTAAAGCCTTGCAGTTTTTGCGCAGAGTTTTTAAATAGCAGCGCTACCGCAAAACCAGCGATAAGGTAGTAGAACAAGGTGTTTGTGCTGTCTATTTGTATATTTGGATTCCACTCGCCAAATTTTACGCCGTACTCCCTCAAAAAACCGACCTTTTTCTCTAGCCGCGAATTTAGAGTTAGTCCGCCGCCTAGGCCAAACATCCCCTTTAGCACCTTTAGCGCGTCGTCCCACTCCTTTGCTCTAAAAAACACCCATGCGATATTTACGAAGTTAAAGGTTATAAACCAAGCTATGAATTTATTTAGTCTAAAGCCCAGCTCGCTCCAAATCCTTTGGACGATCAAAGCCGCGCCGTGCAGACATCCCCAAAATACAAACGTCCAGCCCGCCCCGTGCCAGATGCCCCCTATCACGAAGGTAGCAGCTAAATTTACGTACGTTCTCGCCTTGCCCCTGCGGTTGCCTCCCAGCGGGATATAGACGTAATCTCTCAAAAAACGGCTTAGCGTGATATGCCACCTGCGCCAAAAATCCTGAATATTTAAAGCCTTGTAAGGCGAGTTGAAATTTATCGGGAGTTTGATGTTAAAAAGCAGCGCCGCGCCGATCGCCATATCGCAGTATCCGCTAAAATCAAAATAGAGCTGAAACGTGTAGCTAAGGCTAGTCGCCCAAGCTTCGATCAAATTTAAGCTCGCGGCCATGTCAAAGCCCTCGGTCGCCCAAACGGCGAAAGTATCGGCGATAACGACCTTTTTAAAAAGCCCGATAGAAAATATAAAAAGCCCAAGAGCGATATTTTTGTAGTTGATTATTTTATTTTTAGCTTTTGCAAACTGCGGCATCATCTCCTCGTGATGTACGATGGGGCCGGCGATTAGCTGCGGAAAAAACGTAACAAACAAGCAGTAATTTAAAAAATCATACCGCTTCGCGCTCTCTTCTGCCGCGCTATCTACCAGATACGCGATCTGCTGAAACGTAAAAAACGAAATAGCAAGCGGCAGGAGTAAATTTAGGTGCGATATCTGCGTACCGAAGGCGAAATTTACGTTGCCGATCAAAAAATCGGAGTACTTAAAATACCCAAGCAAAGCCAAATTTGCCGCGATACCAAGAGCAAGGAGAATTTTTTTTGAAATTTTAGGATTATTTTTACAAAGCTCTAGCCCAAAAGAGTAGTTAAATATCATCGAGCCTACTATTAGCGGTAGATACGCGATGTTCCACCAGCTGTAAAAAAATAGCGACGATAGCACCAAAAAGCCTTTCGCCGCTTCGCTAAGGCGCTTTTTATTTAAGAAAAAATATACGAAAAAAGTTATGGGCAAAAATAAAAATATAAATTCGTAAGAGTTAAAAAGCATTATCCATCCATTGATTTTTAGCGCAATTATAATAAATATTATTTAATATTTAAATAGCTTGAAATATAAAATACGGCTAAATTTATCGGCAAGGGTAGATTTAGATCAAGCGGGCGCAAAAATTTTAACGCTTTTTAGATAAGCGCCGAATTTATGTGCCAAAAAGCAATCGGCGGCGTATGAAGCCAGACTAGGCGATTTAAATTTAAGATAAGCGTTATCAGCCGAGTAAATTTTAATGACAAAGCAAAAGGTACGCTAATGCCCGAAAATTTCCCTCTCGCAGCGCCTAACCAGCTTGCCGCTAAACATCCAAACGGGAAATATATAATGCTCGCTTGAATCTTTTTTAAACCCGAATTTTAGCGTTCTTGCCGCAGCGTTTGCGACCTTGGCGGATTTATCCTTGGTTAGCTGCTCTATAAGCTTTAAATCATACTCGTAAAGCGTGCCTAGTCCGCAAATGCCGACCTGCCTAAAATCGGCCTTTTTATGCGCAAGCGCTGCGATAAAATATTTCGCTGCTCGCAGATCGGGCAGATGCCTCATACATATAGCCTCAAGCGCGCGAAGAGCCTCTAAATGCGGCTTGTCGCTAGGATTTTTGTCGATAAAATCAAATAATATTCGTAAAAACGCGGGATGACCTAGCGCGCTAACGCAATCTCGCCTTTTATTTTGCGAGAACGCCTGCGAATTTATGCGGCGCAGCGCCTCAAACTGCGCCTTTTCGTCATCTCCCGCAAGCGCGGCCGCGTAGTTCTCAAGCAGCGGCGAAAGCTCTAACGGCACGCCGTCCAAAAACCGCTTTTGCGTATCCTCGTCAAGCCTTAAAACAAAGCCTTTTAGCAGTAGCTCGTCTAGCATTTTGGGTTTTATTTTGGGCTTTTGCGGCCTTGCGGGTGCATAGTCGCTCTGCTGGCCGCTAATCTCCCGCAACCTCTCGCACAGGGCTTTTAGCGCGCCCAAATCCTTTGAATAAACGCAAAACATACCAGCCTCGCAGTCGTATTTTAGGCCTTTTATGTCGTGCTTTTTGGCTAGGCTTTTGGCTAAATTTTGCAAATCGTATCCGCCGCAGCCGTTTTTAAAATACGCGTCAAAGTAGTGAAAATCAGATGTTATCGCGGCATACGAGCCGTCGCTATGCTCCACCGCCCGGCAAGGAAAAAACTCGTTCATTTGCGTCCTTTATGAAATTTAAGCGAAGTATAGCCAAATAAATTCGTATTTTAAATTTAATCTCAAAGGGATAAGGCGCAAAATTTAGACGTAAGCTTGACTGGGTAGTTTAAAATTTTAAAGCGGGAGCTATCATATAGATAGTGACCGATAAAATTTTAAGACAACGAAGTATAGCAATGGAGGACGACGCGTAAAAAATAAGGTGCGGTAATTTTTGCTTTACTTCGCGTCTTGCGCTCGTAACGCTCTGCTTGCAGTAGCGAACGCAGTGAAGCTAAACTCCGCTACGAGGAGGCGAGATAAAATTTCTACTTCGCCTCCTTGTAGCTGCTAGCAGAAGATTTTTAAGCGTAAGCTAGTTTAAAATTTGAATTAAGGAATGCAAGGGCGGCAGTATCGCGAGATGGATTTAAATGTCGTGCGGAAATTTTAAGTCGAGATAATGCATATAGCCTATCGCAGACTTAAAATTTCAAACTCATTTAAAGACGCTCGTGAGACAACGCACAAAAGTCAAGTATTCAAATCCGGATAATCCCACGCATTATACTCATCGTTTGGATTATCATTCTCCGCGCCCTTGCAGCACAGCCACTCTAGCCCGCCGCGTCTCTCCATCACGACCTCTTCATCAAGGCCTGCACTCTTAGTGCCGTTTACCCTGGCATTGACGCACGCCCAGTGATAGCGGTAGATGAGATCAAGCGCCTGCAAAATTTCATCCGTGCCGCGCATTTTCACGCGCTCCGAAAAATCGCCGCTAAAGGTCTTCATTACAAAATTGCAATCGCAAATATCCTTTGGAAAGTCCAGCTCTTTTACTAGCCCCATCGCCCAAAGCAGCGCCCACAGCGACTCGTATTTCCAGCCCATATTTACGGCCTCGTCGTAGCTCGCTTCGCCCTCTATGACGCGGCGCTCCATGCGCGTTAGCTTGTCTAGGCACCCAAAGCGGTTATCGAGAAAATCCTTCGTGCCTTGCTTATCTTCGTCTGTTAGCTCGCCGTTATCTCTGATCGTACAAGCGCACATTATCGCGGCAAACGAGCAAATCGCGCGGGCGATAACCTCGTCCTTTTCGCGCGGCGCGACCTCGCCCGTCTCGTATCGTAGAGGCAAATGGTCTATAAAAGGCACGCCTTGCGATTTTAAGATTTCGATGCTTATATCCTTGCGCTCCTGCGCGGTCTTGCCGATCTTTGCGACGCTTGAGCTTCTTTTTCGCGCGCTATCAGCCCCTTTTTTAAATAAACCAAAAACACCCACGCCTTCTCCTTTAAATTTACATAAATTTACGCGGGTATTTTAGTACAAAAATGCCCAATTTTCTCTTACGGTTACGCCTGGCTCGCTAAATTTGACGAGCTAAAAAGCAAAAGCAAATTTAAAATCAACGCCTGCTAATCCGCAGAATGTAGAAAATAAAATTTAGCGATTTTTCAGAGTTCTGCCGGTGTGGCGCTTGGCATAAAAAGTAGGTTTTAAAACTAGTATTTGGCTTAGGGTTCGAAAAAAGACAAATTTACGGCAAGACCGTAAATTTAAGAATGAAAAGGCCGCGAGCGGCGAGATACCTAAATTTAGGCGTACCGCTCGCTAAAATCTGCAAATTTTACTTAGCCGAGCAGCTTTTGCAGCACTCCAAAAGCCTGCGCGCCGCATTTGAGGCTACGATTAGCCCTGCGGCAGACATTATTATATCTTTTAGCACTAGTCGTCCAGCGCCCGATAGATACGGGAAGCCGTGATTAGGACTTTCAGTGATACCCAGCGCCGGATTGCCTAGATTTGGCACCCAAGTCTCAGGCGTCGTTATCAAAAAGCTAAGCGTTACGATAGACATACCAAACGTCAGCAGTCCGCCGATAAGCCCTAGTTTAGGGAACCAGATGCCAAGTAACACGAGCGTGCCGATAGTGCAGATCATCGCGCCGATCAGGTACGAAACCGCGTAAGTACCGTTTTGTTTATGCCACTCGATGTTTTTAGGCACGACCAAGCCTTCCGGGTTTTTATGTAGGTTATACTCGGCGACCATTTTGCCCTTGCCGTTATCTACGATATCTTTTTTGCTATACATATAGCTAAAAAACGGGCTGTTGGTTACAAACGGCACGATGCCGTCAGCCTCGTATTGCACGACTTTGAGTCCGCCTATCCACGCCATCACGATGAAAATCGCGACGCTAACGTAGTTTACGAAATATTTTTGCGAGCCTGCTAGGGCTTGTAAAAATTGTTGCATTAAGTTCCTTTAAGATAATCTTTATAATTTTAACTAGGCCGTATATTTAAAGCTAGATAAAATTATAACGCGATTATAATTAAATCGTATAAAAATAGGCTTAAAAAAGATAAATATTATCACAAATAAAAATTTAGTTACGTTTAAGCCCTAGAAATAAGATACTACGAGAAATTTATCGGATCCATATCGACGTCAAAGCCGTGCGAGGCGCAGATGCGAGCGGCTTTGATAAGCGGAGCGTGCGAGGCGCAGCGCAGCAAAATCTCAAAGCGAAATTTACCGCCTAAAATCTCGACTCCGCACTTGCCGTGTCCGACTATCTCGAGCGAAGATTCGGCTATGCGCAAATTTTCAAGCTCGGCTACGCAAATTTCAAGCCTTTGCTTTGCTGCCTGCTCGCTTTTTTCAGAAACGACAACCCGCAAAAGCCTAGCAAACGGCGGATATATCGGCTCTCTAGCAAGCGTCTCCTCCTCTAAAAACGCATCATAATCCGCGATAAAATTTTCAAAAAACTCCCGCTGCCTGCTTTGCACCACTACGCGCCCAAGCCCCGCACGCCCAGCTCTACCGGCTACTTGCATAGCAAGAGCCAGCGTCCGCTCTCTAGCGCGAAAATCAGGAAAGCTCAAAAGATCGTCCATGCCCATGATAACAGCCAAATCTACGTTGTGATAATCATGGCCTTTGCTAAGCATCTGCGTGCCGACTAGCGCGTCTATCTCGCCCGCGTTAAAGGCTTTTAACGTCTTTTCGAGCTTGTTTTGCGTCGTGATCTCATCTCGGTCAAATTTCTCGATCCTAGCCGCAGGAAATGCCGAGCGCAAGGCCTCCGTTAGCTCGTCGGTGCCGATTTTTTTCGCCTCGATCATCTCGCTGCCGCACTTCTCGCACGAACACGTCGCAGACGTCGTAAAGCCGCAGTACTGGCACTTTAGCAAATTTCGCTTTTTATAAAAGCTCATCCCGACGCTACAAAACGGACACTTTATCGTACTGCCGCACTCGCGGCACGAAAGATAGCGGAAATTTGCACGCGTCGGCAGGAAGACCACCGCCTGCTTACCGCCCGCAAAACTCGCCGCAAGCTCGCCTAGGATCACATCGCTTAGCCCCGTCTCGCTCTCGTCGTAGATAAATTTTTTCTCGCTTTTAAAAAACGTTCCCCTTAGCCTAAAGTGAGGCTGCTTCTTGAAGCTCACGACGCTTGGCGTGGCCGAGCCCAGCACGACTTTGACGTCAAATTTGCTCGCAAGAAATAGCGCGAGGTCGCGGGCGTTATAGTGCGGATTTTGCGCGGATTTGTAGCTGTCGTCGTGCTCCTCGTCGACGATAACTAGCCCAAGCTCTGTAAATGGCAAAAATAGCGCTGAGCGCGCGCCCGCGATCAAATTTATCTCGCGACTCTGAAATTTTTGTAGGATCTCGCCGCGCTTTTTTGGGGTTATTTTGGAGTGCCAGACGCCAAACTTTTCGCCAAAATAGCTCTTTAGCCGCTTCGTCATCTGAGGCGTTAGCGAGATTTCGGGCATCAAAAGCAAAACTTGCCGACCAGCAAGCAAATATTCGCGAATGAGCGAAAAATAAATCTCGCTTTTACCACTTCCCGTGTCGCCGAAAATAAGGCTGGTTTTACGGCTTTTAGCAAAATTTAGCGCCTCTTGTTGGGCCGGGTTTAGGCTCGGGGCTTTTAAGAATATTTTAGGCTCTAGTTCGTCGCTTAAATTTGGCGTTTCAAAGGGCTTTTTATTTGCGACCGATTCTTGGCGGTTTATCAAATTTAGCGTTTGTTTTTGATTTTGAGCCGTTTGTGGCGACGAAGCACCCGCCGATAAATTTGCCTCCGTCAAAGTCGCGTCGCCGTTTTGGCTAGCGTTTTTGGCTAAATTTGATTTTAAATTTGCTTGGCATGCGCTAGTCTTGGATACGCCAACTACGGAGGTAAATCCAAAATCCAAATCGCTAGTCTGCGCGGCATCGTTTGACTCTATGGGTAAATTTCGCCCCTCTTTTTTACGGATTTTGGCGTTTAAATTTAAGTCGTTATTATCGCCTAAAGCCCGCTCGTCCGCTTTTTTTTCGCAAAACGCAGGGCACGGCGCGCCTACGTCAAGCGGAGTAAAAAGACCTGCGGCGACGGATAAATTTACGACGTAATAATGCGAGATAAACCTCAGCAGCGAGATCTGAATCTGAGTTAAAGTCTGCGCGCGCACGGCCGATATCTGGGCGGTTTTAAAGCTAGGTTTTGTTACTTGCCTAAAAACGTAGCCTAGCGTTTCTTTGCCTCTAACCGTAACCGTAACTGCGCAAAAAGGCTCTAAATCACCGCCGTAGTGATAAGTGAGCGGTGCCAAATTTAACCCGCTTAACAAAATTTCGTAGTATTTTATCTCATCTTCGCACACGGCTTGCCTTTTGTATATTTTGGTATTAGTCGGTTTTTAGATCCGCATTTTACAATAATAATCCCAAAAATCGCCAGTTTCGGTAGCGGTTTAAATTTACGCGCGGCTTGCGGCAGGGGGTGCAATTTGCGCTCCCTAAAGCCGCGCCGAAGTTTATTTCGTAATCGGCGGCGCCTCGCCTGATTGCCGTTTCTCATATTCCACTTTTTTATTATCTTGCCTTGTTGTACCAAATTTACCCCTCGGCTAGCGGCTTTGCTAAATTTTAGTGAAGCTTAGCTCCGCTATTTTTAGCACTTAAATTTAATGCATTTTGCTTAAATTTAGGCCATTTGCGAAGTTAAATTCGGTATTATAAATTTGGCGGCGGTATTTATTTTTACCTCTGGCAGAATCGGTTGCCAATTATTACCGATCAGTCGTTTTGGCTCGCAGCTCAAATTAATCTAGCCTGCGCTTCATTACGCCGGTTTTATCTCCATCGCCAGCGGTTTTAAATTTGTTCTTTAACCTGTATCGCTCTTTAAAATCAATTAAATTTGGTATTTATACTCGGCTAGACCTTGCTAAATTTCAAAAACGACTTTTGAAATTTGTATTATTCGTTTGCCTTCTTAATCTCGTTTATCTAATCTGCATTTTACTAAGCCTGTTTTCTTTCCATCGTTGGCGATTATACTTAAATTTTTAGCCTGCCTCGCTCTTTAAAATCACTTAAACTCAGCATTTATATTCAGTTAGACCTAGCTAAATTTTAAAAACGACTTTTGAGATTTGTATTATTCGCTTGCCTTATTGATCCCGTTTGCTTGCTATTATACGTAAAGTCGCGGCAGCATGTATTGTAGTCTATAGAGTTGTGTGGCTTTGGCTATTTTTAGATACCATGTCTAGCCTATATCGCCTAATTGCTTTTATGATAGCGACAAATGCCGTATGAAGCGGCAATGCCCTACTCGTAAGCGGCCTTTTTATCTGATTTCATACCAACCAAACTGCTGCAACTTTGATTTGATATTTATTGCTTTTATGGGATTACAGAGTAGACTAGAAAGGGTATGAAGCAAAGCCGACTTTGACGCCTTTTATGCACATCTGCCGAAAAGACGGTTGCTACGCTTAAATTCATTTTGGCTATTTCTTGAGATAGATTTTCAAATAAAGGATTTAATTTGACCATAATATTATATCCTTTAATTTTTGGAATTGCCGTGTATCTTAAGCGGCAATTTTTACTTAAACGGACTTATAAAAAAATAACACATACGTCGTGGCAATTTTTTACATTACAACCAAGCTTTATAGTAAGTAAAATAAGGCGGGCACAAGAGCTAAAGCGATCTATAATTTGAGTATATAAAACATTGCTAAAACGCAAGGTTTAATTTCTTATTTTTTTAGTTTTTCTTATGCTACGTATGCCCGAACTATGATTTTTTACTTACTAATTAATCATTTACTATTGTAAGCTTTTGTGTTTTAACATTTATTCTACCACCAAGCCGTAACTAAAATAGCAAAAATACAATAGAATAATCACTAAAAATTTAAAAATCAACAAGTATATTTACAAAAAAGCATACATAGTCAAAATTAGTTTTTTAGTCTTTAAGAAAATTTAGTTTATTTATAAAAAATCACAAAAAATCGGTATAACAGAGAATATATTTTATAAATTTAAAAGCCGTAAAAATTTCGGCTACATTTTAAAATATAGCCGAAAAATCTTATCTTTGATGTTAATTAAATTTTGGGTAAATTTTCATAGTAGTATACAAACGGTCTAGGACTCAAGCCGTTTGCAACCATTTTAAAAAAGCCGTCTACTCCGTAAGGGCCTTACACAACGACTGACTATGAGGGCAGTCAAACGTACCATTTCTAGAATCGTAAGTAAATAATACTGTTTTTGAACCTAGTTTAAAAGTATAATTGTTACCGCTTTTTGTCCAGTCTTTTGCACCGCCTTGAATCACGTCATCAAAAGGTACTGAACTACCAGTTTTTTCGAGCTGAGCAGGATAACCAAAACTACCTCTCATCATATTTGCACTGTATTTATTGATTATACCGCTTCTTATAGAAGCTACATTATTTCTAGCTCTAGCAATCAAAGCATCATCTCTAGTAGCAAATATCTTAACCCCCGCTATACTAGCCAAAATACCTAAAACAACGATAACAAAAACAAGCTCAAGCATCGTAAAACCACGTCTCATACTATATCCTCTTTATTTCTACATTTTAGTGTAAAAATCATATAAAATAAAGCGCCTTATTTCAACATAAGACGCTTAAAAATCAAAATAACTTCAATATCTCGTTATTTTTCAATACCTCACATGCCCTTGCCCTAAATTTATAGGACTAGCGACAAGAATATCACGAGTTAGCTCTTGGGCAGTTACACACGCACTGTTGCCCCCGGTTATACCTATAACTTTTAGTATAGGGCTGCCAACTTCTATACCCTTACTAGGATCTACATCGCTAGCAGTAGCATTAGCTACGGATAGTTGGAAGCAGTCAGAGTCTTTTACTTTTATTTTGCCGTCATTGTCTATTACTATATTTGACATAGATTTTATGTCAGTAAAAGAGCCGGTCGAGGTATAGTAGCTGAGTATATCCATTACGGCCACAGCGACATTGCTGGCTACAGTAGAGGCCTGCGCATCGTCCCTGGTGGCGTTTAGTCTAGGGATAGCTACTACAGCCAAGATGCCTATTATTAAAATAACGAAAATAAGTTCTATTAAAGTAAACGCCGCTTTCAAGTCATTTCCTTTAAGATGTATTTTCATCACAAATAAAAAAAAGCCCAAATTCGCTCTAGGCAAATTTGGGCTTACTATTTTAGTTATCTAAAAGCAAGACGCTATTAGTATTGAACACCTATGCCGCCAAATTTTAGTTTGTTGCTATCTCTAGTGATTTTAGCATTTAGCTCAACTAGACCAGGAAGTTGCCATAGTCTTGCGCAAGCGCCAGTACTATTATCCACTGTTACCTTTATTGTACCATTAGCATTATCTATATCAGCAGCAGCTGTACTTACAGTAAAGCACGCATCGGTTTTAACTTTAACAGGACTAGAAACACCAGTCATATCAGATAGTGTAGTAGAGAATCGAGCCTGAGACGTATAGTACGTGCCAAGGTCAGAAACCATAGTTTGGATGTTTGTAGCAGCTTTTGAAACCTCTGCATCATCACGAGTCGCAGCTAGTCTTGGGATAGCAACAGCAGCTAGGATACCTAAAATAACGATCACGAAGATCAACTCGATCATTGTAAAACCTTTTCTCATACGAGACTCCTTGTGTTTATTTCTGCATACACTTATGCAGTTGGCGGAATTATATATACAAAATGCTTAAACTAAAATAAATTTACAAGAAATAATGCAAATT
This sequence comes from uncultured Campylobacter sp., assembly GCF_905372745.1. Taxonomy (GTDB): domain Bacteria; phylum Campylobacterota; class Campylobacteria; order Campylobacterales; family Campylobacteraceae; genus Campylobacter_A. Next base: position 8,050 of record NZ_CAJPQR010000033.1, on the reverse strand, counting down.
TTTACGAAAAACGTGAATAAATAGCCTATTTTAGCCTATAGTTGCTACTTTATCGTCCAAAAAACGCCTATAAAAGTCTAAAATATAGACAAATACGCCACACAAAAAACATAAAAAGTCAAATAAATATAGTAAAGTGCGCTCTCAAAAACGCGCTAAAAGTCTAAGAAGTTGACTTGTGCGACTTAAAATATATAAATTTAGATATTTTTTAGTTAAATTCTTTAGTTAGTTTTTGCGCCAAAGAGCGCAGTTCGCGCTCGCGCTGATAGTTTTCGTAGCATTTTTGTACATAGGCGCTAAGCAGCTCCTTAACATCTAGACATCTCTTCCCCCCGGTAAACGTCTCCCACTCTTTTTCAAAGCTTTGGGCAAATTCATCCTCGAGGCTTATATTATAGGATGTGGAGGCTATCTTTACCGTTATTTTTTTCATTAGTCGCATCGCCTAAATTTACTTTCCCAGCACCGCTTCGATCTTGCGGATGACGTCATCGCTCTCGGTGTTTTTGGTTCTTAGGTCTTCTTCTAGTCGCGCGATTTGGTTTGTTTTGGCTTCGTTTTGGGCTTTGACGCTGATTAGTTCGTTGCGTAGAGACTCGTTTTCTTCGCAGATTTCGTTATATCTAGCCAGCAGGTCGTTTACCTTGTCGGTTAGGGTGTTTAGTACTTTATCGTTATCAAACATCTTTTTCCTTAGTTTTGGTATAATTTTACGTAATTGTAACAAAAAAAGCTGATTTTTAAGGTAAAAAATGAAAAATTTTGAAATTTCGTCCAAATTTAGCCCGAGCGAGGATCAGGCCCGCGCAGTCGCCAATATCACAGCCTCCGTAAGATCGGGTAACAAATACCAAACGCTTCTAGGCGTCACGGGCTCGGGCAAGACCTTTACTATGGCAAACGTGATAAAAGAGCTAAATATGCCCACGCTAATCATGACGCATAATAAATCCCTCGCCGCTCAGCTTTATAGCGAATTTAAGGGCTTTTTCCCTAAAAATCACGTAGAGTATTTCATCAGTTACTACGACTACTATCAGCCCGAGGCCTACATCCCGCGTCAAGACCTTTTTATCGAAAAAGATAGCTCCGTAAACGAAGAACTCGAGCGTCTGCGTCTCTCTGCGACGGCGAGTTTGCTTAGCTTTGACGACGTCGTGTGCGTGGCGTCGGTATCGGCCAACTACGGCTTAGGCAATCCTAGCGAATACCAAGGCATGGTCGCGTATCTGGGCGTGGGCGAAAATATCAATCAGCGCGCGCTACTGCAAAAGCTCGTTGATATGGGCTACAAGCGAAACGATAACTACTTCGACCGAGGCGACTTTCGCGTAAACGGCGACGTGGTGGACGTCTATCCCGCATACTGGGGCGACGAGGCGCTTCGCATCGAGTTTTTCGGCGACGAGATCGACGCGATGTATCACTTTGACGTTTTGGAAAACAAAAAGCTAAAAGACGTGGGTAAATTTACGCTTTATGCCACGAGTCAGTTCATAGTGGGTGCAGACCGCCTAAAAATCGCCATCAAACAGATAGAAGAGGAGCTAGAAGAGCGGCTAAAAGAATTTAACGACCAAGGCAAGCTCGTCGAGGCTCAGCGCCTAAAACAGCGAGTGGAGTTTGACCTAGAGATGATGAGTAGTACGGGCATGTGCAAGGGCATCGAAAACTACGCGCGCCACCTAACGGGGCAAAAGGCGGGAGAGACGCCCTACTCGATGTTTGATTATTTTGAGCTGGGCGGTAAGGACTATCTAGTCATCGTGGATGAAAGCCACGTGAGTCTGCCGCAGTTTCGCGGTATGTACGCAGGAGATCGCAGCCGCAAAGAGGTGCTGGTGGAGTACGGATTTCGCCTGCCCTCCGCGCTTGATAACCGTCCGCTTAAATTTGACGAGTTTATAAACAAACGCGCCAAATTTCTTTTCGTCTCGGCGACCCCGAACGAATACGAGATAAATTTAAGCTGCGGCCACGTTTACGAGCAAATTTTACGCCCGACGGGACTGCTAGACCCCTTAATCGAGATAAAAGACAGCGAAAATCAGGTGGAAATTTTATTTGACGAGGCCAAAAAAACGATCGAGAGAAACGAGCGCGTACTAGTCACCGTGCTAACTAAAAAGATGGCCGAGGAGCTCAGCCGCTACTACACCGAGCTAGGCATCAAGGTCAAATACATGCACTCAGACATCGACGCCGTCGAGCGAAACGAGATCATCCGAGGGCTAAGAGGAGGCGAGTTTGATATGCTCATCGGCATAAATTTGCTCCGCGAGGGGCTTGATCTACCCGAGGTTAGCCTCATAGCCATCATGGACGCCGATAAGGAGGGCTTTTTGCGCTCGACGACGAGCTTAATCCAAACGATGGGGCGCGCGGCTAGAAACGTAAACGGACGGGTGCTGATGTTTGCCAAAAAGATCACCAAATCCATGCAAGAAGCGATGGATACGACGCTGGCTCGCCGCAAGATGCAAGATGAATACAACCGCGCTCACGGCATCGTCCCGCGCTCGGCCAGCCGAAACATCGAGGAGAGCCTGCACGTCGAGGATGAGGGCGAGATATATAAACGCGGCAAAAATCTGGAAAAAATGCCTGCCTCCGAGCGAGCGAGCATAATCAAAGAGCTAAGAAAGCAGATGCTAGAAGCCGCGGAGCAGCTGGAGTTTGAGAAGGCGGCGGCGCTAAGAGATGAAATCGCCAAGATACGTAAATTGTGAGCGGCTCGTTTCTTGTGCGCCTTTAAATGAGCTATAAATTTTCTCCCTCGATGAACTATATGTTCTATCTTCGGTTGAAAATTTCGTCGCAACATTTAAATTCATCACAAGACACTTCGCCTTATCGTTTTTCGCTCAAATTTGAAGTTAAATTTGTAAATTTCGGTTTTAAATTTTACCCACCGAGACCCGCACCCTGAAAACATCAAATTTAGAGTCAAAAACTCGCGACGCTTCGTAAGTAGGTCTGCTTGCAGTTACGAACCGCAGGCGAAGTAAAGCCCCTTCCTCTCCCGAAAAAAAGAAAAAGGGGCTCTTTTGCTTCGGCTTTGCCTCGCAACTGCTAGCAGAGCGTAATTCAATCCCCTTCCCACTTAACAAAGAAGCAAGACGGCGTCAAACAATCATTTTCGTTTAAAGAAATTTAAGGACATAACGTTAAATTTGACCAAAAACCAAATTTAATACTTTAAAGACTCGAGTCTCGGTGCATAAAATTTCAAATTTTAGTCAAATTTAGCCTCAAATTTGACTAAAATCACCCGTCGTCCTCGATATTTTCCTGCATAAAAATCCGCATGCTCGGAAACTCAAGTGCGCAAAGACGGCCAAAATCTTGCTTATAAACGCAGCCCGTGTCGATATTTGCACTAAATTCCGTAATGTCGGGGCTCGCGATCGGCGTATGGCCGTAGACGTTAAAGACGCCTTCATTTTGGCTAAAATCGCCCCTACCGCAAAGCACATGCCGCCTAAACTCCGCCGCGCTATCGCCGTGCGAGTTGCGTAGCGCCCACATCCGCCCAATCGCCGAATGCGACGCGACGAGCCGCCTGCCCTGTGCGTTTTTAAACTCGTCAAACTCCAAATAAAGCGGTGAATTTGACAAAAACTCTAAATGTGCTAGCTTCTGGGTGCGGCTAGCTTTGGCGTAGGAGGCGAAAGTCTGCGCGCCGCCGTTTAGGTAAAACCAGCGCGGATCGCCAGGCGTTTCGTCGCGTAAAAATGCGTCTTTGTGTTGCAAAAGGCGGTATTCGTGATTGCCCATCACGGCCGCGTAACCGCGCTGAATCGCCAGCTGCACGACCTCAAAACTCCCCTCGCCGCGGTCTATCAGATCGCCGACGAAGCAAATTTTAGAATCGGCGCCGCGCGGCAAGCGATCTATCAAGGTGCAAAGGGTTTTATAACAGCCGTGAACGTCGCCGATGAGATAAATTTGGTTGTTCATTTTGCTAAAATTTATACATTACCAACGATAGTTTTTATCAAAAAGACTATCTAGGTTTCGTTTTAATTCATATGCTCTGTTTAAGTATCTTTCTATATCGTTTTTATTCTCGCCGACGCCATTAATTTTCCCAAAGTCAATCGATATACTCACGCCGTTATCGCTGATATTTGCAACATGCATGAGATATAAATAAAGATTAAATTCACCGCCGTTTTGAAACATTTGAAGTTGTTGATTATATGCAGCTATAGCCTGCTTTATCACCATTTTTAATTTATATTCTTGTTCGGTATTGTAACCGGATACGGTTGGAGATAAATTATCGATATTTTTCTCGTAGGATGCAAAATCGGCTGTTTTAATCACATTTTTACTATTGTAAGTTTCAAGGGCTGATTTCAAAAACTCAATATTTAAATTTACCATCGAATAAGCATCAGCTTTAATCCAATCCAATCTATATTTTGTATAATAGCCAGAACTTCGTACATTTCTCCAAAATTTATCGTAGTTTTCTTTATTAAAATCAATCCAACCGCCCGACATATCTATGGCTATCCTCTTTGCTATATGAAAATTCATATCCCTTGAGGCTCCATCACCCTTTGACGCTATACCGCACCCGCAAAATATCAGCGCAATCATAAAAATAATCAGCTTTTTCATCGCTTCTCTTGTAAACATAATTTTGCGAAATTTTACTACCGCAAGCATTAAATTTTACTTGCAAAATACGCGCAAGCTAAATTTCGCATCAAATTTGAGCGCTATCACTCGCCGACGACTAACATCACGCCAAGCGCTATCATAGTGACACCCACAAAAAACTCTAAAATTTTCCATGCGGCAGGCTTTTGAAACAGCGGTGCCAAAAACCTAGCTCCGTATCCAAGCAAAAAGAAAAATGCAAACGACGCGCACATCGCGCCCGCGCCAAAGAGTCCCGCGCTCTCGCCAAATTTCGTAGAAACCGAGCCAAGAAGCACGACCGTATCAAGATAAACGTGCGGATTTAACCACGTAAAAGCTAGCGTTAGAAGCGCCGTTTTAGCCGCACTGTGTGCCTCCTCGCCGCCAGCTGTTAGCGCATGCGAGGCACTAAACGCGCTATAAAGGCTACGAATTCCGTAAATGCTCAAAAATACAAATCCGCCCCAAAGCGCGGCGGTTTTGATGATATGGTAGCGCTCTACCACGTAGCCAAACCCCGACACTCCCGCAAAAATCAGCGCGGCATCGCTAAGCGCGCAGATGGCGCAAACGAGAAAAACATGCTGCTTTTTGATGCCTTGTTTTAGCACGAAGGCGTTTTGCGCTCCGATGGCAAGGATCAGCGAGAGCCCTAGAGAAAAACCAGAGAAAAAGGCGTTGAAAGAAATCATTTTATCACTTATATTTTGTTTTTTAAATTTTTGACCGAAATGCGTGTAACCAAAAACTCGGCGAAGTAAAATTTGCCGCACGCGTATATTTTTACAAATTTGCTCGCCCAATTTAGCAGTTTCAAGATGCGGGTCTGGGCAAGTAAAATTTGAAGCTAAATTTATAAATTTAGCCGAATTTAGCTTCAAATTTGAACGTAAAACGATAAGGCGAAGTATTTTATAGAAACATTTTGCTTCGCAAAAACGCTACGCTTGTTTTGAGATGATTTTTGGGGTTTTGAAGTTAAAATTTGACGAAGATAAGGCATGTAGCCTATCGAGTCAAATTTTAACGAAATCCGCAAAAAGCACTCAAAAGACGAGCCGCTTAACTTTCTTTTAGCAGTTTCGCCACCATCTGCTCGCTCTTCCCCTTATCGCTATCCTTTTTCGTCGCCTTATATATCCCGCTCACGTACTCCTCGAGTACCTCTTGCGAGTTTATGCGCGCGTCGCCGTCTTTTGGCCTTACTTTTGTGTATTCGCCGCTGTTTTGCAGCTCAAACGCCAGCTCGTTATCGCTAAGCTGCAAGCGCAAAAACTCGAGCAAACGCTCTTGCAAATTTTTATCTATTATCGGCGTCATGAGCTCTAGGCGGCGCTCGAGATTTCGCGGCATCCAGTCGGCGGATGCGATGTAAATTTGAGGCTCGGCGTGCCTGAAATAAAATATCCTCGCATGCTCAAGGTATTTGCCGATGAGCGATCTCACGCGGATATTTTCGCTTAGGCCCTTTACGCCCGGGCGCACGCAGCAGATGCCGCGCACGATGAGATCGATCTTTACGCCCGCACTACTAGCCTTTACCAACGCGTCCACGATGTCGCTATCTACTAGCGCGTTCATCTTCGCCACGATCCTGCCCTGCTCGCCGTGCGCGGTCTCGGTCTTTATCATCTCTAGCACGCGCTCTTTTATCTGCATCGGCGACATAGAGAGCGTCTGCAAACGGCGGTTTTTAGAAAAGCCCGAAAGTATGTGAAAAAACGTCGTCGTATCGCTCGCAAACTCCGCCCTGCTCGTAAAATAGCTCACGTCGGTGTAAATTTTCGCCGAGCCGCCGTTGTAGTTGCCGGTGGATAGATGCATGTAAAATTTGAGCTTGCCGCCCTCTTGACGGATGACTTGGCTAACTTTTGCGTGCACCTTAAAGCCCGTGATACCGTATATCACGTGCGCGCCGGCGTCCTCTAGAGCCTTTGCCCAGTGTAGGTTGTTTTCCTCGTCGAACCTCGCCTTTAGCTCGACCATCACGGTTACTTGCTTGCCGTCGTTTGCGGCGTCGATGAGAGCCTGGATGATAGGCGAGCTTTTATCGACGCGGTAGAGCGTCATGCGGATCGAAATCACGCGCGGATCCTTGCTCGCCTCCCTGATAAACTGAACGACGGGATCAAAGCTCTCGTAGGGATGCACGACTAGCACGTCTTCTTTATCGATGACGTCAAACATCGAGAGATGAGTGTTAAAAGGCGGCAATGTCTTTGGCGCGTACGGCGGTAGGCAAAGGTGCGAAAATTCTTTATTTCCCACGATTTGCCAGAGCGAATTTAGCGTGAGCGGGACGGTGTACTCGTAGATGTCTTTGTAAAAAATCTTCATATGCGAGTTTAGGAACTCGACTATCTCGGCGTCGGCGTCCTTTTGTATCTGCATGCGGACAAAAGCGCCCTTGCGGCGTAGCTTGAGCCCTTGCTCGAGGATCATCATAAAATCATCCGCCTCTTCTTCCTCGATGACGATATCAGCATTTCTCGTGACTCTAAATGCCGCCGAGCTAAGCAGCTTGTAACCAGGAAAAATCTCCTCCGCGTGGCGGTGCACGATCGTTTCTATCGGCACATAGACGTTGTCGGCCGCTTGATAAAATCTTGGCAAAACGCGCGAGATACGTATCATGCCAAATTTTATGATCTCTGGACTATCCGCGTCGGCAAGTTTAACGGCTAGGCTAAAGCTAAGGTTGTTTAGATGAGGGTACGGATGCGTGGCATCGACCGCGATAGGCACGATGACGGGCAGGATGTTTGAGAAAAAATACTCGTCGCATTTGGCGCGAAGCTCGGGCGAGATTTCGTCGTAATTTTTCATAAAAAGCCCATTTTGCGCGAGCTCTTTTAGCGCGTCTTTATAGTGTTTTTCCACGAGCGCGAGTTCGTCTTTGATGTATTTTCTGATCTCTCTTAGCTGATCGAGCGGGCTCATGCCGTCGCTACCGCTAGCGGCGACTCCGGCGGCAAAAAGCTGCTTGAGTCCCGCGATGCGGATCATGTAAAATTCATCCAAATTCGTCATATAAATCGCGATAAATTTTAGCTTTTCAAGCGGCGGTAACGCCTTTTCGCACTGGGCTAAAACGCGCGAGTTAAAGCGCAGCCAGCTAAGCTCGCGGTTGATAAAAACGCTCTTTTTCTCATCCATTTTCAATCCTTTTTGCTCTTTTGTAAATTTTAGCGAATTTTCTCTTAAATCACGGCCTTTCTGAAAAGCCGTAAGTTTGAGTTATAATAAACGAAAAACAAATTAGGCTTCGGCAAAAATAGGCAAGGAAATAAGATGGATTATATTTGAGCGGTTATTATTTTATGCGTTGGTATGGCGGTCTTTTGGCTACTCAAAAAGATTTCGATGTAGTTGTGTTGTAAATTTTAAAAAACAA
>NZ_CAJPQR010000032.1 GCF_905372745.1 uncultured Campylobacter sp. | reverse complement strand
GGGTTTGGGGGCGGAAGGGGCGACGCTTCGTAAGTAGAAACCCCCTTCCGCCTCCCAAGAAAAAGAGAAAGGCGGATACAAAAGGGAGTTCTTTTGCTTCGGCTTTGCTTCGCCTTGTGCTTAGCCGCACTTTGTTTGCTACTGCTAGGACGCGCTCTCTTTGAGAGCTGGAAAGCAGAGCGTAATTCAAGCCCCTTCCCCCTTAACAAGAAAATCAAGATAAAAATACGATAAAACTATACAGAAATTTTACATTCAAATTTGAAGTCAAATTTGCGAATTTCGGCTTCAAATTCTACCCACCGAGACCCGCATCTTGAAAACTCAAATTTAAAATTTGCGACGCTTTGCGTAAGCAAAGCCATGTCGCCACCTCTAACGTGCAGTGGGGTTGGTGGTGAGGGCTTGTGCGTCGCTGCGCTAGCAGCTGCAAACAGACGGGGGCGGGTCTGCCTTCGGCAGTTGCGAGTGCGTAGCACGACGCAAAGGAAGGCGACGCTCTACTGCGCTTTGCTCGTATCTGTAAACACAGCGTAGTAGTCTGCTTGCAGTCACGAGTTGCATGCGGTCTTAAGCCTAATAATAGGGCGACAGTAGCTACCGCAAGAGAAACTAAGTAAAGTCCCTTCCTCTCCCAAAGAGAAAATTTAAAAGTTTAAATTTTAGAGAAACTAAAAATGCGTATTGTAAATTTGACCAAGCCAAATTTAGCACCTTAAAGATGCAGGTTTGGGCAAGTCAAGCATAATACAGTAGTTTCTTTTGTAGTGTAGGCGGGCGGAGCCGTTTTGCATATCAGCAGGTGCAAGTGGAAGTCCTAGTCGCTAAAAATTTGAGAGATTTAAAATTAGCGGAAATTTATTTGCCTTGCCCTTTTAGCGCCTTTGCCCCATCGCGCTCTTTTAGCTGCGCAAAATCGGCGTGCAGTTTTTCGCGGATTTTAAAAATTTGTGCGCCGATATCGGTAAAATCGCGGTAATAGTCCTTAAATTTCGGATAGTTTTTTGACATTTCTACAAAGTTTTTAACCGGTTCGCCCGCATCTTTTACCATATTTACGGTTTTAGTAAATTTTTCGTTTCGGCTCCTTTTTAGCGTTTTAAAGATGCGGGTATGCGCGCGTAAAATTTGCAAAATTAGACCCGAAATCCAAGCGGCGAAACGGGCTTAAATTTGCAAGCTCAAATTTAATCCGTCGCCCCCTCGTTCATCGCGGCGTATTCTTCAAAGGTTCCCTTAAAATCGACGATCTCGCCGTTGCCTTTTAGGTGGATGATGCGGTTAGCAAAGGCGTCGATGAGCTCCCTGTCGTGGCTCACGCAGATGACGTTGCCGCCGAATTTATACAGCGCCTCGCCTAGGGCGATAATGGCCTCAAGGTCTAGGTGGTTGTTCGGCTCGTCTAGCACGAGCAGGTTGCCGCGCTCTAGCATTAGGCGGCTTAGCATCAGGCGGTGTTTCTCGCCGCCGCTTAGGCTACCGACTGATTTTTCCTGCTCGGCGCCGCTAAATAGCATCCTGCCTAGGCACTTGCGGATCTCGTCTAGGTCCTTGTTATTTTCGTCTTGCAGCCACTCGTAGAGTTTGAGTTCGCCGGTGATTTTATTTGTCGTGTCCTGCGCGAAGTAGCTAGGCTCTATCGTCGCGCCCACGTGCACGTCGCCGCTATCCGGAGCGACCTCGCCGATGATGATTTTAGCCAGCGTGCTTTTGCCTACGCCGTTTGCGCCGATGATAGCGACTTTGTCGTTCTTTTCGAGCTTGAAGCTAAAATTTTCAAACAAAACCTTGTCGTATGTTTTGCTGATGCCGCGCACCTCTAGGATCTCGTTGCCGATGTCGCGCTTGGTGCGGAAAAGTATGCTAGGATCGCGTCTGCTTGATACTTTGATCTCCTCGATGTCGAGTTTGTTTAGCTGCTTTTGGCGGCTCGTGGCTTGGCGGGCTTTGCTTGCGTTTGCCGAGAATCGCGCGATAAATTTCTCCAGCTCCTCTTTTTCTTTTAGTTTTTTGTCGCGTTCCATCTCGTGCTGTTTGGCAACCAGCGTCGAGGCGATGTACCAGTCGTCGTAGTTGCCGGCAAACTGCCTAATTTTCTTAAAATCCACGTCTAGTATGTGCGTGCAAACCGCGTTTAAGAAGTGGCGGTCGTGGCTGATTAGCACCATCGTTCCCTCGTGGCGGTTTAGCTCGTTTTCTAACCACTTTATGCTATCGATATCAAGGTTGTTGGTGGGCTCGTCAAGGAAAAGAATGTCCGGCTTTGGAAATAGTACTTGAGCGAGCAGGACTTTAAATTTATCCGAGTTTTCGACCTCGCTCATCGGCTTTTCAAAGTCGCTAAAGCCAAGCGAGCTTAGGATTTTTTCGATGCGTACCTCGTACTCGTAGCTAGGATCCTCCTCGGCGCTTATCATCTCAAGCTGCGCCAGACGGTCGTTTACGGCGTCGGTAAACTCTTCGCTCATATAGAGGCGCTCTTTTTCTTTTACTGCGTCGTAGAGGCGTTTGTTGCCGTATAGCACGGCGTCTTTGACGCTAAAGTTTTCAAACGCAAACTGATCTTGACCTAGTACGCCTACTTTTAGCCCGTTTTCGATGACGATCTCGCCGCTGTTTGCTTCGATCTCGCCTGCAAGGATTTTTAAAAACGTCGATTTTCCCGCGCCGTTTGCGCCGATGAGACCGTAGCGGTTGCCGCGAGTGAGCTTTAAATTTACGTCCTCAAATAGCAACTGCGCGTTAAATCTCATTAATAAATTTTTGACTTCAAGCATATTTTTCCTTAAATTTGACTTTTTAAACCGTAGATTTTGCCAAAAAGTCGATTAAAATCAGTATAAACTTCGGCAAAAAGGGCGTTATTTTGATTTTTAAAAGCGTAATTGCTTAAATTTGCTCTTGCTACGCGATTTTTTGCTAAAATTTTGGCATTAACGGCAGGATCTAGCATGCGGCGCGATAAAAATTTAGTGTTTGCGCGGTTAAATTTGGGCGTTTTTGGATAGAAAATCCGCCAAAGATAAATTTAAAGGACAAAAGTGAAAACGATTTTTCGGCTTTGCGTAATATTTTTAGTAGTCTACGTCGCGGTTTTGGCGCTGCTTTATTTTTTTCAAGAGAGGCTGATATTTTTCCCGAGCAAGCTTGAGCCAAACCATGATTTTAGCTTTGACCAGCCGTTTGAGGAGATAAATTTAGACGTAAACGGTACGCGCATAAGCGGGCTTAAATTTTTAGCGCAAAGTAGGGACGGCGGGCAAATTTACGGCGATGCGAACGGTGAAGGAAGGGCAAAAAACGGCGCGGCGATCTTTTTCCACGGAAATGCCGGCAATCTGCAAGGCTGGGGCGGTTACGCACGGTTTTTTACGGATTTGGGCTATGATTTTTATCTGTTTGACTACCGAGGCTACGGCAAAAGCGGCGGCGAGATAAGCTCGCAGGAGCAGCTTTATGCTGATGCGGACGCGATGATGCAGCTGGTTTTGCGCGAGTATGATGCGGGCGAGGTCGCGGCGGTCGGTTACTCGGTAGGTAGCGGGCTAGCGGCTCGCGCGGCGCAGAAATACGGAGCTAAGCGGCTAGTTTTGATCGCGCCTTATTTTAGCCTAGAGGAGCTAGCGCGTGAGAAAATGCCCTTTGTACCGAAATTTTTAATCAAATACAAAATCCCTACGTTTGAGTTTGTCGGCGGTTTTGGCGGGCCGGTGGTGATATTTCACGGCGAGCATGACGAGCTAATCGGCGTGGATAACTCGCGCAGATTGCTTAAATTTCTAAAGCCCGGAGATGAAATTTACGAACTAAACGCCGGACACAACGATATCCTAGGCCTAAGCGAGCTTTGGGAAAAATTAGCGCAGAAGCTGGGCGAGTAGGGCGGGGCTGCGGCGGTAAATTTGACGAAGTAGACTGAAGTTTGGCCGTTTAACGGTGAATTTGCTCGCTTGGGTTATCCTTTTCCTTACGGCATAGCTGAATTTTGGAGAGCAAGGAAACAAATAAAAAATCCTAAATATATTTGGAAGCTTAAAAGACGAGGCTAAACTCGCCGCGTGGGCGACGGCGGCAAAGATTTTCGTTAAATTTAGATAAACCGTACGCCAAGGTAAATTTAACTAAATCGCAACGGCAGCCTAAAATCAAGACGATAAATGATCGCTAGTTCTTAAATTTTAGTGCATAAGGCATCCAAAATAATTTTAAACCAATGTTTAGTCTAAGGCTATTTTGCATAGATAAAAAGGCGAGCTAGAGTATCTTGGCTCGCCCGTAGCCCTTTAAGCGTAAAATTTAGCTTTTAAACTACTTAAAAGTGTCGTTTATTTTACCGCTTTTTCGGCATTTTTCGCGCTCAGCTTCGTTCCTCTTTTTTGCCTCCGCGTCCTTGGTAAACACGCTTTCATCTATCAAAATGCTCGGTAAATTTAGCGTAATCGCGCCATAAGAGCCGCTAAAACCGCCTAAATTTTGCCCGAAATCTTTTCTGACGCGATCGTTTTTGCTATTTATGTCTCCGCCCTCGCAGTGAAAGTCCGCTCCGCCGTTTACGCAATAGCATTTTATCTCCGTATCTTCGTCGTATCCGTAATCATCCATGAAATAGACATTTTCTTTTAAATTTATACTGCTTCTCGGATTAAAAACCAGTGCGGCCAAAATTTTATTGCCGTGCGGATTTGATACCTCCCAGCGTACGGCCCGATAGGAGCTTAACATTACCACGAGCGGTTTTTGCGCTTTTTCTAGCGTTACTCTTATTTTGTTATCCTGTGTGCCGCTTTCGTAAACGGCAGCAAGCCAGATATCAAATTTTTGGCCTTTTAGTTTCGCGACTACTTCGCTTTGTTTGTAAAATTTCGGTTCATCTTTAAAATCTACTAAAAGGCTAGTCGTGTGCCAGTTGTTAACAAACCAAACTTCTATCTTGTGGCGCCCCTTGTTAAATTTATGCATAAGCGCTTTGCTTCCGGCGTTTTCGGAATCAAATATCTGCTCGCCGTCCACCGAAATGCGTAAATTTGCCCAGCTAAAATCGGTTAAAATCATCTTTTGCACATCTTGTTTAAAATCGAAATTTCCAACCCAGTAGGCGATAAATTTTTCGGAAGGTATCTTATGAAACTCGTCGTAAGGGAAATTTAAATTTACACTTTCGACCGTTTCCGAGAAAACGACGTTTTTTGGGTCGTTCTTGCTTAGGTAAAAGGCCAAAAATTTACCTGTAGGTATCTGTTTGCCCGCCGTGATTTTGCTCGCCCATTTTTGTGCGTCGTTAGCGTTTGCGTAGGTAAGAAATACGCAAAAAGCAAGAAAAAGCATCCGTAAAATTTTCATTTTTTCTCCTTTAAATTTTATTTTTTATAGTTTACCAAAACGTAGTTTAATGTTAAATTTTACGTACGGCTCGGTTGTGAATTTTATAGATTTATTTTAGTGCATTTAAATTTTATGCTCGGTCGTAAATTTATCGTTTGGTTATGTTTGCGACGCGTATAGTAAAGCTAGCTTAGGGAGCGATCTCGGGCTGGACGGACTGTAATTGTCTAAAATAAAAATGTTGATTATTAATATTAATTAAAGCAAAAAAGAATATACTACACTTTATTTTTGAAAGGTGTAATCATAAATTCGCAAACTAAAGAGCGTTTCGGTTTGGCCGCATTGCTAGGCATTCCTATCGGCATTATGTCGGCTTTTGTTAAATGGGGCGGGGAATTTCCGTTGCCGCCGCGCAGTCCAAAAGATATGTTTGATGCCGCTTGCGGTCCGGAAAGTCTTATTAGAGCAGCGGATCAGACCAAATTGCTCGCGTAATTTTCTAAACCCGCCGTATGTATTTTTACGTGATTATTTGGGTATTATAGGGCCCGTATGCCGCGATTTACGAGTTTGCCGGGCATGCGTTTAACTACGTGCATTTTACGCATATTTTATTTTCGATCGTTTTTGCGGTCGCTTACTGCGTTGTTGCGGAGAGATTTCCGAAAATCACGCTTTGGCAAGGCGTTGCGGTCGGTATTTTAGTTAATATCGCCGTTCACGTGATTACTTTGCCTATTCTCGGCCTTACGCCGCCGCTTTGGACGCTGCCTTGGTACGAGCACGTTTCCGAGTTTGTCGGACACGCGCTATGGTTTTGGTCTATCGAACTTATGAGGCGAGATTTGCGAAATCGTATCACGCACGAGCCTGATTCGGCTGATTGCTGCGATTCTTGCTGCTCGAAATAGCTTTATTTTCCGCCTAAATTTCGGGCGGAATTTTATCATTTTTTAAAATTTAAATTTATTTGACCCCCCCTTTTTTTTACCTTAAGTAGATACGATTTTATCAAGCTTCTATCCAAAATGTTTTACGAGTTGCTTTAGTATTTTGCTGATATTGCAGGTAGTGCGGGTTTGTTTTAAAGGCTATAAAAGTCCGAAAACGGCGTAAATTTATTGCTTTGCTTATGGCGATTTAGTGCTAGAATTAGCCGATTCTTACGAATTTGATCGCGATTTTCGTACGTAGGTTTAAGGTATTATATCCCCTAAGCGCTTATTTGATATTTTGTGGCTTGGTTTTAGGCGGGTTACATTTATACGGCGTCGAGTTTGCCTAATTTTTGCTTGCGGACAAAACGCTTCTGCTAAATTTTATCTGTTCGTAGATTTAAAAATAGTGTAAAACGGCTAAAAGCATAAATTTTTCAGTCAAATACGGCGATAAATTTACCGGCTATTAAACTTAGGTATGATTTTAAATAGCATTATAAAACGGAGCAAACAAACTCGGAGTATATCGAGAGCTAAATTTAGCCCTCGATGTAGTTTTTGAGCTTTCTACCGACTTTTGGGTGTTTTAGTTTTTTGATGGCAGAGCTTTCGATCTGGCGGACGCGCTCGCGGGTTACGTTTAGCTCTTTGCCGATCTCTTCTAGAGTGCGGTCGCTCTCGTCGTCGAGTAAGCCAAATCTCATCCTGATAACGGCCTTTTCGCGCTCGTTTAGCTGGTCTAGCACCTCGTCTATCTGCTCTTTTAGGTCGTTTTTTAGTATATGATCCATCGGACTTAGCGAGTTTCTGTCCTCGACGAAATCCCCGAATTTACCGTCGTCTTCGTTGCCGATCGGAGCTTCTAGACTGATAGGCTCTTTGGTGATTTTTATGACTTGTTTTATCTTGTCCGCGCTTAGTCCGACCTCTTTTGCTATGACGCTTATATCCGGTTCTTTACCCTCTTCTTGGAGATATTTGCGGTTGATTTTGTTGATACGATTTATCGTTTCTATCATATGAATAGGAATGCGTATCGTGCGGGCTTGATCGGCGATGGCGCGGCTGATAGCCTGACGTATCCACCACGTCGCATAGGTCGAAAATTTATAGCCTTTTTTATACTCAAATTTATCAACCGCTTTCATTAGGCCGATGTTGCCCTCTTGGATGAGATCTAAAAACGGCAACCCGCGGTTCGTATAACGCTTGGCTATGCTTACGACTAGGCGCAAATTAGACTTCGCCATCCTTGCTTTTGCCTCGTCGGAGATCTTTTTACCGCGTTTTATCTGCTCTAAAATTTCTTTTAAAAGTACCGGATCAAGGTTAAATCCGCTCTTGCTAGCCTCTTTTGTCGCAAACAGTTTTTTGATCTCTACGTAGGTTGAGACCATCGTAGCCTCGGGAACCCTCGCGATGATGTCGTCTTTGCTTAGCTTGATGATATCTTTTAGGATCGATTTATGATTTTTTTTTAGCTCGTCGCTAAACATCGGTAGCTTATACTCGAGTCTTTTTAGTTCTCTATCAAATTCATCGTCGCTTTTTAGCGCCGTTTCCATTGATTTTACTATCTCGGTTATGAGCTTGCTCGTCGGACCTAGATCCATTAGTTTGTCTTTTAAAATTTTCTTTTTAAACGCGAGCGTAAGCTTGGCTAAAAATTCATCCTCTATCTCGGCGTCATTTTGTTTGTTTGCCGTTTTTAGCCACTCTTTTTTTGCTTTTTCTAGAGCCTTAAAGCTCTCGATTACTTTTTCGGCTCGCTTGTCGTCTTTTTTGCTATGCTTTTTAGGCTTTGCTTCCTTCTCTTCGCCGTCTTCACCGTCGTTTTCTATATCCTCGTCTTCTTCCTCTTCGTCGATGTCTTCATTTTCGCCGTCGCTACCTTCGCCCTCGTCGTCAAAACTTCTAAAAAGCTCTTTTACGCGGCGTTCTCGGTTTATTAGCGGTTCTTTGTAGTCTAAGATAAAGTCGATAAGATACGGCACCGAGCAAAACGCGTCGATGATTATGTCTTCGCCGAGTTCGATTTTTTTGCTGATTTCGACTTCTTCTTCTTTGCTTAGTAGCGCGATTTGACCCATCTCGCGTAGATACATACGCACGGGACTATCCGAGCGCGACCACTCGAGCAAGTCGTTTTCGTTTGCGAGGTCGAATTCCTCTTCGAGATTATCGTCGGCTAACTTCGCTAACTCTTCGCGGCGTTTTTTTGCGTCCTCGATATTTCGCATTTTTGCGATTTCGGCGGAGGTTATGAGTTTTACTTTGTTTGCTTTGGCTAGGGTCTCTATTTTTTTAGCGACCATAGCCGTAGGAGCTTTGTCTAAAAATTTAACCAGTTTTTCGTATGTGACATAGCCTTTTGCGTTTTCCTTAAAAAGCTCTTCGACCTGCGTCAATGCTTCTTTTTTTGCAGTACTCATTGGGGATTCCTTTTTTGTAGAAAAAACGGATTATACCCAAATTTTTTTAAATTTTGATAAAAATATGAAAAATAGGTCGTTTTAGTTTGTTAAATGCAGCTTTAAATTTTACGCTTTTGTCGGTATGAGTTTGGCTGATTTGCGGCGATTAAAGCAAAACTCGCTAAATTTAACGAAAAATTTGAGTTTAGTTTAGCGCGCGAGCCGTAAAGGCTTTTAATGCGATGTCTCGTAAAATTCGCCTATTTCGGGCTTACGGCCTTGCTGTTTATTAGCTTTAGGCTATCTTTTGCGTCAAATTGCGTCGCGTACTTTTTGAAATTTTCGCACGAGGTTTGTAAATTCTCTTGCTTGCAAACGCCGTTTTTTAGTAGAAACTTAACCATATCTTCGCTGTCTAAAACGGCGGCTAGTTTTGTAAAAATTTCTAGCTCTTTGGCCTCAAATTCGCTAAGCGGTTTAAATTTTAAAAGCTCCTCGAGGTAGCGCATTTTATCGCGGTAAAACTCGGCAAATTTTGCGGTTTTTGCAAACTGCCTTATTTTTGGATCAAGCGGAGCGTTTGCGATCGGCGAAACGCCGTTTTGACTCATAAAGATAGCTATCCCGCCGGCCACGCAAAGCATCACGTCTTTGTCGTCTCGCGCGCCTTTGCTAAGAAGGTGGCTAAAAATATCAAACGCTTCGGCATTGCAAGCCGTGCGCAAAAGCTCGGGCGAGCCGATATCCGCACCGTTTGCTACGAGCAGGTCGATGAGTCGTATCGTTTCTTTTTGATCGAATTTATATTTGCCGTTAGGATCTATGCCAAGTGCAATAACCGCGTCAAGAGGGGTAAAAATCATAAATTTATAGTTGAGACCCGGCTTAAATTTGAGTACTTTTTCTATGCGTTCAAAGTCGAATTTGCCCGTTTTTATGATTTTTACGTTGTAGATAAACGGCGAAAAAAGGCGGTCGTTAAATTCGCCGTATTCTTCGTTTACGCGGTGCGGGTTTTGCGACAAAAACTCCAAAATTTGATCAAGCCCCGCGTCTATTTGCTTGCTTGTGGCATTTTCGTCGAAAAAAATCTCAAAACGAGGCTCAGGTAAATTTGAAGCAAATAAAATTTGAGCTAAAACTATAAAGATAACAGCGAACTTTTTCATAAATCCTCCTAAATTTACGGCTTTTGCGGGGGCGATCAAATTTAGCTTGCAGGCTTAAGGGCTAAATTTGCTTACGGTAAATTTGGCTCAAATTTTAGCTAAAAACTTCGTCAAATTTACGCGTGCAGCAATTTTACGATAAAGCAGCGCTTTAAATCGCCGCTTTTTGCCTCTCGTTATCAAGCGTTTCTTGCATTTTCGCCCTTGCGTTTTCTAGCCATTCAGGGTCGGCGGTGTCGATGAGATCTAGGCAGATGATTTTGATTTTGCCGTTTTTAAAGCTAAAGCTCTTCACGTCCATGATGTCCGAGCCCGCGATCACGATGGGCTGGATTTTTAGATTTAGCTTGTCGGCGATGATTTTCGCGCCGCCTTTAAATGGCAAAAGCTCCTTTGAGTTTGAGCGCGTTCCCTCGGGGAAAATCGCCAGCACGCGCCCTTTTTCGACGCGGTCTTGCGCGTCTTTTACGAGCTTGATGAGCGAGCGTTTGTTCTCGCGCTCAACCGAGATCATTTGCGGTATGTGGATGATCTGACCGATGACGGGAAGGTCGGCGATCTCTTTTTTAGCGATCCAGCAGAGATTTTTAGGATAGACTTCCTCTAAAACGACGATATCTAGCATGCTTTGGTGGTTCATAATGATCATATTTGCCCGCTCGTCAAAGTTGCCGACGACTTCGAGCGAATAAAATCCAAAAAGCCGCTGGCTCCTACCCCAAATTTTCCTCACGCCGTGAATATGCTTTTTAAAAAGCCACATAAAAAATACGACCAAAAGTATACTGATGAGAAACTCGATCGCGAAATACGCGGCCTTTATCCTAGAAAATATCATCTTTTTTTACCCAGCCTATCTTTCCGTCGTCTAGTAAAATTTTGACGTAGTCCTCGCGCTCGCCGAGGATCTCAACCTTTTGCTCCGCTTTTGAGGTATAAAATACGCTCGAGTTTTGCGTAGGCAAAATTTTTACGTTTATGTTTTGTCTTAGCGTCGCGCCGCCAAATGGGTTGTAGCTATAAAGGATATAGGCTCCAAGGCCGACTACGACGACGAGGAATATCGCATCGCGCTTAAACAAAAATGTGATCAAAAATATACCGAAAAGTGCGTAAACTCCGATATCTTTGTAAATTTCAAATTTGCTTTGTTTTGGATTTAGTCCGATTTGTGTGCTGATCTCGTCATCCTCCACGACTACCGGGAGCGAAAAGCTCACGAAATCTTTTTTAGCGAGACTAAAGTAGTTAAAATCTATCGAGGTTTTTTCAGGCGAAAATATCGCAAAATAATATCCGCTTTGCGCGTCAAATTCGCCACTCGTGGAGTCCACGCCTTGCTTGATGATGTCCTTATCCTCGATGAAAAAGTCCGCGATGTTGCCTTTTTGCGCATTTACTTCGACGATCATAATGAGATTTTTGTCGTCAAATTTGTTGGTTTTGTATTTTTTGACTTCGAGATTTTGAGCGACGACGTGGTTGTATTTCTCGCCACTTTTTAGCCCCACGATTTTAGGTAGCGAAAGCGTTAAATTCACCGTCTGGAAAAACTCGCCGTTGCGCTTTAAATTTACAGTGATTTTTGGATTTTTCACCGCTTGGGCAGAGGCCTCGGCGTAAATTTGAGCCTTGTAAACCCCTTTGCCGTCGTTATCCCAGCGCAAATTTGAGCTTAGCCATTTTAGGTTTTCGGTTTCGGGCAAGATGGTTTGCAGATCTACCGCGATATTATCCTGGATATCGACCGAGAGCGTAAAGCTAAAAATTTGCCCGACGTAGACTTGCTTCGGCGCGTTTAGAGCCTTGATGATGATATCGTTTGGCTGTACGCGCTCGTATAGTTGGCTGTCTTTTAAATTTAACTCGGGTTCATTCGTAGGAGCGATGTTTTGCGGGATAGGCTGGCGCAGATGCGTGCCGCCTTGATTGCTTGGGGTTTGACTTTGCGCTACGGGGGTTCTATTTTGCGTAGCCGTACTTTGCGTCTGGCTCGGAGTTCTATTTTCAGCACTCGGCGCTCTGTTTTGTAAATTCGGCTTTTGTGTCGGCGTTTGCGGAGCGGGCTTGATCACTTTTTGGCTTTGCTCGTCGCCCATCATGTCAAACACGCTAGGCTCGGTGGCCCCGCAAGCTAAAACAAATATAGTAAAAAAGGCTAAAAAGGGCTTTAGCAAACTAGCCCTTTTAGCATCTTTAGTCCATCATCCGTTCCTAAAAACTTCTCGCAGGCGCGCTCCGGATGAGGCATGAGGCCGAATATCTTTTTGTTCTTATCGCAAATTCCAGCTACCTCGTCGACCGAGCCGTTTGGGTTTAGCTCTGCGCCGTTTGCGTCGCAGTATTTTAGCAGTACCTGATCGTTGTCGTAGAGGCCTTTTAGCGTCTCATCGCCCACGTAAAAGTTACCCTCGCCGTGAGCGATCGGGATGTTTACGACCTCGCCGATGCTCAAATTTGATAGAAATTTATTTGCATTTGAAACCACTTTTAGATAGTGGTATTTTGAGATGAAGCTTAAATTTTCGTTTCGTCTCATCGCGCCTGCAAGCAGTTTTAGCTCGCACAGCATCTGAAAGCCGTTGCAAATGCCAAGCACGTATCCGCCTTTTTGCGCATGTTTTACAACCGCACTCATCGCCGGGCTAAATTTAGCAATAGCTGCCGTGCGTAGGTAGTCGCCGTAGCTAAATCCGCCCGGAAGTACGATAAGATCGGCATTTATCTCGCTTTCTTTGTGCCAGATTATCTGTGTCTGGCAACCCAAAAGCTCAAAGGCGTACTTTGTATCTTGCTCGCAGTTTGTGCCTGGAAACAAAACGATGGCGACTTTCATTTTGCGCTCTCACATTTGTCGTTCAAATTTATCTCGTAGTCCTCTATGACGGTGTTTGCGAGCAGTTCTTCGCACATTTTAGTGAGCTCGGCGCGCGCTTCGTCTTTGCTTGCGGCGTCTATGTCAAGCACGATTTGTTTGCCTATTCGCACGCCGCTTACGTTGTTAAATCCAAGCGATCCGAGCGCGTGCTCGACAGCCTTTCCTTGCGGGTCTAAAACGCCGTTTTTTAGGGATACGTTGATGATAGCTTTCATTTTAAACCTTAGATAAAATTCTTTTTAAAACTTCTTCGTAGGCGACTTTTACGTTGCCAAGATCCTGACGAAATCTATCTTTGTCGAGTTTTTCGTTCGTAGTCGCGTCCCAAAAGCGGCAGCTATCCGGGCTGATCTCGTCTGCTAGCAGGATATTCCCGTCTTTATCGACGCCGAATTCGACTTTAAAATCGACTAATTTTAAGTTTCTATCTGCGAAAAATTTAAAGAGGATAGCGTTTATCTCGCGGCCCATGTGTTTTAGTCTGTCAAGGTCGTTTTCGCTCTTAACTAAGCCCATGATTAGGCAGTGTTCGTCGTTTACGAGCGGGTCGTGTAGATCGTCGTTTTTGTAGTAAAACTCTACCAATGGAAACGACAAAACCGTGCCTTCTTTTATCGCGAGGCGCTTTGTAAGCGAGCCGGTGGCGATGTTTCTCACGACCACTTCAAGCGGGATGATTTCGCATTTTTTCACGAGTTGCTCGGTGTCGCTTAGAGTTTCGACCAGGTGAGTCGGGATGCCTTTTTCTTTTAAAAGATGAAAAAGCTGCGTCGAAATTTTATTATTTAACGCGCCTTTGCCGGCTTCATTGCCTCTTTTTTGCGCATCAAAGGCGGTTAGATCGTCTTTAAATTCCGCTATTAGTAAGTTCGCATCGTCCGTTGCGAACATCTTTTTTCCCTTGCCTTCGTAGATCAGCTCTTTTTTTTGCATTTTTGCACTCCTTATTTTAGCTGTAAAATTTTGATCGCGTCAATCGCCGATTTTAGTTGTATATCGTCGTTTACGTTAGCCTCGGTTATTATAGTCTTATTATCCGTGATTTTCGTAGAGTTTTTGTCGCTATTTGCGTCTATTTTGCTCAGTTCATTGGTTAGGTGTTTTTTTAGTTCGCTCTCTTTTATAGAAAAGGCATTTTCGTCATGCTGAGGCACTTTACCAGGAAATACGATAATATCAGGCTCCACGCCCGTTGCTTGTATGGTGCGGCCGCTAGGCAGATAGTAGCGAGCTATCGTTAGACGGATAGCCTCTTTGTCGTCTACGGGTAGGATGATCTGCACGCTACCTTTGCCGAACGTCTTTTCGCCGATAACGACGGCTCGTTTGTGGTCTTGTAGCGATCCGCTCACGATCTCGCTCGCGCTCGCGCTTCCGCCGTTAACTAGCACTGCAAGCGGTAAATTTGTGATTTTATTTGCTCTCGCGGCTTTAAATTCGCTATTTTCGCTCTCGTTTCTGCCCTTTTGAGATACGATCACACCGCTATCTATAAACAAATTCGTCAGTCCAACCGCTTGGTTTAAAAGTCCGCCCGGGTTGTTTCGAAGGTCAAGGATGATGCCTTCCGCTTTTGGATATTTTTTGATAAATTCCTCGGCCTTTTCGGTTACGTGCTTATCAAAATTCGTCACGCGAAGATAGAGGATGTTGTCTTTTTCGATCATCTTTGCGTAAACTGACTCGACTGAGATGATGTCGCGCACGAGCTTGACGTCAAACGGCTTTTGCTCGCCTTTTCGCACGATGGTTATCGTAATAGGCGTCTTTGGTTTGCCGCGCATTTTATTTACCGCTTCGTCTATAGTGGTGCCTAGGGTCGTATTGCCGTCGATGCGAAGGATGATGTCGCCGCTTTTTATGCCGGCTTTATCCGCAGGCGTATTTTCGATAGGCGAGATGACGGTTAGCGCGCCGTCTTTCATACCGACCGTGATGCCAAGGCCGCCAAATTCCCCGTTTGTCTGCACCTGCATATCTTTAAACGCCTTTTCGTTTAAAAACCCGGAATGCGCGTCAAGGTTGTTTAAAAGCCCCTCTATGGCTTTATCCACGATCTCTTTAAACTGTAAATCATCAACATAATATTTTTCGATAGTAGAAATGGTTTTTGTAAGTTTTGAGAGCGATTGTAGTTTAGAATTTGAGCCGTCCTCGGTGGCTTTAGCGTTTAAATTTGCGCTAAAAACGGCTCCGAAAATCATCGCGCCCGCAACGCTTGAAAACAAAAACATCTTTTTTTTATTCAAAGTTAATCTCCTGCCTTTTTAAGTGGGGCTATTTTAGTTAAATTTGCCTAAAAATAGGATAAAAGATTTAATAAAATTTAATTTTCTTTCGTAAGTATTTATATAAAACCGCTTAGATAACTTGACAATAATCGACTAAAGTTATATAATATGCTCACTATAAACTAAAGGAGAAAAAATGGCGAATTTAGGCGAAAATTTAACCGCACAAATGCAAGAGCTGGTAGAAAAGGGCGTCGCGCTCGCGATACACGCGAAAAATCCGCAAACGTTTCCGCTTCACTTACTTTGGGCTCAGGTCGCAGACAGCGGCTCGCTACTCAACCAAGTCTTTAACAAAATGAACGTCAGCAAAGACGCCGTGGAGCTTGAAGTAAAAAGCAAAGCCGCACAGCTGCCTACAAGCTCAAACGTCAGCAAGGAAAACGTGCAAATTTCAAAGGAGCTAATTAACTCTCTTGAAAGCGCAAAAGCTCTGATGGTGAGTCTGGGAGATAGCTATATCGCGGTAGATACGTGGATTATCTCGGCGCTTGAGCTGCCTGAAATTAAACAAATTTTAGGTAAATTTACAGATGTTTTAGAAATCCGCAAAAATTTAGAAAGCATCAGGGCAGGGCGCAAGATAGATAGCCAAACCAGCGACGAGACGCTAGATAGCCTCGAAAAATACGGCATCGATCTCACCGCAAAGGCGCTAAATAAGGAGCTTGATCCGGTTATCGGACGCGACGAAGAGATCACGCGCATGATGCAAATTTTAATAAGAAAAAGCAAGAATAATCCTATTTTATTAGGCGAACCGGGCGTGGGTAAAACCGCTATCGTGGAGGGCCTAGCGCAAAAAATCGTGGCAAAAGACGTACCCACTAGCCTAGCAAACAAACGCGTAGTAGCGCTTGATATGAGCGCGCTGATCGCGGGCGCAAAGTACCGCGGCGAATTTGAAGACAGGCTAAAAGCCGTCATAAACGAGGTAAAAAGCGCGGGAAATATCATCCTCTTTATCGACGAGATCCATACTATCGTGGGCGCGGGAGCTAGCGAAGGCAGCATGGACGCGGCAAATATCCTAAAACCCGCACTTGCTAGAGGCGAGCTGCACGCCGTTGGCGCTACGACGCTAAAAGAGTACCGCAAGTATTTCGAAAAAGACGCCGCATTGCAACGCCGCTTTCAGCCCATCGACGTAAAAGAGCCTAGCGTAAACGAAGCGCTTCAAATTTTACGCGGTATAAAAGAGCGCCTCGAGGTGCATCACGGCGTAACTATCACCGATAGCGCGCTGGTTGCGGCGGCAAAGCTAAGCGACCGCTACATCTCAAACCGCTTTTTACCCGATAAAGCGATCGATCTCATCGACGAGGCCGCAGCCGAGCTAAAAATGCAAATAGAAAGCGAGCCGTACGAACTCGCCCGCATCAAACGCGAGATCGTAACGCTGCAAGTCGAAAAAGAGGCGCTAAAAATGGAAGATGAGGCCAAAAATGCCGCTCGCCTAAGCGAAATCGAAAAAGAAATCGCCGACCTAAACGAGCAAAAGCACGCCCTTGACGGTAAATTTGAAAACGAAAAGGCGGTTTTTGGCGGCATCTCAAAAGCTAAAAAAGAGATAGATAGCCTAAAAAGTGAGGCCGAGATAGCGCGCCGAAACGGTGATTTGCAGCGCGCGGCCGAGATAGAATACGGCAAAATTTTAGAAGCGGCCAACCGTCAAAAAGAGCTAGAAAAAAAATGGGACGAGATGAAAAAGGGCGGCGTGCTACTCAAAAATCAGGTCGATGAGGAGCTGGTGGCTGAAATATTAAGCAAATGGACGGGAATTTCGGTCAGCAAAATGCTAACTAGCGAAAAGCAAAAATATCTAATGATCGAGGAGCATTTACGCGAAAGCGTCGTCGGTCAGGACGCCGCACTGCACGCATTGGCAAGAGCTATCAAGCGAAACAAAGCGGGCCTAAACGAGGGCGCGCGTCCGATTGGATCGTTTTTGTTTTTAGGGCCTACGGGCGTTGGTAAAACGCAGTCGGCGAAGGCTTTGGCTAAATTTTTATTTGACGACGAGCGCGCGCTCATACGCTTTGACATGAGCGAATACATGGAAAAGCATAGCGTCTCTCGCCTGCTCGGAGCGCCTCCGGGATACGTGGGCTACGATGAAGGCGGACAGCTAACTGAAGCCGTGCGCAGACGTCCGTATAGCGTCATACTTTTTGACGAGATCGAAAAGGCTCACAAGGACGTGTTTAACGTGCTTTTAGGCATCCTAGACGACGGAAGGGCGACTGATAATAAGGGCGTGACGGTCGATTTTAAAAATACGATCATCATCCTCACGTCAAATATCGCGTCAAATTTCATCATGGATCTAAAAGGCGAGGAGCGCGAGGCGGCGGTCAAAAACGAGCTTAAAAACTACTTTAAACCCGAGTTTTTAAACCGACTAGACGATACGATAATCTTTAACCCGCTTGATGAAGACGGGCTAATAAAAATCGTAGATATAATGTTTAAAGAGCTTGAAAAAACGCTACAAAATCGCGGTATCAAGGCGAGCCTAAGCGAAGAGGCGAAGAAATTTATCGCGGGCGCGGGCTTTGACATCGTTTACGGCGCTAGACCTTTGCGCCGCGCGCTCTATGAGCTAGTGGAAGACCCGCTAGCCGATATGATCCTGCGAGACGAGCTTGAAAGCGGGGATGAAATCGTAATCGGCGCGAACGGAGAAAATATAACTATAAGTAAAATTTAGTTTAATTTTTTTGCATAGCGTTAAATTTATGATTTAATTTTAACAAAACCGACTAGCAATTCAAGGCGGCAAATTTAGTCGCCTTGATTTTTATTGCTTAAGGATGCAGTCGGTAAAGCGACTTCTTTCGCAAAACGGCTTTAAATTTCATACTTTGACTTCTAGCGATACCGCTAAAATTCAGACTTATAGTTTAAAATTTCCTTGACAATTCATATTAAAATTTATATAATGGTAACAGATAATACGAAAAAGTATTGTGTATTACTTTTTTATCAAAAAAGGTAATATATTGAAATTTTACGATTGCAAAAAAGGATTTAAAATGATAAAAAAACTTCTCGTTTCCGCAGCTTTTTTAGCAGCTTGTTTAGCGCAAAATCCAAACGATAATACCCTAAATTTCGCCGTTTCTAAAAACGTCGGCGAGCTAAATCCGCATCTATACTCGCCAAATGAAATGTTCGCGCAAGATATGGTTTACGAGGGACTGGTTAAATTTGAAAACGGAGGCAAAATTTCGCCTTGGCTGGCCAAGTCTTGGAGCGTAAGCGACGACGGCAAAATTTATACGTTTGAGCTGCGCCGAGACGTCGTTTTTTCAAACGGCGAAAAATTTAACGCAGCCGCGGTAAAAGCAAATTTCGACGCCGTTTTAGCTAACCGTAAGCGCCATGAGTGGTTAGAGCTTGC
Source organism: uncultured Campylobacter sp. (assembly GCF_905372745.1). Taxonomy (GTDB): domain Bacteria; phylum Campylobacterota; class Campylobacteria; order Campylobacterales; family Campylobacteraceae; genus Campylobacter_A. The sequence goes on along the minus strand of NZ_CAJPQR010000032.1, from coordinate 6,458 downwards.
TAGACTGATAGACGGTTGCGAGGCGACGGGAGAATTTGAAGTAAAACTAAGCCTAAAAAACGCCTACGAACCGACTCTACGCGAGCTTAGCCTTATACGTCCGTTTAGATTTATCGCTCCTAGCGCGATGAAGGACGGCGGCACGAAAGACGGCGTAAAAGAGCCCGTAGGCACCGGCGCATGGAGATTAGTCGCCACCGAGCGGGGCGTTAGCGATACTTTTGTGAGGAACGATAAGTTCTACGGCGAGCTACCTAAAATTTCTAAAATAGTCGCGCGCGTGATACCGGAGCCAAATACCAAAATCATCGCGCTAAAAACGGGAGAGGTCGATCTCGTATACGGCGGCGAACAGATCCCGATAGATAGCTTTAACGAGCTTAAAAAAGAGTTTGGCTGGGCGGTTTCTCAGCCGGTTTTTACTCTAGTTGTCGCATTAAATTCGGCTAAATTTCCTACGAACGACGAAGCTGTTAGAAAGGCGTTAAATTTAAGCGTAAACAAAGAGCCTATAGCTCAAAAAATATTTTTTAACGCGGCGAAAAAGGCTGATTTTTTATTTGACGCCTCGGTTCAAAACGCCGACATAAACGCTAGCGCGTATAATTTCGACGTTAAAAAGGCAAATCAAATCCTAGATGCCGCAGGCTACGCGACGGGCAAGGACGGCGTGCGATATAAAGACGGAAAAGCTCTTGAGATAGAGCTCGTATATATCGGCTCAAACGCCGTGCAAAAGGCTATAGGAGAGGTTTTGAGAGCTAATTTTTCTAAAATCGGCGTTAGGCTAAATTTAAAAGCCGACGAGGCGACTATCTTTTACAAAAAGCAAAAGACCGGCGATTTTGGCGCCGTATTTAACTCCACTTGGGGCGCGCCTTACGATCCTCAGGCTTTTTTAGCTTCGATGAGACTGCCCGCGCACGCTGATTATCAAGCTCAGCTAGGACTAACAGGTAAAGCGCAAATCGACGAGAAAATCGAACGTATCGCGCTTAGCCTGGACGCAAAAGAAAGACGCGATCTAACTCGCGACGTTTTAACGCGCCTGCACGAGAGCGCGGTGTATATTCCTATCGTTTACGAGACGACTAAGGCGCTTTGGAACAAGCGCGTAAAAGGCGTGGAATTTGATGCCTTAAAAGACCGCATACCGTTTGAAAAGATGAGCCTGGACGCTGCAAAATAATGCGCAAATCGCTTCTTTACGGCAATCGTCTTTTGCTCGTTTTTGTTTTTTTCGAGTCGTTTTTTGGGCTATTTTTGCGCGGTACGGAGTTAAATTTACCTCTTGCGCCGCGCTTATTTGCATATTATTTAGAGCTTAAATATGCTTAAATTTATCGTTAAACGCCTGCTTTTGCTTATTCCCGTCATGTTTGCGGTTAGCGTTTTGATATTTGCGCTACTGCGGCTAAACGGCACGGACGCGGCTATGAGCTATCTAAACGCCTCGGGTATCGCGCCTACGGACGCGGCTTTGGCTCATGCTAGAGCGCAGCTTAACCTAGATAAGTCGATTTTTGAGCAGTATGCGGTTTGGCTAAAAGACGCCTCGAGCCTAAATTTCGGCGCGTCATACATCACCGGCAGAGCCGTGAGCGAGGATATGGCGCACTATTTTCCGGCCACGCTAAAGCTAGCCACGCTAGGGCTATTTTTCACGCTTGTTTTTTCCGTTCCGATGGGCATACTTTCAGCGATCTATAAAGATAAATTTATCGACTACGCCGTGAGGTTCGTTTCGTTTTTGGGCGTTTGTACGCCGAATTTTTGGCTAGGATTTTTGTTGATTTTGCTATTTTCCGTGCATCTTAAAATTTTACCGCCTTTTGGCGCCGGCGGGCTTTCGCATCTTTTGATGCCGGCATTTGCGATATCTTTTATGTCTATCGCGGTAAATTCTCGCCTCATCCGCGCAAATTTACTCGAAATCAAAAGCAAACGCCACGTAAGCTACGCCAAGATGCGCGGACTATCCGCCTCTCGCGTACTCTTTAGCCACGTGTTTAAAAACGCATCGCTGCCGGTTATTACGGCGCTTGGTATGCATATAGGCGAGCTAGTAGGCGGCGCGATGGTGATAGAAAGCGTATTTGCGTATCCGGGTATCGGCAGATATGCGGTCGAAGCCATCATAAACAACGACTATCCCGTGATTCAGTGCTTTATTTTACTGATGGCGTTTGCGTTTGCTATTAGCAACCTCGTTATAGACGTGCTTTACGCCTTTATAGATCCGCGCATAAGGACTAACGCGTGAAAAAAATTTGGCTGATTTTTGCCTGTTTTACCGCGTTTGCGATGATTTTTATCATGCTTTTTGCGCCTTTGCTAGCGCCCTTTGATCCAAACGAGATTGATTTAGCGGCTAAATTTGAGCCTGCCAGCCTTTCTCATTTTTTAGGCACGGATCATCTTGGCAGAGACGTATTTTCTAGGCTTTTATCGGCTACTAGCATATCGCTGGGTTCGGCGTTTGCGACTATTTTTTTGATACTTTTTTTAGGGATTTTAGTCGGCGGGACGGCGGGATTCGTCGGCGGACGAACGGATCAAATTTTAATGCGGATTTGCGACGTATTTTTTAGCGTGCCTACCGTTATTTTAGCGCTATTTTTGGTTGGAGTTTTAGGAACCGGAATGATAAACGTCGTTATCGCTATCTCCGCATCGCACTGGGCGTGGTACGCTAGGATAGTGCGCAGTATCGTGCTAAGCCTTAAAAATGCCGATTACGTGCTGATAACTAGGACTTCGGGCGCAAGCGAAACGGTAAATTTTAAAAAAAATATGCTCCGCCCTATCATCGCTCAGTGCGCGGTGCTGGCGTCTTTAGATATAGGGCATATCGTGCTGCATATTTCCGGGCTTAGCTTTTTAGGTCTTGGCGTAAAAGCGCCCGCGGCCGAGTGGGGCGTGATGATTAGCGACGCCAAGGAGTACGTTTTTAGCCATCCCGAGCTTATTTTTTATCCGGGTATCGCGATATTTTTGTGCGTGATGAGCTTTAATATCATCGGCGAGAGCCTGCAAGAGCGTCTAGGCGCGGTATCGGAGGATAGATGAGTCAGAGTTTGGCAAAGGATATTTTAGAAATTAAAAATTTATGCGTAAGCGCCGGGCAAACGCAGCTGGTGCGTGGGCTAAATTTACGACTAGCTTCGGGACGCATAACCGCCCTCGTCGGAAAAAGCGGCAGCGGCAAGACGCTAAGCGCGCTAACCTTGCAAGGCTTTACGCCCCCGGGCTTAAGCTCTAGCGCGGATATTTTTTTAAACGGACGAAGGCTTGACGTCGCGTCGCGGCGCGGTAAAATTTTCGCCTCCGTTATGCAAAATCCAAAAAGCGCGTTTAACCCTCTGCTAAGCATCGGCGCGCACGCTAAAGAGACCGCGGATGCGGCGAATTTGAGCCGAAATTTAGCGCCAGAAGCCAGATTTTTTAAGGCTATGGGATTAGGAGTTAAAAGAGTTAAGGCCGCCTTTAAAAATCAGCCCGCTTCCGCGCAATCTCAAATCAAACTAGCCATGCGCGCGGTAGGGCTTGAGGAGGGTGCACTAAAGCTATATCCGCACGAGATGAGCGGCGGCATGTTGCAGCGAGCGATGATAGCTTTAGCTCTGCTTAGCGGGGCTAAATTTATCGTCGCAGACGAGCCTACGACCGACCTTGATCTCGTTTCGCAGGCTAAAATTTTAACTCTCTTGCGCGACGCGGCGCGTCAAACGGGTGCGGGAGTGCTGCTGATAACGCACGATCTTTCCGTAGTGGCCAAGCTTGCGGACGACGTTTACGTTATGGAGCGGGGCGAACTAGCTCAAAGCGGCGATACGCGCGAGATATTTTCGGCACCGACTTTGGCTGCGACAAGAGAGCTTTTGCGGGCTCATTTTGCGCTTTACGCCGGTATGACGGGAGAGTTTAGCCGCCAAAAAACCGCAAACGAAGCTAAATTTATAAAACCCGGCGCCTATGATTTGCGGACGTTTAGCGCGCAAGTAGCGCAGGATTCTGAGCCGGGGTCTTGCAAGCTGAAATTTAGCGAGGATAAATTTACCCAAGCTAACGAGCCTAAGGAACCCGAGCAAATTTATGCCCCGGGAGGGCTTTTGGGCGCGGCGGAGGCAAAATTTCACGCTCCAAGCGAGCCGCAAGGAGACGATCTAAAAGAGGGCTGCAAGGACGAAAAATGCCTCTGCGCAGAGCCTAGCGACCCAAATGCTAAGACAAACCCTAAAACAAGTACCCAAACGGGCGCTCCTAAAAACCAACAAGACGCGCAAAGCTCGGACGAAAACAAAATAGCGCAAAACGATAAGGATATGCAAAACCGCGCTTTGAGTCCGGAAAATGGGCGAAAAACAGCTTCTGTAAGCGCAAATGACGATTTGCCTAACCAAGACGCGCCGATTTTTAAATTTAACGACGAGTCCGGTTTATTTGAGCTAAAATCTCAAGCGACGGAGCCAAATTTAGACGCGCAAGACGAGCATGTCAGCTATGACGGCGGATATGTCTTTAGCTTTGGCGAAGATATCTTGCTAAAGCAAGGCAAAGATACAAACGGCGCAGATGGCGAAAAAACGAGCCTTGGCGTCAAAAACAAGATAGATAAAAGCGCCGTAAATTTAACGAAAAATCAAGCCGTTTGGGCCAAGGCGCATGCAAGCTTAATGAATGAAAACGCCGAAAATAGCCCAGCCCAAGCGCAGAGCCAAACCGCGTCCGTGCAAGAGGACGTAAGTAAAACCGTGCTAGATGAGGCTACTTCTGCCGTCTGCTGGCAAACGCGCCAAGGCCGAGTCTGGCCTAACGCAGAAGAAAATACTTGCGATTCCAAGCTTTCGCCGCTACTAAAGGCATGCGGTATCGGCTGCGGGTTTGAGAGCGTGTCGTTTTTGGGCAAGCGTACGCGCAAGGACGTTTTAAAGGGCGTTAGCTTTGAGATAAGGCAGGGTGAGGCTCTGGGACTGCTAGGCAAATCAGGCTGCGGCAAAAGTACGCTAGCCAAGGTTTTGACCGGGCTTTTGCATCCTAGCGAGGGCTGGGTGGAATTTGACGGGCGTAGGCTAAATTTAACGGATTTGGATGCAAAAAGGGAGTTTTATTCGCAAGCTCAAATCGTATTTCAAGATGCGCCAAGCGCCGTAAATCCGCGGTTAAGCGTGCGAGAAGTTATCGAAGAGCCGCTGCTATATCTAACCCGCATGCCCGCGGCGCAGCGACTAGAGCGCATAAGGCGGCTACTAAAAACGCTTGAGATAGACGAGAGTTTTTTAAACAAAAAAGCCTCGTTATTAAGCGGAGGACAGCTCTCGCGGGTAACGATTGCGCGCACTTTGGCGGCTGAACCTAGGCTGGTCGTTTTAGACGAGGCGCTAAGCTCTCTTGACGCGCCTTTGCAAACGTCGATCCTGCGGGTGCTTGAGCGGCTAAAGGGTAAAATTTCATTTCTTTTTATCACACACGACATTAGGCTCGCGCGGATATTTTGCGACCGTATCGTTTTGATGGATGAGGGGCGTATCGCGCAGACGGCTACAGCTTTTCAGAACTTTACCTGTGCGGCGGGTAAGGAGCTAGAAGGCGCCGTGCTGCCTCCGTTTCCTGGTTTTTAGCCTGTTTTATTTATAAATTTAGGCTGCGTATCGGCTTGCTTTTTTAGCCGTTTTAAAGATTTATAGCCGATTTAGGGTCGTTGCGGCGTGATATAGTACTAGTTTTTTGCATGCCGACAAACTCTTGCAGTTAGATTTTAGTTAAACTTACTCGGCGATTAAAATATCTTTTACATTAAAAGATCAATGTAGTTAAATTTAAATTATATTTATAAAATATCCGTCGCGAAGCCTAATGCTTTGATTTTACTTGGCTCGCTAAGGCGGCTACGGCGCTACTTTGCCGCCTTTTTTATTACTTTAAGGGGAGCTTATTTGTGGAGACGGTACACAACGGCTTAAGAGCGCCAAATCGCTTAAAAGCAATGCCTAAAGCGCTATATCGCGCCAAAATACCGCAGTGATTTGATATTTGTAGCAAAATTTCAGTTAATATTAAAATAGTTAAATTTACGGCATTGCGGCAAAAAGCCGCCTTTTGACACAAATCACAAAATTTTAGCGATCAGATCGGTATAATCGGTTAAATTTAGTAATATATTATATATAATTTTACAAGAAATATTATGTATTTTTGTAAAATTGCCGTATGTTAATGCGGTTTATTAAATTTTACGGTCATAAACTACATACGTATCCATAGATATTTTGTGTATTAGGATTAATAAACCTCGCATTTTGCATTAAATTTGATACAAAAATGCAGCGGCTCGGGAGTAATGGGCGGTAAATTTTAAATTTATAATTTATTTTTAGTAAGCCAAATCAAATTTGAAATAAAATATTTAATATTTTTGCGGGTTAATCCCAAAAAGCTCTTGAATTTTAAACCTACGG
>NZ_CAJPQR010000031.1 GCF_905372745.1 uncultured Campylobacter sp. | reverse complement strand
CCAGCCGCTTAGGTAGCGTGGCGATAGCTGACTGCTTAACGTTTGGTATGATAGCGGGAGAGAATATCGGCTAAATTTAATAAAACGAAGTTCTCGCGGACATCTTTGAATGAGCTAGGAATTTCCTCCCTCGATGAACTAGATGTTCTATCGTCGGTCGGAAATTCCGTCGCAACATCCAAATATGCCTCGCGATAATTCGTTTTAAATTTGCATTTTTTGAGCGCTTTTGCGGAGGTTGTCAAATTTTAACTTCTTCTGCTTGCAGTTGCGAGCTTGCGAAGCAGAAAACCCCAAAAATCGCCTCGAAATACTTGCAAATTTTATTTTAATCGCAGGTCGAATTTAAAGTTAAATTTGAAAATTCGGCTTGCGGTACTTATAAATTTGAAGTCAAATTTATAAGATTTACTCTACCAAAAAATGACGCTTTTACGCGAGCAAAACCGCATCGCTGCCTTTAACCTCGCCTTGCTTGCTATGAAATGGCGATTTGCCGTCTCTACAAAGAGCGCTGCACGGAGAAAACTAGATGAAACGGGAGCTTTTTGTTTCTAGCAAATTTAATCCGAAAAACACGAAATATATGTTCTATCTCGGACTAAATTCGCGCTTTATCTAGCTGTTACTAGCCGCGGCCGTTTTAGCTGGGGCGGCGATTTGGGAGCTAGAGGGTTTTGTATGCGACGCCGCTAAATTTCAGATTAAATTTAAGCTCAAATCCAAAATCCGGCCCAAACTCGAATTTTTCCCCATATATTTAATATTAGTTTAAAATAGATTTGTATATACTTAGGGCTAAAATATATATCCGAAAAAGGGGCGAAGTTGGATAAAAATCTGAGTAAAGCAAAGTTGCAAGGCATCATGGGCGCAGTCTGCGCGGTGGCTATGAGCGCGGCATATCTCGCAGACGAGGCCGCCTGGATCGTGCGTTTGCTCTCGCTGCTACTTGCGCTGACGTTTTTTCACTATGCGCTAGTTCGCATCGAAGAGGCATTCGGACAAAACGTTTTTAGGATTTTTAAGTACGCTTATAACGGCTTTTTAGCCGCGATTTTATGCTCCGTCGCTCTTTATGTATTTGATAAAGATTTACTCGGTTTGATCACTAACGTCATCATCCCGCTTAGCGTATTTGCCGCGTCGATCGCTTGGGTCGTTATAAATTTCAAGCTTGCAAACGCGCTTGATTGCGTGCTTTTTAGGGTTTATGCGTGGATGCTTAGCATTGATATCACCGCAAATTTTCTCTACGGCATGCTGGAGGTTTTAACCCCGACGCTCATCGCTCCCGCCGTTAAATTTATGCCTCTTGCAAACGTGCTTTTTGGTTTATTTACCGCAAGTGCGCTGCTTTTTGCGTGGATTAGCGTCAAATTTCCAAGAGCCGAAGCGGAGTAAATTTAATCGTCAAAAGCCTTTGCTTAACCCAAATTTCGCTACAATCTCTAAAATTTATCTAAAGGCTTAAATTTGAAAGACGCTCAAAAAACCAAAATCCGCTGCGACTGGGCGGAGAAAAGCGAGCTGGAGCGCGTATATCACGACCGGGAGTGGGGCAAGCTTATAAAGGATGATGCGAAATTTTTCGAGCTTATAATTTTGGAGGGCTTTCAGGCGGGCATATCGTGGCATGCCGTGCTACTTAAGCGCGAGGCGATGCGAGCGGCGTTTGACGGATTTGACGCGCACAAAATTTCGCTCTACGGCGAGGAGCAGACGGCGAAATTTATGCAAAATCCAGCACTCATCAGAAACCGCCTAAAGCTAAACTCGCTTGCCGCAAATGCCCGCGCATTCCTCGCCGTCGTGAGCGATTTTGGCAGCTTTTACGACTATCTTTGGGGCTATCTACTGCCTAAATTTGATCCAGAATTTGACGGCAAGCCCATCATAAATCACTATGAAAACATAAAACAAGTCCCCGCTACCACGCCGCTTGCGGAGTTTATCGCAAAAGAGATGAAAAAGCGCGGATTTAAATTTCTGGGACCCACGAGCGTCTATGCATTTTTGCAAAGCGCGGGCGTAGTGGATGATCATCTGGACGCTTGCTTTTGCAAAGGAGGCGGATGATGCCCGCACGGAAGCGAGTTTTTAGCTATATCGAGGAGAAATTCGGCGCGCAGGGCGAGCGGGTGTTTGACAAGCACCCCGAATTTGCCGTGTTTCGCCACGCGAAAAACCAAAAATGGTTCGCCGTTTTTATGCGCGTGGACGGCGGTAAATTTGGGCTTAAAAGCGCGCAGGAGCTAGAGATACTAAATCTAAAATGCAAGCCTGATCTCGCGGCGATTTTGCGCGACGGGGAGCAAATTTTGCCCGCCTATCATATGAATAAAAAACACTGGATCAGCGTAAATTTAAGCTCCAAAATCGCGCCGGGGCAGGTGGAGGATCTGATAGATCTTAGCTTTGAGCTGACGCGGTAAAATGCCTAAAAGAGCCCGTTTTAGCTAAGCGCTTTTTCTGATTTTGGCGAACCCGGCTTGCTAGAGAGCGGCTAAATTTGGAGCTAAATTTAACGCAAACCCTTTGCGCCAAATTCGGGCGGTTAGTGCCTTGCCGATTTTAAACGACTAACTCGCGTAAATTTCGCCTTTTCAGCGTCTTGATATTTCATTTTCGCTAAAATCGGACTAATAAATTTAAAGAAAAATCACGCGAACTTTAAGCGTAACGGCAAGCGGCGAGGCGCTAAAAGATATGCCGTTTGCGGGTAAAATAAGCCTAAAGCCGCAGACTTGGGCGCGGGATTTGGTATTTTAGGAACCAGCAAGGAAAACGAGTGGAAAACTTAAAACAAGGAAATTTTAACCAAGCAAGCGGGCTTCACCGTACGGTAGAAGCGGGCGGCACGTCAAATTTGGGTCGCGAAAATTTAGCGCAGTCAAATTTAAACGAACAAGCGGATAGCATGGATGAAATAAAGCGCGCAAAGGAGCGTAAAAAGGTCCATTTCATCGGTATCGGCGGTATCGGTATCTCGGCGATCGCGCGGTTTTTGCACGAAAAGGGATTCATCATCAGCGGTAGCGACATCAAAGAAAGCCCGACCACGCGCGAGCTAGCAGCGCAGGGCATCGACGTCATCACGCCGCACAGCAAAGCCGCGATAAAGGATCAGGACTTCGTCATCTACTCGGCCGCGATAAAACCCGATAACATAGAGCTTGTCGAAGCGCGAAGTAAAGGCTTGCAGTGCCTATCGCGCAAAGAGGCTCTGCCGATGGTGCTTGAGGGCAAGCGCGTGTTTTCGGTGGCGGGCGCGCACGGCAAAAGCACGACCTCGGCGATGCTCTCTAGCCTCGTGGAGGGCTCGGTCATCATCGGCGCAATCAGTAAGCAGTTTGGCTCAAATATGAAATACGAGCCCTGCGACAACGTCATTTTTGAAGCCGACGAGAGCGATAGTAGTTTTCTCAACTCAAACCCGTATCTAGCCGTCGTGACTAACGCTGAGCCCGAGCATATGGAGCATTACGGCTATGATTTGGAGAAATTTCATGCGGCGTATCGAGGCTTTTTGGAGCGAGCCAAGGTGCGCGTGATAAACGCCGAGGACGAGTTTTTGGGTACGCTAAAGCTCGACGCCGTGCGCCTTTATCCGAGCGTCGATATCACCGAGCTTAGTATGATCGTGCGCGATTTCGTGCCTTATACTGCGTTTAATCTAAAAAATTTAGGCAAATTTGAAGTGCTTGGCATGGGCGAGCATATCGCCGTGGACGCGTCGCTTGCGATCTTAGCCGCGCTAAATGAAACCTCTCTAGCGCAAATTAGGCACAATTTGCTAAATTTTAAAGGTATCAAAAAGCGCTTCGATATCCTAACCGCGAGCCGCAAATTCGTACTCATCGACGACTACGCGCACCATCCGACCGAGATCAAGGCCACTTTGCAATCAGTCTTTGAGTATGCCAAACTGCTAGGTATCACCAAGATCACGGCGATCTTTCAGCCGCACAGATTTACGCGTCTGAGCGCAAATTTAGAGGCCTTTAAGGAGTGTTTTGACGGCATAGACGAGCTAGTTATCCTACCGGTTTACGCTGCTGGTGAGGCGTCCATAGATATAAATTTAAAAGAGGAGTTTAAGCGCTACAACCCAGTGATGACGCAAAAAGTTGCGCGCGAGGGCGAAGGGATCGTCTTTACGGACGAATTTGGCGTGAAAAATTTGCTTGATGACGGGCTGGTTATAGGATTTGGCGCGGGCGACATCACATATCAGCTGCGAGGCGACGCATGAGGGTCATAATCGTACTTTTAGGCGTGCTTGCCGCGATCGCGATATTTAGCGTGAGCGACGAGAAGCTAAGCAAAAAGGCGAAATTTATCATCACTTTTTCAGTTATTTTTGTCGCGGCGGCGCTATATTTTTACGAGACCAGGCTAGAAAGCGAGCAGGGCAAAAGGCTAGAGCTAGTCGCGCTTTTTAACCAAGGCAAAACCCTAAAATGCGGAAATTTTGACGTAAACAACACTAAATTTAACTACGAGTTCGGTACGTCCTCTTTTGTCGCAAAACGCGCGGCAAAGGAACTAAACAGCGTCAAGATCGCGCTTGATGGCTGCGAATTTAAAGGCGAATAATTGCGAAATTTTAAAGATAACCAAAATTTAACCCAAGGCGGCGTTTGGGAGGCTGGCGGGCGCGAAAACAACGTCTTGTGCGAGCAAAAAAACGGCGGTGTTTCGGATGCCGCGGCGCACCGCGAGCAAAAAGAATTTACAAATGCGGAAGGCTTTGAGCGGCTTATAAAAATTTTAGACTTGCAAGGCTATATGGAGAGGTTTAACTCCTTTTTAGCGCGTCCAAAGCCGCTTTTTATGGCGGGCGACAGCAGGCTGCATTACGAGAAAATTTTAGAACTCTCGCAAAAGCAGTTTGACCCGCCCTCGCCGGCTCAAAACCTAGACGACGCGCTTATGCGCCTTAGCAAACAAGCCACGCTACACGTGAGCGAGATTTTCGAGTTTGCCAAGATTATTAGCTATTTTACCTACCTAAAAACGCTCAAATTTGAAGGCAAACTGGGCGAGTGGCTCGCTAAAATAGAAATCCCGCAGCCGATGATAAAGCTCGCAAATTCATTTGACAAAAACGGCGAGCTAAAAGACGAAGTGGACGAGCGCCTGGGCGGTATCAGAGACGCGTTTAGCGCCAAAAGAGCGCAAATAGACGCCGATCTGCGCCGCCTTATCTACTCAAAATCCATCACGCCATACCTCGTCGATACACAGGTGCACTACATCAGCTCCGTCGAGGCGCTGCTCGTGCGAGGCGGTTTTAACCACGTGCTAAAGGGCACGGTCGTGGCTAGAAGCTCTGGCGGATACTTCTACGTCGCGCCCGAAAACATCCAAAAACTCAAAAAAGAGCAAAGTGAGCTACTGGATAAAAAAGAGGAAATCGTCTACGAACACTGCAAAATTTTTAGCTCCGCGATGCACAAGGGCCTCCTGTTTTTAAAATTTATAAACGGCGCGTTTGACGTGTTTGACGCCTACTGCGCGCGGGTTTTTACGGCTAAAAGCGCGGATTTTGAGTTTGTACTGCCAAGCGGCGGGTCAAATTTAAAGCTAGCAAATTTCGCCCACCCCGCGCTAAAAAATCCAAAAAGTATCAGCATAGATTTTAGCAAAAAGGTGCTTTTAATCACCGGCGTAAACGCGGGCGGTAAATCGATGCTGCTAAAATCGCTGATAGCCGCAGCCTTTCTAGCTAAATACCTACTGCCGATGCGCATAAACGCGCAAAAATCGCAGATCGGAAATTTCAAGGAATTTGACGCCATCATCGAGGATCCGCAAAACGTGAAAAACGACATCTCGACCTTTGCGGGACGTATGGTGCATTTTTCCAAGCTTTTTACGAAAAAAAATCTGCTCATAGGAGTCGATGAGATCGAGCTTGGAACGGACTTTGAGGAGGCGGCGAGCCTGTATGGCGTGATGATCGAGCGGCTGATGGGTCAGGATATCAAGATGATCATCACCACTCACCACAAGCGCCTTGCTATGCTGCTAGCCAAAAACCCCGACGTAGAGCTCGTCGCCGCGCTATACGACGAGGAAAACTCGCGGCCTAAATTTGAGTTTTTAAAAGGCACGATCGGCAAATCATACGCCTTTGAGACCGCGGCTAGATACGGCATCGCGGCAAATTTGGTCGCCCAGGCGAAAAAAATCTACGGTGAAGACAAAGAAAATCTAAACGAAATCATCACAAAGACATTAAATTTAGAGGTGCAGCTCAAAGAAAAGCTCGAAAGTGCGGAGAAAAAAGAGCAAAAGCTAGACTCCCTAATCGAAAATTTAAAAGAGCAAAAAGAGCGCGCCGAGGCCGAGCAGCACGAGGTTATAACGCGGCTGGAGCGGGAGTATTTTAAGGCGATAAATGAGGCTAGACGGGCGATAAATCTAGACGACACCAAAGAAAAACAGCGTGCCCTAAACCGCGCAAACGAGGCCAAACGCGCCGTGCAAAAACCCGAAATCTCCGCCCCGCCCGAGCTAAAGGTCGGCGACCGCGTCAAATACGGCAAGATCAAAGGCGTCGTGATAAGCCTTAGCAAAAACGACGCCGTGATACAAACGGATAACGTGAGCATGCGCGTGCCGATAAATCAGCTAAAAATCAGCGGCGAAACGCCCGCCCCGCCGAAAAAATCAGGCATAAATCTAAGCGTGCAAAAGCCGCAAAACGCCAGCGTCACGCTCGATCTACACGGCCTGCGCGCGGACGAAGCGGTGCAAAAACTGGATAAATTTATCTCAGATAGCCTAGTGATGGGCTTTGATGAGGTGCAGGTGTATCACGGCATCGGCACGGGCAAGCTCGCCTACGCGGTCAAAAATTTCTTGCGCGAACATCCGAGCGTGAAGGAGTTTTTCGACGCGCCGGCGGGGCAGGGGGGATTTGGAGCGCAGATAGTAAGGCTGTAAATTTGCCTTGCTACGGCTTGTCTCGCGAGCGCTTTTCCGAGATTTTGCAAAATTTTCGCTCCGCAGGCTATATGCCTAGCGCACGCTCAATTTTGCTTCAAAGCTCGAAAAATCATCTCGCGATACTTCGCCTTATCGTTTTACGTTCAAATTTGAAGTTGAATTTGCAAATTTGAGTCACCGAGACCCGCATCTTGAAAATGTCAAATTTAAGCCTATTTACGCTTTTTTGTAAATTCGTCGCAACATTTAAATTCATCGCAAGATACTTCGCCTTGTCGTTTTATGATCAAATTTGAAGTCAAATTTAATCAAATTTACAAATTTAACTCGAAATTTTACTCACCGAGACCCGCACCCTGAAAATGTCAAATTTAAGCCTATTTGCGCTTCTTTGTAAATTTGGAGCTTTAAAATTTAGCGACGGTGCCTAGTCGCCTAAATCTCGCAAAAAAGAGCGACGAAAAATCAGCCGCCTGCATAGTCGTTTTACCCGCTCGTTTTCTTGCTTTGCTTTTTTGCCGCGCAAATTATTTTTATAAATTTTAGCTTTAATGATTAACTTAAATAAATAATGATAAAATGGCGATAAAATTACAAAAGAAGGTCGATGCAAAATTTAGAATCTAAGAGCAAGGCAACTCGCTACCTCGTTTTACCTATCGTCGTGCTTGTGGTATGTTCGTGTATAGCCGTTTGTTTTATATTTTATAATAAATTTCAAGACTCCGTTAATTACCCTTCAAACATCGGCATAGACGCTAAAGCCGAAGCATATATGAACGTAGTAGAAATGATTTATAAACAAGTAGCCAAGCGCGATATAAACGAGTTTCAAAGGTACGCCGAAGCGGCTAATTCTGTACCTGCTTGGATATTTAAGCAAACCGGAGACAAAAACGAACTTACGGTGCTTGCCAGCTCGCAGCATCCTAATTTAATAGGCGAAATTTTACCCTATAAATTTTGCGATATGGACTCTAGGGCGCATGCGGATTTGGAGCAAAAGGGCGTTTATAAGCGCATTCGCCTGATTGCGGATAATAAGGCCGAGGTTTGCTATTTTAAAAAAACCGACGGCGTGATACTGGGCTACGATATGGTTCACGCGGTAAAAATTTCAGGCTTTGACGACCCGCGTTTTTTTACTTGGCTTGCCGTAAATATGAAAAATACCGTTTTAGTTACCCTTATTATGATGCTTATTTGCGTGTTTCAGTATTGGCTCTTTTTTAGAAATATCAAAAACAGTCAAATCTCTCTCATGAAAACCAACGCTAGGCTACTAGCCAATAACTCCGAGATGCAAAAGCGCCTATATAGCGACGCGCTCACGGGGCTACCTAACAAAACGGCTTTGGAGCGCGACGTAGCGACCATGAAGAGTCCTAAAATCGTAGTCGTGGATATAGACGAGTTTAGAAAGATGAATAACTACTTCGGTGCCGAGGCTTGCGATCAAATTTTACTTAAAATGGCGCAAATAGCTAGAAAATTCGCAAACGATAACGACATGGCGGCTTACCGCGTGGGGCCTGACCAGTTTGCTCTAGTCGAAAACGCCGATTATTTCATAGATAGATACGAGGATTTGGCAAGCGAGCTTTTAGAGAGCATAAAAGGGCTGGTCATAGACGTGTCTAAAGACGGAGGCGAGCAAATCGAGATAGAGATTTACTGTACGGTAGGCTTTGCGCTAGATGAGACCGATACGTTTAAAAAAGCTACGACGGCGCTTGAGTTTGCAAAGCAAAGCGGCAAGGATTTCTTTTGCTACTTTAAAAACATTGACGACACTCCTCAATACGCCGAGCAAATCAAGCGATCAAATATGATACGAAACGCTATAATAAATGATAAAATCGTGCCGTTTTATCAACCGATATTTAACAAAGACGGCAAGGTGCTAAAATACGAAACGCTAATCCGTATCCAAAATAGCTCTGAAATCATCTCGCCGAGCGTTTTTTTAGAGGTTTCAAAACGCATCAAGCGCTACACCGATATCGAAAAGATGCTAATCGAAAAGAGCTTTAAGCTAATCAAAGACAAGCCTAGTGCCATCATCTCGGTAAATTTATCCGGACGAGATATGACCGACGGCGACGTGAGCGCGTTTATCATCGAGAGGCTAAACAGATACAAGATCGCCTCAAGGGTGATATTTGAGATACTAGAGGATGAAAATATAGAAAATATCGAGCGTATCGGCGCATTTATCGAACGCGTGCGAAGGATGGGCGCAAAGATCGCCATAGATGATTTTGGTTCGGGTTATAGCAACTTCTCCTATATCCTAAAGCTAAAGCCAGATTACATCAAAATAGACGGCTCGATCATCAAAAATATAGACTCTAGCGAGGATTCTCGGGCGATAGCTAGCGCGATCATAGCCTTTGCTAATCAGCTAGACATCACCGTCATAGCCGAGTTCGTCCACTCAAAAGAGGTGTTTGACACCTGTGTGCGCCTGGGCGTGGACGAATTTCAGGGCTTTTATCTAGGCGAACCGCAAGATAGCCTGCTGGAGTAGCGAGGCGGATAAAACGCCGTCTGATACGTTCGCGGTCGTCCGGTAATGCGCCCGCGTCAAAAAAGCCGCGTCCTATGCGGCTAAATTTGCTCGCGCCTATGCCGCCGGTATCAGCTAAAACCCGTAAAGATGGCGGCTTAAGAGTGTTTAGCAAAACCGCCCCGATTAAGAGATTTTAAAACGGGAGCTTGAAAAATC
This sequence comes from uncultured Campylobacter sp., assembly GCF_905372745.1. GTDB lineage: Bacteria > Campylobacterota > Campylobacteria > Campylobacterales > Campylobacteraceae > Campylobacter_A. The sequence goes on along the minus strand of NZ_CAJPQR010000031.1, from coordinate 15,308 downwards.
GCTTTTATTCCCAAGGACGCCGTGCAAATTTATACGAGTTTTTATCGCGCTTACTTGAAGTTTTTATTTGTTTAAATTCTCGCCGATTTTTGCTTATTTTTAAGATATAATTTATACTTTCGGTAAAAATTTATAGGATAATCCGCCTTCCTTCATCGTCAGGCCTTATTGCTTCGTCGTCGTTTGTATTTGCTCGGCGCCTTATTTGACGAAGTTCGTAAATCGTTTGTTCTTTGCTTGTGCCGTTTTTCTCCGCCGTTTGCGTAGTCTTTAATGGCGCCGTCCGCTTTTATCGCCTTGGTCGTTTCTCTTAGATGATATTTTAGCGCAACGCCTTTGTCTATTATCGGTATATATTTTAAAGCGGTTTTACGCACGGCGTTTATAAAAGCGGCTCTGCTAGCTTCGCAAAATAGCGAGCTTGCCTTTTTAAAGGTTGTGGGTTTGATAAATTTGCTATTTGGCGCGGGTAAATCGAGGCTAAATTTATCTTTGAAAAGGCTTTGATTATGCGTGCGAACCGATGCCGCGTATCTTTTGGCTTGGTCGCTCTAATTTAAATTTTACGCTACGAATATGTGACGGATTGGGGCTTGGGCGTTTTTCGTTTATAGCCTAACGGAGATTCATCTAAATTTGATCGCGCAGTAGATATTTTTAGCCTAAATTTGCGCTTTGATCTTTTCGTAAAGCGATAAAATTTCGTCTTTTTTAATTATGAAGCTATTTTTGTTTGCGATAAGGTACGCCGAGCTTTGCATGATAGTCTGGGCGACTTTTAGTCCGTTTTGTTTCATTGTCGTACCCGTTTCTACGACGTCTACGATAGCATCGGCAAGGCCGACTAACGGCGCTAGTTCGATCGAGCCGTATAGCTTGATGATCTTTAGCGCGGTAGCCTTCGCGGCAAAATAATTACGTGATATGTGCGGCATTTTGGTGGCGATTTTTAGCTCGGGCGCGTTTAAATTTAGATCCTCGCCCTCTTTGACGCCCACGCAGACGCGGCATTTGCCGATCTTTAGATCAAGTAGGCGCAAGACGTCCGGACGATGTTCCTCAAGTACGTCAAGACCTACTACGCCGATATCGGCAGCGCCGTTTACGACGTAGGTCGGGATGTCTTGGTTGCGAACCATTAGAAATTTAAAATCGCCCTCGCTCATCAGCAGTTTTCTATCCTCAAATTCAAACGAGCTATTAAAAATTTTCCTAAAAATCGCAAGCGTTTCGTCGGCGATGCGGCCTTTGGGTAGAGCAACCGTCAGCATAAGATGTCCTTTTTTTGTTCGATTAATTTTTGCATCCCGCGAAAAACGAGCATACGGTCGTAGATGCTGTCGGTAAAAAAACGCGACAAAAACTCGCCGTCGCCGCCCGTAAAGTATATTTTTGAGCCGTTTGCCATGTTTTCTATGAGAAGTAAAATTGGTTTTATGATGCCGTAGCTTACCGCGTCGGCCGTTTTTTGCGGGAGCGCGTCGAGATCGATTTGCGAATTTAGCGAGATTTTAAGCCTGGGCGAAATCGCTTGGCAAGCTTTTAAGAGGTGCGAGATGCCAGGCATTATCGTGCCGCCAAGATGCATTGAATCCATCATAACATCCATGGTTATGGCGCTGCCGGCATCGATGATGAGGCCGTTTTTTACGGCGTAGCAGCTAGCGACCCGGTCAATACCTAGGCCGCTATAGATGGTGTCTAGCTCGAAATACGGCTCTAAATTTACGAATTTAGATAAACCGCGGAGTCTTTGAGTCATCTCGTCGTTTACGCTGATGAAATAAATCCTCTCGTCGCTTTTAAAATCTTTGAAATTTTCAAGCTTGATTTTGGTGATTTTGCCGTCTTCAAAAAAGGTGGCGTTAGTGTTGCCTACGTCACATAGAGTCATATTTGTAGCCGTTTTCTTTCATCAAATTTACGGTTTTTGAGCAGATATCCGAGCTATAAAAAATAGCCTTTTTCTTAAAATTTATACCCGTTTGTTCGGCGATTTTGCTAGCTATTTCATTAATCGCTTCAAATTCTTTACTCAAAAATCTAGCCTTTGCGCTACGGAAAAACAAAAGAGTATAAAATCCCTTCGTATCGATGCCCATAAGCGCGGCAAGGGTCTTTTTTTTGGTAAATTTATCAAGCTGTGTCCAGCTTAAATTTTTTAAAACAATCTTTTTAGCTTCCAGAACTTGATAAATTTCTTGCTTCGTCATTTAAGCTCTAGGCTGTAATCGTCGTAGTAAAATTCTTTCGCGCCGGCGAAAATTTGGCTCTCGACCTCGTCTGAAAGCTCGTAAATTTTGGCGTTGTCAAGTGCTAAATCAGTCTTGATTAGATAGCCTGTTTTTTCCATTATATAAAGCGAGCCGTTATGAACGGTGGCGCTTGAAAAGATGGCGAATTTAAAATACGCGTCTTTAATTTTTTTCAAATTTAGGTCGCTAAGTACGATTTTGCCGTCTTTTAGTAGGATATATACGTATTCGCCGTTTATGACTACATCCTTGATCTCGCCGTTAAAATAAACCGTTTTTTCCGGATTTATCGAGACGATACGCTTGCCGGTGGCAGCTATCATCGTGTCGTTTACGACGTTTAGAGATATTACGTTGTTAAAAAACTGTTCGCTGCTAACGATTACGTCACGTAAAATTCGGCCCTGACTTTTATCTACGATCATGATCTTGCCGTCAAGTGTAGGGAAGATGACGAGCGAGCTCATAAATAGCGGCGCTGCTACGCGAGAGTCTTGCGCATAGACGTTTGAGCTCTCAAACTCGAGCAAAACCTCGTTTGTCGCGATATCGATGAGATATATGACGTTACTCGCGGTTAAGGCAGCGAGCTTGTCGCCCTCAAGAGCGGCCGATACGACGGCTTGATCAAAGCTTCTTTGAAATAAAATTTCGTTGGAGCTATTTTCGACGATCAAATTTCCGCTTAAATCCGAGCTGATAAATTTACCGTCGCCGTAATTTAACAAAGTTGCGCCCTTTGGCAGCTTTATCTCCGGCGCAAGTAAGCCGCTTTTGGTTATAACCATGCCGTTTTTTAGCACCGCTCCGTTTAGGCTTGCTGTCGCGATGCTAGAAGGCAGCCTAGTTTCCGAGATTTTTTCATTTTGCACGTCGGTCGGTTCGAAGTATTGCCTTTTCGTGCTGCATCCGCCGAGTACAGCCACGCACAAAACGGCGGCTAAAATAGTCTGAAATTTTTTCATTTTGTTTTTCCTTGGTAATGTTCTAAATTTTTGACGAGATCTTGTAGCTGTGAATTTAACGGGATTTTCTTAAATTCGTTTTTGGCTTCGTCGATTTTATCTTCTTTTAATAGCTCATAGCCGTTAATCGCGGCTCTATACGAGCTTAAAATTTGACCGCTAGGCTCGTTTAATTGGTATTTTACGATATCTTTTAAAAGCGGATCAATCTGCTCGTTTGCTAGCGATTTTAACGCGTTCGTGTCGTTGTTATCGACGGCGACTTTAAATTCGTAAAGCGCGTAAAGAGAGGCGTCTTTTTGCTTTAGCTCGGCTTTTGCTTGCTCGTCTTTTGGGTTAAGTATCAGCTTAGCATAGGCGGCGTTTGCGGCTTTGAAATCTTTTTCTTTTAAGGCGCCGTTTACGTAGTATCCGATCGCGCCGATCGCGCCTAAAATGACCGCGGTTATGATAAATTTGCTATATTTTTTAAAAAATCTTTCGCTTTTTATCATATTTTCTAAAAATTGTTCTTGAGTATTTAGCTCTTCTTTTATGGAGTTGATATCGTCTTTGATAGCCAAGCTTTTTCCTTAAAATTTTAGATATTGAAAGTTCGTAATTGTAGCATAATAATTATAAAACACCATAAAAATCAAGACAAAATGTGCTATAATGCGAGAAAATTTAAAAATTTAAACGAGGTTTTATGCAAATAGACGATACGCTGCTGGCTAAGCTTGAAAAGCTCAGCTCGCTTAAAATAGGCGAAGAGAAGCGAAAAGAGATTGAAAATCAACTTAGCGAAATTTTAAATTTCGTAGATATACTAGACGAGCTGGACTTAAGCGACGTGGGGGCGGTCGTAAGCTCCATAGACGGCGGAACTCCGCTAAGAGAAGACGTAAGCGTAAGCTCGGACGTGATAGAAACGATACTAAAGCATGCTCCTATGAGTAGCCAGCATTTTTTCGTCGTACCGAAAATAATCGAATAAGGAAAATATAAATGGAAGAAATAAAACAGGGGGGCGTAGGCGACGCGCTAGAACCAAAAAAAATAGACGTAAGCCTAGAAACGCTTCTAAAAACCGTCGTGCATAATAAGGCGAGCGACTTGCACTTAGTTTCAAAAAGCGAACCGCAAATTCGCATAGACGGAACGTTAAGACCGCTTGAGCTGGGAGTTTTGAGCGGACACGATATACAAGATATATGCTACGCTTTGATAACCGATACTCAAAAAAGCGAGCTTGAGGAGAATAAGGAGCTTGACTTTGCGATAGAGCTTCCGGGCGTAGGCCGCTTCAGAGGCAACTACTACTACACCTCAAACGGAGATCTGGCTGCGGCGTTTCGTATAATCCCTACCGACATACCTTCTCTTGACGATTTGAGAGCTCCGGGCGTTTTTAAAGAGGTCGTAAAGCGCGAAAAGGGCATGATACTGGTTACCGGACCGACCGGTAGCGGTAAATCCACCACCCTTGCCGCGATGTTAAACGAGATAAATTTAAGCCACAGAAAACATATCCTAACCATCGAAGATCCCGTAGAGTTCGTGCATACGAATAAAAAAGCGCTTTTTTCTCAAAGAAACGTCGGTACGGATACCCACTCATACGCTAAGGCTCTAAAAAGCGCGCTTCGCGAAGACCCCGATATCATCTTGGTGGGCGAGCTGCGCGATAGAGAGACGATATCTACGGCTATTACGGCGGCTGAGACCGGACACTTGGTTTTTGGAACTTTGCACACGAACTCCGCCATCCAGACTATCAACCGTATCATAGATAGCTTTGAAGGCGGCGAGCAGCTTCAAGTGCGAAATATGCTCTCGGTTTCTCTAACGGCGGTTATATCGCAAAGCTTGCTTCCTAAGACTAGCGGCGGACGAATCGCGATCCATGAAATTTTGATAAATAACAACGCTATCGCAAACCTCATACGTGAAAATAAAGTGCATCAAATTTACTCTCAAATGCAGCTAAATCAGCAAGTAACCGGCATGATAACTCAAACTCAGTCCCTAATGAAAGCGCTCAAAGCAAATCAAATAAGCAAAGAAATGGCAATGAGATACTCAACCAACCAGCAAGAGTTGGGACCGCTACTGGGGATGTGATGGAGTTTGTTACGCTATTTGACGTGGTCGTAGTCTCGCTTGTGCTGATACTAGGCATAAAGGGCGTGATTAGCGGTCTTATTAAGGAGATATTCGGGCTTGTGGGGCTTATCGGCGGTATCGTGGTAGCTAGTAGATTTGCGGCAAAAGCCGGACAAATCATCAGCGACAAAGTCTATAAGCTAGACGGGGATACGGTCGTGTTTTTTGCCGGGTTTTTATCGACGCTCATCGTTTTTTGGGTCGTTTGCTTGGGCATAGGCGCATTTTTATCAAAACTAGTCGGTCTAAGCGGACTCGGATTTTTAGATAAACTAGGCGGCTTTGTCGTGGGTAGCGCTAAAATTTTCCTAGTTTTTGCGGTACTAATAGTAACCGTATCCAATATTCAGGTGCTAAATAGTAAGATTGAGCCGTATTTTGCCGGAAGCAAACTATACCCCGTGCTGCTAGAGACCGGTAAATGGATAATGAACGTAGACGTAAAGGCGATAGCCGGCGGCGTGGGTAATATCGAGACGCCTTTTGACGCCGCCAAACAAGAGCATAAACCGAATTTAGAGCTAAATTCGACGATTTAAGGAGCAAAGATGACTATCGAAAATTTAGAATACGACGCCCTTCTTGAAAAATTCAAAAAAATTTTAAGAGATAACGGGTTAAAATACACGCAACAACGCGAGGTTTTATTAAAAACGCTTTATAATAACGACGAGCATTTTACTCCGGAGAGACTATATTTTTTCATTAAAGAGACCTATCCCGACTTAAACGTCGGTATCGCGACCGTTTATAGAACGCTAAATTTACTCGAGGAAGCCGAGATGGTAACCTCTATCAGCTTCGGCTCGCAAGGGAAAAAATTCGAGCTTGCCACCAAACCTCACCACGACCACATGATATGCCGCAGATGCGGAACAATCATAGAGTTTGAAGATCAAACGATCGAAAAAAGACAATCCAGTATAGCAAAAGAACACGGCTTTAAGTTAACCGGACACATGATGCAGCTTTACGGAGTATGCAAAGAGTGTAATGCCAAAGAGGCAAAGGGCGGCAAGTGATATTTGAAAATCAACTGGAAATCCAAAGGCTAGAGACCGCAAACGAGCTACGAAACGCGGGCGTAAATCCCTATCCGCACTTTTTGCGCCGCGATATGGATATAGCTAAATTTAGGCTCAAATTTAAACATATTATAGACACCGAAGAAAAGAGTGCCGAGGGGCAGTCGGTAAGCCTAGCCGGACGCGTTAAGCTCATCAGGGATGTGGGCAAGGCGATATTTGCCAACATCGAGGATGAGGATGGCAATCTCCAAATTTATTTTAGCAATAAGACGCTTGATCCGGATTGGTTTAAGGTCGTAAAGAAAAATATTGAGGTTGGCGACATCATATATGTACGCGGATATGCTTTCGTCACGCGAACGGGCGAATTTTCTATGCACGTTAGCGAACTAACTTTGGCGTCAAAGGCCATTTCGCCGCTTCCGGAGAAATTTCACGGCCTAACGGACATCGAGACTAGATATCGCCAGAGATACCTCGATATGATAATGAACCCAGAGGTTAGGGCTGATTTTAAGCGCCGCTCGGTTATCGTTAGCACGATTCGCAGATTTTTCGAGGATAAGGGCTTTTTAGAGGTCGAGACTCCTATGATGCACCCGATACCCGGCGGAGCTAACGCTAAGCCTTTCGTTACGTTTCATAACGCGCTTGGCGTGGAGAGATTTTTACGCATCGCACCCGAGCTTTATCTAAAGCGTCTCATCGTGGGCGGCTTTGATGCGGTTTACGAGATGAATAGAAATTTTCGCAACGAGGGCATGGATCTAACGCATAATCCTGAATTTACAAGCATCGAGTTTTACTGGGCATGGCATACCTATCACGATCTGATGGGGCTAACTGAGGAGCTATTTAACGTGCTTCTTGATAAACTAGATATGCCTAAAATCATCGAATTTGACGGCGTGCAGATCGATTTTAGCAAGCCGTTTAAACGCATAAGCTACAAAAAAGCGCTCGTGGAAATCGGCGGGCTAGACAAGGCGATCATCGGCGATAAGGATAAAATTTTGGCCAAGCTTAAGGCTGACGGCTTTGAGGCAAACGCAAAGCTTGATTTAGGCCACTTGCAGGCCGAACTTTTCGACAACTACGTAGAGAGCAAGCTAACCGATCCGACATTTATCATCGACTACCCGATTTCTATCAGTCCGCTTTCTCGCAGAAGCGACGCAAATCCTGATATAGCCGAGAGATTTGAGCTATTTATCGCAGGACGCGAGCTGGCTAACGGCTTTAACGAGTTAAACGACCCGATTGATCAATACGGCCGTTTCGCTTCGCAAATCGAAGCCAAAAACGCCGGCGACGACGAAGCTCACGAGATGGACGAGGACTATGTGAGGGCTCTTGGCTACGCGATGCCCCCGACTGCCGGACAGGGTATCGGTATAGATAGGCTCGTGATGCTACTGACCAATAAAAAATCCATCCGCGACGTGGTGCTTTTCCCTGCGATGAGACCGCAAAAAAACGAAACCAAGGAGAATTAATGAGTTTGCAAAGTTACGATAAAGAAATTTTTGATTTAGTAAATTTAGAACTAAAACGCCAGTGCGACCACCTCGAGATGATCGCGAGCGAAAATTTTACCTACCCTGAAGTAATGGAAGTAATGGGCTCCATTCTAACTAATAAATACGCGGAAGGCTATCCAGGCAAACGCTACTACGGCGGTTGCGAATACGTCGATCAGATCGAGCAGCTAGCAATCGATCGCTGCAAAGAGCTTTTTGGTTGCGAATTTGCAAACGTACAGCCAAACTCAGGCTCGCAGGCAAACCAAGGCGTTTACGGCGCGCTTTTAAATCCCGGCGATAAAATTTTAGGCATGGATCTAAGCCACGGCGGACACCTAACTCACGGCGCAAAAGTAAGCAGCTCTGGCAAGATATATGAGAGTTTCTTTTACGGCGTAGAGCTTGACGGACGCATAAACTACGATAAGGTGATGGAAATCGCGCAAATCGTAAAGCCAAAGATGATCGTGTGCGGCGCTAGCGCATATACGCGCGAGATCGAATTTAAGAAATTCCGCGAGATCGCCGACGCAGTAGGCGCTATACTCTTTGCCGACGTAGCGCACATAGCAGGCTTAGTCGTAGCCGGCGAGCATCAGAGTCCGTTTCCGCACTGCGACGTGGTTAGCTCGACTACGCACAAGACGCTTCGCGGACCTCGCGGCGGTATCATCATGACAAACAACGAAGAGTACGCCAAAAAGATAAATTCGTCTATTTTCCCCGGCATTCAGGGCGGACCGCTAGTCCACGTCATCGCTGCAAAGGCGGTAGGCTTTAAGCATAACCTAAGCCCTGAATGGAAAATTTACGCCAAGCAAGTTAAGGCAAACATCAAAAAGCTAGCCGAAGTTTTGGTAAAACGCGGCTTTGATCTAGTTAGCGGCGGCACCGATAACCATCTAGTTTTAATGAGCTTTTTAAGCCGTGAATTTAGCGGTAAAGACGCCGATATCGCTCTTGGAAATGCCGGCATAACCGTAAATAAAAATACCGTTCCTGGAGAAACTAGAAGTCCGTTTATCACGAGCGGTATCCGCATCGGAAGTCCAGCGCTTACGGCCCGTGGTATGAAAGAGGCGGAATTTGAGATCATCGCAAATAAAATCGCCGACGTGCTAAGCGATATCAATAATGCCGAGCTTCAAAGCAGGGTAAAAGCCGAGCTAAAAGAGCTTGCGAGCAAATTTATCATCTACGATAAGGCGACTTATTGATGCAAAGCATAGACACCGCGCTAATCAAAATGAGCACGAGCCACTACTGGATCAAACGCGATAATATCGTAAGCAAGATCGAGTATAGAGGGCGGACGTTTTTTAATAAATTTGAGCTCATAAACGAGCCTCTAAGCTATCAGGTAATAAAAGATCATGACGAGGGTAAGATCACCGTCGCGCACTCGCTGATACTGCCGGGCGACAAGGTCGAAAATATCGTCTTTGACTACAACGGCAGGATGCCTGAGCGCTTTTGGCACCGAGCTCAGCTTTTGCTCCGCGAGGAGGGGTTTATAAATTTTACCGCCTACGAGAGCAAGACGCCGGGGCATTTGCACCTCTACGTGCATAAGGGCCACACGACGCTAAACGAGGGCTATCAGATCGCAAATAAGCTATCTATGCTGCTTAGTTCGCGCTTGGTTAAAGAGTGGAGAGTATTTCCGACGATGGAGCTACCGAAAGAATTTAATATCTTGACGTTGCCGTATAAAGTCTATCAAAAAGAGCGCGGCGCAAGCTGGTCAAAACATATGTAAGGAGAAAAAATGGAGTATAACGAGCTAAGAGACATTATGCTTGATAACAACGAAGACAAAAAAAGCAAAAGTGTCAAAAGGATACTCGTCCTAGTCGCCGTCTTCGTTATTATATTTTTGGCGGTTTTGATCGCGATGAAATTTTTAAATTCATCCGAAACTAATGCCCAGATAGCCCAGCCCGACTCTAGGATGACTCTACCGCCAGAACCCGATAATACTAGAAGTATCCCGCAGCAAGCAAACGTGCCTACGCCGGAGCAAGTAGCTCAGGCTCAGCCGCAACCGCAGCCCGAGCCGACCCAGCCTTTAGTCCAGGAGCCGCAGCAAAATAACTTTGAACAAGTGCCTATCGTGCCTGAAAATAAAGGTCAAGATAGCTTTGAAGATATGGTAAAGTCTCTCAAGGAAAAAGAGGATAAAAAACAGCAAGAGGCACAAGCCGGCGATCCCTCTACGCCTCCGACGGAGCCTGCTACCATACAAGGCGCACTAAAGCAAAACGACGCTCCTAGTCCGCAACCAAGCGAACCAAAAGCAGAGTCTAAACAGCACGCAAACGTCGTAAAAACAAAAGAGCAGAAGCAAAAAGAGGCAAAAAACGAAAAAGTAGCCAAACAACCAAAAGCAACCGATGTGCATAAAGAAAAAGTAGCGAAGCAAAAGCCGACTAAGCAAACTCCGGCCTCCGGCGGCGACGAGGCTCACAGCGGTAGCTATATACAGGTTTTTGCGGTAAAGCACTTTAACGAAAAAGCGCCCGAGCTTGGCAAGCTAAAAGCCGCAGGCTACGCATACAAGCTATATAGAACTAACGTAAACGGCGATGAGATCATTAAAGTACTCGTCGGCCCTTATAGCGGAGCCCAGCTAAAAAGCGAGTTAGCCAAGATTAAGCAAAATGCCGCTCCAAACGCATTTATCGTAAATATAAAATGAAAATTTTCGCCGTTTTCGGCAACCCCGTCTCTCACTCTATCTCGCCCAGACTGCATAACGCGGCTCTGAGCGAGCTTGGTTTATCTCGCGAAGCCCTCTATACTCGCTACGAGCTAACGGACGGCTCGCGGCTCATATCTAAATTTAAAGAACTAAAACTAAGCGGCACAAACGTGACCGTCCCACACAAAGAAGCCGCGCTCGCGCAGTGCGACTTAGCGGACGAAACGGCTATAAAAATCGGCTCCGTAAACACTCTGGTATCCCGCAGCGGCAAAATTTACGGCCACAATACCGACGCGCCAGGGTTTTTGCGGGCGATAGAGAGCTTTGGCGAGATAAAATCAGCTCTCGTTTTAGGCGCGGGCGGGACGGCTAAAGCAGTCGCCTACGCGCTAAAAAGCTGCGGCGTACGAGTTTGCGTGCTAAATAGAAGCGAGAAAAGGCTAGCAAATTTTGCCGAATACGAAAATTTTAGCTGGGCGAATTTCGCCGAATTTAAAGGCGGCAAATTTGACCTCGTCGTAAATACGACTTCAGCGGGGCTAAAAGATGAAAATTTACCCGCGCCCACCGAGCTTTTGCGTCCGATTTTTGACGAGGCTAAATTTGCCTTTGACGTGATCTACGGTAAAAAAACGCCATTTTTAAATTTAGCCTCCGCTAGCGGACTTAGGCATAAAGACGGCTCGGAGATGCTACTTTTTCAGGCCGCTTTGGCGCTAAATTTATTTTTTGACGACTCTCTCGACGAGGCCAAAATCGAAAATGCAATGCAAAAAGCATTGAGGCTAGGGTAAATTTCGCGTTAATTTTTATAAATTTTTTGTTATCTTGCGCATTTCGGTGGTCAAATTTGCTCAAATTTAAAACCGCTTTGCGATAAATTTGTGTAAAGTTGCGTCCAGCTTGCAAATACGCCGCTGTGTAGATAAGTCAAAGTAGCCTTTTTTGCAGAAAAATTTAAAACATCGTAAAATATAGCATCAAATTTGTAAAGTTTTGTCAGAAATCAAAGTGAGGGAAAATTTGAGCTGAGTGCCTAAAAATAGGTATTGAGAGCAGATTTATCCAAAATCAAAGTGGCGAAATTTTACTTTACATCTTTTTACAAAAACTTTACATTATTTTACACCGCCTTTAACACTCTTTTAAATGGGCGTTAAAACCGTTTTATATAACGCAGCGCAAGACTTTACCTACGATATATACTTGCGCATCGTCATCGGGCCCTATATCGTAGCTTTCGTAGTCTTTATTGACGCTTTTTATGTGTAGCGTGCCGTCGGGGCTCTTTTGCAAGAGCTTGACCATAAAGTTATCGCAGTAGTTGATGATATATAGTCCGTCGCCTTCAAATTTCGCCGTAACGTCCGCGATCACCCAGCTATCGGGGAAAAGCATCGGCACCATCGAGTAGCCGTCTACCTGCATGCAGCGGATCCTATCTATTTTTTTAGGGCGTACTTTAAAAAGCATCTGGGAAAAAGGCACTAAAATATCGGTATCATAGACCTCAACACCGTTTATGTCGACGCTCTCGCCTGCGCCTACGGCCGAACTAAGCTTGCGGATGAGAATTTGATCGTGGGAAATTTGATCCGCTTCTGTTTTTTTAAGGTTAAAAGGATTGGCAGACGAATTCTCATTACTTACGAACTACTAACGAACCAAATTTTCATCAGACTTACGAACTACTAACGAACTTTTGTTTTTTATGAAAAAATCAGGATCAACTTCTAAAGCTTTCGAAATGTCTGATAATTTTTTTACTGGAATTTCAACCTTATCTGCCTCGTACAATTGAATACTTGCTCTTGATATCCCGCTTAAATTTGCTAATATACTTGATATTTTATAACTATTAGCCCTTTGGTGGTAAAATCCTTTAAATTTTTACAAAGGACTTACAATGGTAATGACACACTACATGGAGCTTTTATCGCTCAATCAACCTTACAATCTAATCCTCTTCATGGTGATACCTGTGGGGCTTACGGAGCTTTTAGTAGCGATGGAGTTTCTCACTATGTATCACATGGATAGCGGCAAAAATGCTGGCTTTAAGGCTGTTGGAAAATTTGCTGGCATAGTGCTTGGGGTCTATTTTACAGCTCTTGTGATCTATTTTATGGCAAAAATTTATCCAAGTATAAAATGGCGTGGATATGCCGATGTCATCGCTGTCTACTCATATCTCATCAGCGTCATACCACTTCTTGGCATCGCGCTTTTAGAGCTAAATTTGATCTACAAAAACGCAAGCGAAAAGGCAAAGCTAAAGCTTCACTTTTTCCTACTCATATTTGCCTTGGTCGTCGCACACGTCGCTATGATATTTGGCATGGTTGATCCTACCATAACTGGCTACAAGGCTGAAAACGGTGAGATGGGTATGCATATGAATATGCCGATGAACATGCCAGCAGATATGCCAATGCACGATCACCACAAGATGATGCAAAATATGGGTGAGATGCATATGAATATGATGATGCAAAATATGGGTGATGATAACTCAACTAATATGCACATGCATCACTAAATTTAAAAGCTCCAAATTTACTCTTTAGAGCTAGCTAGCAAGATCTCTCTAGGTCTTGCCTTAAGCTCTTTTATCTGCGTATCTTTGGGATTTATAGCGAGCTAAATCACTGTAATACCAGCTCGCCGCTCTCGTCTTTGACGACCATATACCAAACCTTTTAGTCGCCTTTCCAGCTTCCGTCGTCAAGCCTAGCCTCAAATTTATCCCCCTCTTTTGCTCTGAAAGTAAAAGAAGTATCATAATACTTATGCTTGCTATCCCAGTTTTTTCCGTTGCAGTCGATAAATTCCCTGCTAACCTTGCCGTCCGCAAAGCTTAGCCTAGCCATATACGCGTGGCCGTTTTTTCTAGGGTCTATGCTCTCAAACGTCTTGATGATGAATTGTTTGTCCGACTTGCGACTCTCTATGATAGCCTCTGCTTGCGATATGATCTCAAGCAGCTCTTCGTTTGATAAAAGGGCTAGATTTTCCATTATTTTCCCCTTATTACGCGTTCAAGCTCGTTTATATCGACGTCCACATCAAGAGCTCTTTGATACTCTGCTCTTTTGTCTGCATCGTCTAAGTTTTGAGCAAACCAAGTAAAAAGCTTTTTATCGGCATCGCTTAACCTAACGGCCTCTCTATCTTCCGCAGACAATACGGTATCTACGAATACTTTAATTCTTTCCAATGTAGTATTTGACGGAAAGCTTCCGCCGCATATGCAGCGTCCATATATGCCTTGATTGCGCCAACTTGCTATGCCTGAGAGGATGGCGTTTGCCTCGCCTTTGTTGTAGTATGTCTTTTGCATTTTAGATCCTTTATTAAATTTGATATAATAAAGGCTCCCGTTTGGGAGCACCTAGCGGCGAGATGTGTCTTGGCGGATTGTCTCGTCGCGCCCCTGATATAATCAAGCTATCTACATTTTTTTATATCTTTTATGCCGTAATTATACATCATTTTTTAATCCTTGTCAATAGTTTTATACATTTTATTTTAACTTTCTAGCCAAAAAAGTTATAAAATTATGAATTATATGTTAAAATACAAAAACTAAAGGAGTATGCATGGATATAAAAACGTTTGAATCTAAGCTTGCGGAGCTAAATTTAAGTAAAAAAGAATTTGCAACCATGGTCGGAGCAGTGTATAACGGCGTAATAAACTGGAACTCTAAGGGCGAAACACCCAAGTGGGTAGATAGCTGGCTAGAAAACTATGAGAAAGCCAAGAGCTACGAGGCTATGCGGGATCAGGTATTTAGGATAGAGAAAATTAAATGATTTAAAGGGCTTTTAAAGGGCGGTTTAAAAGGGATAAGATTTACGTTAGAAATCAAAGTGAAAAAATCGGGATTTTAACCCACTTTGATTTTAAGCGTAAATTCACTTTGATTTAAAAAGCGGTTTTACAAAATTTGGCGATAAATTTAGTATTTTTGCGATGCGAGTCCAGGAGATAAATTTGAACGTAGCAGACAATCAAACCCAAAATTTAAACTACAATCCTCGCAATCCAAATTTGACAAATCCCGGCTCAAAGAAATTTGCGAGGGATTACGATAAGGAGCCGTTGGTTATCAAAAGCTACGAGGATTTCTTTGTTGAAACATTGTTTTTTATGCCGCTGGCATTTAGCATTATCGTAACTATTTTTATTATGGGGTGGGTTGAAGATAAAAGTATAGACAACATCTTGTCGCTTGTCATAGCGTTGGCCTGCATAGCATGCTGGATGATTATCGACTACTTCTTTTATGTGATAAAGAAAAAAGATACCGTTCACTTTATGAACGATTCGGTTAAATTTTATGAAAGCGACATTTTAAAGCATACTTCATCGCTTAATAATTTAGAAGAGTTGATTTGTAAGCCGCTGGATGCCAGTATGCCAAACAAGGGAGTGCGCGATACCACCTTGTATATAATAGTATTATGCGGCTTTTTTGGTATGTCTGGTAGCTTGCTATTTGTCGTTTTATTTGTGATTTTTATGTATCTTGGGAATATAATCATAAAAATATTTTTTCAGCTGGCAACGCAAGGGAATTTAAGTGGTTTTACGCCGTTTCCAGCTATTATCATAGACGAGCCGCATTATCCAAATGTCAAATTCGTTACGTATTATCACGCGCTTTGCAAAAAATATTTTATAAC
>NZ_CAJPQR010000030.1 GCF_905372745.1 uncultured Campylobacter sp. | reverse complement strand
ACAAAATTAAATAATATATTATTTAATTTTGTTTCTTTCTCAAAAACGGCATCTGTAAAATTTGCTTCACTTTTAAAATTAGCTTTTTCAAAAGTAGTCGTATCTTTAAATTTTGCATTTAAAAACCGTGCTTCATCGGTGAAAGTGGCAGAGTTAAAGTCTGTATCCGCCTTAAAAATAGCATTTGTAAAATATGCTTTTTCGTTGAATACCGCATTTGAAAAGTCGGCTTTATTTTCAAAATTTGTTTCAGTTAGTATTGCTCTGTTAAATTTAGTTCCGCGAAATTGCGCTTTTCCTTTAAATTTTGTTTTATCTAAATTTACTACGTCATTAAATTTTGCTTCTGTAAAAATTAAGTCATCTTCAAAACAAGCTTCTTTGAAAAGCATTTCGCAGTTAATTATGCTCTTATTAAAACTTAGCTTTTTGTTAAATGTGACCTTGGTAAAATCTATATTTATCCCGTCAAACTGCCTTGCGTGCAAATTAAGCTCGCAATCAAATTTTGCGTATGAGAAATCTAGAACGCTAAATTTCCCTATATCCATAGTAAATTTTTGTTTAAAATAGGCGGCTTCAAATTTTACCTCTTTCAACTCATTTTTTGTATCTAATTCAAAAGATTTATTAAAGATACTACTTGCAAAGGATATATCTTGTCTAGCGTTTTTGGATATGAAATCGCCGTTAAATGTGCACGAATGAAAATACGCATATCCATCTACGTAAACTTCTTTTGCAAATTCGCATCCGCTAAATGCACTGCTATTATTGATATTGCGTAAAAATACTTCGTTTTCAAATTCGCAAGAGCTGATGTTAGGGAATTTAGAGTCGGTAACTATAATGGCTTGCTTGATTTTGTTTAAATTTTTTATATCTTTTTGATTCCCTATATGGCAGTTTTGCAGGATTATATTTGGCTCATCGCTTTGTAGATACTTTTCTAAATTTATATTATTTTCTGGTTTTAGATCCGAATCGAAGAAAAAATAATAAAAAATGAAAAAAACCTGCTCTTCGTATTTACATTTCTCAATCCAATATGATCTCACGGGTTTTGCTACTTCCCAAAACTGCAGATTTTTACTAAGAATCCCGAGCTCCTGAAACCTTTCAAGGTCTTTTTGCTCGATTTCTTCTATTGGCGCTTTCAAAATTTTATCTAAATCCATTTTTTAAACCTCACTATCAAGCACATGCTAAAATTTATATTATGTGAAATATTATCAAAAAGCAACTTGCGAATTAATTATTAAGAAGCAAAAACCAGCAGTAAGAACTTCATCTTAAATTTAGTTTCAAATTTTAAAATTACCCAATTTAAACAAAATAGGAAAACCATGAAAATCCTAAAATTTCTATTTTTACTTCCGCTTCTAGCCATCGGTGCGCAAGCTCTAGAGCCAAAAGTCGTAATGAAGCCCGAAGCGAGCCTAAAAAACGGGCTTTACTACGTAAACGGCAAGCTCTACGACGGCACGCTAAAGATGCTTCGATACAGCGTCGAGGACTTATACGGCGTAAATGCGATGGGCATGGTCTATCCGAGGCTAAAGCCGCTACCGCCTACGCTTATACGCGAGATAGACGTGCAGGGCGGCACGGCGGTGCGATACAGAGACTATTTTGACGGCAGAGACAAACCCTCAAACGAATACCCCCTAAAAAACGGCGTACGCGAGGGCACGGCGAAGCACTACCACGCAGATAGCGGCGCGCTGATGGGCGAGAGCGAATACAAAAATGACGTCCGCGACGGGCGTTACCGCCGCTACTACTTTGACGAGGGCGGCGCGTTAAAGCAGGAGGGCTTTTTCAAGGCGGACAGACGAGAGGGCGTATTTACCGACTATTACGTTAGCGGCGAGGTTAGCGCACGCAGCCCATACGTCGGCGGGCTGCGAAACGGCGAGGACTTCGACTACTACAAAAGCGGCAAGATCCGCGGCGTGCGAACGTATAAGGACGGCAAGCGAGAAGGCGCGGAAAAATGGTACTACGAAAGCGGCGCCGTGGAGGAGACGGGCGAGTATAAAAACGACCGCAAAAACGGCGTTTGGAAGCGATTTTACGAAAACGGCAAAACGCGAGTGGTAGAAAATTACAAAAACGGCGAAAAGGACGGCGTCGCGCGCGAATACTACCCAAGCGGCAAGCTACGAGGCGAATACGAGTACAAAGACGGCCGCCAAATAGGCGCGGGACTGGATTACTACGAGAGCGGGGCGCTGGCCGCAAAGGTAATGTTTAAAAACGGACGCTATCACGGGCTATACGAGGAGTATCACGAAAACGGCGCGCTAAAAGCCAGGGTGATGTTTGAGGACGGGCTGGAGGTCGGCGAGGCGCGCCACTACTACGCAAACGGCAAACTAGAGGCTGAAGGGGAGTTTGAGCGCGGCAGGCTCATCCGCGCTAAAAAATACGACGAATCGGGTAGGCTAATCAGCGACAAGTCTGATAAAAACGGACTGCCGAGGGAGTAAATTTAGCTAAATTCGTGGGGCTAATTCACTTTAACTTTAAAGCCTTAATTTTCGGCTTTGTGCCGCTTTGGCGGGAAATCTGGCGCGCAAGGCTCAAAAAAGCGGCGAAGCGATGATAAAAGCCCGAGTAAAATTCGCGCGAAATTTTATAAATTTTACCGCGCGAAACGACTATGTGTAAACGGCGCGTAAATTTCACGGCGCGAGATTAAAGCGCTAAAACGTAAAGAGGCGATGTCTGCACGGCAATGGGCGGGATCTAGGTGAAATTTGACGGCAAAATGCGGTTTTAGGCACTTGCGGGCGTAAAACGGAGGTGGCTTAGGTGCCAAGCTCGCATAAAAAAACGCCGAAGCGGCTCTGGCAAAGCGCGCCAAAAACGTAGACGCAAGACTTGCGGACGCGAACGGGTAAAATTTGCAAACGATTTGCCTTGCAAAAAGATAAAGCTCTGCCAAACCGCAAAGGCCGTAAATTTAATCCGCCCGCGCGAAGTAATCAAAACACCGCTTTGAGCCGATAAAATTTACGAGTCAAAGAGAAAATTTGCTCGCAAATTCGGATTGCAGGCATGCCGAATTTAAACTACCTTCTTTAAGCTATCTTCCGAGCCGAGCGTTTAAATTTCCTTTGTAAATTCGGCCTCATCGGCTCGTTAAATTTACCCTTTTACGGCGCAGGCTAAAAAATTTACGCGCCTAATTTTAGCTCGTTATTTTAGGCGTTTGTAGCCAAATTTAACGCGGCGGGCCAAATTTAAATTTAGAGCAAATTTAATTTAAAATCGTAAAATCACCGAAATTTAAGGAGCAAATATGAAAAAAATCGGCCTAATCGGCGGAATGAGTTTTGAGTCTACGATAACGTATTACGAGCAAATAAATCGCAAAATAAACGAGCGTCTAGGCGGCCTTAGCAGCGCGGAGATACTGCTAAGCAGCGTAAATTTCGAGGAGATCGAGGCCTGCCAGCGCGAAAACAGATGGGAGGACGCGGGCGAAATTTTGGCGCGGCACGCGAGGATCTTGCAAGGCGGCGGGGCGGATTTTATCTTCATCTGCACGAACACGATGCACAGGTGCTTTGATGCCGTACAAGGCGCCGTTAGCGTGCCTGTAGCGCATATCGCGGACGCCACGCTAAAAGCACTAAAAAACGCCGGCGTCGCCAAAGTAGGGCTGCTCGGCACCGTCTATACGATGACGCAGGATTTTTACAAAAGTCGGTTGATAGAGGGCGGCGCGGAGGTGCTTTTGCCAAGCGCGGTGGATATGGCGGAAGTAAATCGCGTCATCTTTGAGGAGCTTTGCTACGGCAAAATCGCGCCTAGCTCAAAGGCGAATTTCTTGCGCATCATCGAGGATTTTAGGTCGCGCGGCGCGCAAGGAGCGATACTTGGCTGCACCGAGATAGGCATGCTGGTATCGCAGGCGGATACGGATGTGCGGCTTTTTGATACGACGCAGATACACATTGATGCGGCGGTAGAGGCGGCGTTGTCGTAGTTTTTAGACGCAAAGGGGTTAAATTTACTTCGCGTCTTTAGATAAATTTGCGTAAATTTACGGTTTGCAGGGTATTTTAGCATTCGGCGTTACGATTTTTAACTGTATTTTTAGACCCGCAAACGATAAATCTTATAAAAGGTAAAAGCAAGAATGGGTAAAATGTGGAGCAAACAGCGTTAAAAACGCTGTTTTAGCAGATAGAAACATAAGGAAAAATAAGAACTAAAAACGTAAAATTTGCAAAATTTAGGTTTTTTGTATTTTGAAAGCCAAACCTTCAATTTGCCTCAGAAGCTTCAAAAACAGCTTCAAAATCCCTTTAAACCACGCCTTTTTTGACATGCGCCGCACCCTATGATAGCTCATTTTTCTAAATTTTCGCCGTCTATCAAGGTAGGCTCGTATTTTTTATTATCCAAAAATAGAGCTATAGCCTTCGTTATTAGGTTTTTCTAATGCGTCGCCGCCGCAGTTTATGACGTGTGCATTGCCGCTTTTGCCGTGCTTATAAAAAGAAGTTTGTCGTTAGAGATATCGCAACTCTTAAATTTGCGCGCCTTAATTTTGGCAAAATTTAACGAGGTTTGGACGGTTTTATGCGCTGATTTCTTGGATCTGATCAAGTAAATTTAATAAACGTTACGAATTTCTACTTAAATGATAACAACTCTCATAACTAAGCTATTTTTTAGCTAATCTATTTTATAATAATCACAATCAAATAAACAGGAGTCCAAAATGTCAGTTTTAGTTATCGGAGCCGACGAGATAACGCCTATAAAAGCAGTCTTAAAAGACCTCGGCGCGGAAGCGATCGAACACTGGGACGCGCGCAACGAAAACCGCGTAAATCGCAAACCGATCCCGCAAGATACCGAGTGCGTCGTGATGTTAACCAGTTTTTTAAACCACAACACGATGAAAACGATAAAAAACCAAGCCAAAAAGCGCAATATCCCGATCGTCTGCGCCAAAAGAAGCGTCAGCTGCGTGTTTAGCGAGTATTGCAAAGTCTTTGGGCTAGATAAGGAATTTGGATGCTGCAAGGTAAAAGACTGATAGATGAAATTCGGCTTTTTATCAGGTATTGGAGAAATAACTCCAAGTATTTTTTCAGGGCTTGACGCGGTAAATAAAGCTCGAATTTTTATAAATTTATATAACTGTTGCGCAGGTCGCGAGCTAAAAATTCCTCTTATTTATGCGTATTCGGGCTTAAATTTGGAGGAAATTTTTCTAAAGCGCATCGAGGATCTGTGCGAGTTTAAAAATCCTAGCCGAAGTAAAATTTCAAGCTTTTGTATCGCCTCAAACGCCGTCATCTGCGCCTATAAAACGGGCAAATTTGACGCCGTTCCGCCGCTAGCCGTCTCCCCCAAACACCTGGCCGCCAAGCTAATCCTTATGCTAAAATCCCAAAACGGAATTTGTTTTGACGCGGACATAATGTTTTCTCAGTTTGTTTATGATAAAATACGCGCCAAACATTTTGATAAAAACGTTTATTTTCAAGACGGGATTATCTTCGCCGAGCAGGGCGGGCGCAAGCTTTTCGGCGTTATGCCGTGCTTTAAAGAGATAACCAAAGAGCGGTTTCATCTGGCTAACTGCGAGATCGCTAGGGGCTTTGAGGCGCTTAGCGGCGGAGAGTTTGACAGGATGTTCATCGTAGCTCCGAGAAATGCGAATTTCTCGCGCTACATCGAGGTAAGACGGGAGTGCGGATGCGGCGGATCGCTGCGACTGGTACCCTACACGATAAGTCATCATATTTTTTAAAGGAAATTTAAATGATAGGTATCATTTTTGGAAGCAGTATGGGAAATACTGAGGAGGCGGCGAGCTTTTTAGCCGAGAATTTGGGGCTAGAAAACGAGCTTTTAAACGTAGCAAACTGCGACGCGGCTAAGCTAAACGGCTTTGATAAGCTGATTTTGGGCGTTTCTACCTGGGGTACGGGCGACTTGCAAGACGACTGGGACGCGTTTGATTTTGGCGGACTAAAGCTTAGCGGCAAGACGGTTGCGATATTTGGCACGGGCGATGCCGAGAGCTACGCAGATAGCTTTTGCGGCGCGATGGGCAAACTTTACGATGAGGTCGTAAAAGCAGGCGCAAACGTAGTGGGGGCAGTGTCCGTGGACGGATATAAATTTGACGAATCAGAAGCCGTAAGAGACGGTAAATTCGTCGGTCTTCCGCTTGATGCCGATAACGAAAGCGAAAAAACCGAGCCTAGAATCAGCGCCTGGATAGAGCAGATCAAACCTCATTTTGCTTAAAACTTAATACTTCTAGTCGGGCTTTTGCCCGATTTTTTCTTTCAAATTTAACTCTTTTTTATATCAAATTTGGCTTTACCGCGCTAAATTTGAACTAGTTTCCGTCAAATTTTTACATTTATGCGCACTGCATTAAAGCGATTTTAGCGCGTGAGGGTTACTTAAATTTTTTAAGGCTGTTTGATAACCAACTGAGCTAATTCGGGCTTTTAATTAGCTCAAATTTGAGCTAAAATTTAGCAAATTTAGCTAAAATCACGCCGAATTTATGTTAAAAATAAGGAGAAAATATGCCTCTACTAGATAGTTTTTGCGTCGATCACGTGAGGATGAACGCACCCGGAGTGCGCCTGGCAAAGACGATGAAAACGCCAAAGGGCGACGATATAAGCGTGTTTGATTTGCGTTTTTGCAAGCCGAACGAAGAAATCTTGCCCGAAAAAGGCATCCACACGCTAGAGCATCTGTTTGCAGGCTTTATGCGAGATCATTTAAACGGCAAGGGCGTTGAAATCATCGACATCTCGCCGATGGGCTGCAGGACGGGCTTTTATATGAGCGTTATCGGCGTGCCGAGCGAGGAGGCGGTCAAGGCCGCGTGGACGGCGTCGATGAAGGATATCCTAGGCGTCAAAAATCAAGAAGATATCCCCGAGCTTAACAAATATCAGTGCGGCACGTATAAAATGCATTCGCTTGACGAAGCGCACGCAATCGCAAGCAAAATTTTAGAGCGCGGACTAATCACGATAAATAACGAAGAGATCGCGCTAGACGTCGCTGCGATGGGGCTTAAAAAGCACTGATCGCTCGTTAAATTTAGCCGCCGTTTGCGCGGCTTTTACTTTCGCGGCAAATTTGGGTAAAGCTCAAATTTGGCCCATTTTGCCGCACTCTTACTTCAAATTTTACTCTTTTAATATACAAAACCCGCTTCGTAATAAAATATAGTGATGTAATTTTAAGCGCTAAATTTATAAAATTACATTAATAATTTTTTTTAAGGAAGTGCGATGAAAAGTTTTAAATTCGTTTTGATCGCGGCCTGTGCGGCGGCGATAGGCTTAAACGCCGAGGTTTTAACAAAGACGACCGATATATCGCTAGGCGGTAAAAAGGTCGGCAAGATCGAGGTTTTAACGCCGGTAGAGGTTGTCTCCAAAGACGGCGCAAAGGCTAAAATCAAGGTAAAAGGCGCCGTTTCGGCAAACTACCTGGCTCAGATACAGCGAAGCGTCAAAAATGCCGAGATTTTCACGGTTTTTGATGCCGAGAGTGAGGCGAATTTTAAGAAAATAAAAGAGGTCGAGGACGACTACGGCGAGCTTTGGTATGAGGTCGAGGGCACGTACGAAGTCGCCGCAGACGCGCTAGGTAGCGACGCAAACGCGCTATATAAACAAGCTCAGCAAAAGTACGAGGAGACCTGCTCGGCGTGCCACCGCTTGCACGAGCCAAACAGCTTTACGGCGGCTCAGTGGCCGGCAAATTTACAGTCGATGATCGATACGAACTACGTCTCGCTAGAGGAGACGGAGCTAAATTTGATCGTTAAATACCTACAGCATAACGCAAAAACCGTAGAATAGGGCTTTGGCGCGCCTAGCGCCCAGATCAAATTTGCTCGTCGCTTGAAGCGTAAAATTTAGCGACGCTTGTTCTTTAAATTTGGATTTTATGTTTTGCGGCGGCAAATTTAATTTGCGGCGTCTTGCTCGCTAAAGAGCCGCGTTGCAAAAAGCGAGCGCCGCTAATAAAATATAGTTTTAAAAGTAAATAACGGAAAACGAGTCGCCAAATCGCGCCGGTGCCGCAAATATCGGCGATTTGGCTTTGCTTGGGTCTGCGACTTCGCGACTGCAAGCGCAAGGCGCGGGGGCTTGCTCCTGCGAGAATTAAAATAAGGGAGAAACCGATGAAAAGACGAGATTTCATCAAATTTTCGGCATTGGCGGCTACGGCTGCGCAGGCTAGCAGGATAGAAGGCGTTACGCAGACGATTTTCGATAACAAAAAGGTATTCGGCGCGAACAGATTCGGGCTTTTTTGGGCAAATACCAACTCAAATCAGATAGTTTCCGTTAGCGATTTCGAGGGCGATAAATTTCCTAATACGATGAATTACAGCCTGCCTGATTCCGTGCAAAACGAGGCTCGCGTGCTGTATCCGATGGTGCGCAAAAGCTATCTAAAAGCCAAGGGCGCGGCTAAATCCGAACTGCGAGGCAAAGAGGAATTCGTGCGCGTTAGTTGGGACGTCGCGCTTGATCTTGCCGCCAAGGCGTTAAAAGAAGCCCACGAGAAATACGGCAGCGAAGCGATCTACGGTGAGTGCTACTGGTGGGGCGGCAGCGGCAAGGTCAGCTGGGGGCGTACGGTCGCTCACAGGATGCTTAAAATTTTAGGCGGCTACGTGGAGGAAAGCGGCGATTATTCGACGGGGGCGGGTCTGGTTATCATGCCTCACGTGCTAGGCTCAAGCGCGGTTTACGATACGCCGACTAAGTGGGCGGCGATAGTTAAAAACGCTAAAAACGTCGTATTTTGGGCGACCGATCCTGTGGTAACCAATCAAATTTCATCCATTCCGCCTACGCACGACGGCTACGTAGGTATAAAAGAGCTTAAAAAATCGGGCATCAAAACATATAGCGTAAATGCGATGATAAACGACACGGCGCGCTACTTCGGCTCCGAAAATATCATCGTACGCCCTAATACCGACGCGGCGTTAATTATCGGCATGTGCCACCATCTGTTTACGAACAAGCTCTACGACGAGGAATTTATCAAAAAATACACCGTCGGATTTAATAAATTTAAAGACTACTTTATGGGCGAGACCGACAAAGTCGTAAAAGACGCGGAGTGGGCGAGCAAAATTTGCGGCGTAGCGGCGGATAAGATAAAAAGCTTCGCCGAGGCGCTAGCCAAAGAACCGACGACTATCCTTATAGGCCGCGCGCTTCAAAGAGCCGACCACGGCGAGCAGCCTTTCTGGGCGCTTATAGCTCTTAACGCGATGCTAGGCTATATCGGTAAAGAAGGCCTTGGCTTTGAGTTTAGCCTAGGATACGACTCTGGCGGTATGACGAATAAAATTTCGCCGACGCTAAAAGGCATCAGCACGCGCATTAGCGAAAAATACGAAAATTTAGGCAAGGCTCCTTGGAAAGACGCTAAAAACGTCACCATTCCGTCCTCTCGCAGCATCGAGGCCTTGGAGTATCCGGGCAAAGAGATCGACTACGACGGCACTAAGATTAAACTACCTCGCATGAGAGTGGCGTATATGGCCTCAGGCTCGATGTTTACGCGCCATCAAGACGTAAATAATGCAGTTAAACAGTGGAGAAAATTCGAAACCGTCATCACCGCCGAGCCTTATTGGACCAGCACGGCGAAATTTAGCGACATCGTACTACCCGTAGCTATCGAAGTCGAGCGCAACGACATAAACCAAACCGGCGACAGCGGCGAATACATCGTAGCCTATAAGCCCGTCATCGCGCCGATGGGCGAGAGCAAGAGCGACTTTTGGATCTGCGAGCAAATTTGCAAACGCTGGGGTTACGGCGAGGCGTTTAGCGAGGGCAAGGACGAGCTCGGCTGGATGAAAGAATTTTACGCCGACGCGGCCGAGCAGGCCAAGGGGCTAAATTTAAGCATGCCTAGCTTTGAGGAATTTTACGAAAAAGGATTCGTGAGATTTGAAAAAGACGACGAGAGCAACGCGCTCTACACTCGCCTAGCCGCCTTCCGCGAAAATCCTGCCAAAAACCGCCTAGGCACTCCGTCTGGCAAGATAGAGATATACTCGCCGACGATAGCGAAGATGAACTACGCCGACTGCCCGCCGATGCCTACGTGGATCGAGCCGAAAGAGTGGCTAGGCAACGCTAGCAAAAAGTACCCGCTACACGTCGTTAGCCCGCACTCTCGCTACCGCCTGCACAGTCAGCTAAACAACTCTATAATTAGAAATTTCGCCGAAGTTAGCGGCAGAGAGCCGGTGCTAATAAATCCAAAAGACGCCAAAGAGCGCGGCCTAGCCACGGGTGACGTCGCGCGCGTATTTAACGACCGCGGCGAGATACTAGCGGGCGTGCTAGTCACCGACATAGTGCCCGAGCACGTCGTAGCTATCTGCGAGGGCGCATGGTACGACCCGGAAATTTGGGGCGAAAAGAGCCTCTGCCAGCACGGTTGCGTAAACGTGCTAACATTTGACAAAGGCACGTCCAAACTCGCGCAGAGCAACTCGGCTCACACCGTGCTAGCGCAGATTGAGAAATTTAAGGGGGAGATTAAACCTATAACGGCGTTTTCGAAACCTAAAATCCTACAATCTTTGTAGAATTTAACGCGTCGTCTCTTGCGCGCCTTTAAATGATTTCGTAAATTTCGCCCTGCGACAGGCTAATTGCCTAGTCTTGGGACGAAATTTACTTCAAAACATTTAAATTCATCGCAAGATACTTCCGCTTACGTTTTTTGGGCGGCGCGTCGTCTCGCGGGCATCTTTGCTTGATCTCGTAAAATTTTCGCTCCGCAGGCTATATGCCTAGCGTACGCTCAAATTTTACTTTTTCTTTTTTAGCTACGAGCGTAGCGGAGTAGAAAACAAGCAAATCTGCTCCGCGATACTTCCGCTTACGTTTCTTGATTGTGTGCCTTTTGCAAGTGCTTTTTGTAGAGCTAGTAAAATTTTGGCTTCCCTTTTTTGCGCTCAAATTTGCAATCAGCCGATTTCAGCAAACATTGCCCTTTGCTGAAATTTTGCGCTTCTAGCGAAAACATATGCGCCGAAAATTTCAGGCGATACGAAGGCGAGCCGAAATTTTCGTGCTGACGAAGTCAGGCGCCGCATCCGTTTGAGCGGGAGCGTAAAATTTATCTCTTGGTTAAGCCCATTTTCTTTCGTATTCGTCAAATTTGAACGCAAATTTTGCGCGGATTAAAAACTCTGCTAAAATTGGCTCAAATTTAACCCAAAGGCCTTGCCGTGCAAATCCCGAATTTGATCCGAAATTTCATCCGCAAATGCATCGTTTCAGAGTGCATTTTGCTACCGTTTTTCTATCCTGACGAAGGCGAGTTTGAGAGTTTTCAGGAAGGATACAGGCTCGCTAGCCGCAAAACGGGCGAGGAGCTAGCAGACGACGCGCCCGGACAGTGGCGCAAGAGCTGGCGAGTCATCGCGCGTAACGGCATGGATGATCCGTTTTTCGTCGATTTTGCCCTTGGCGACGCTTCACCCGTGTATTTTGCCTATCACGGCGTGGGCTCGTGGAAGCCGATAAAGGTCGCGGACGACATCGTTAAATTTGAAGAAATTTTAACCGCACTTGCCGCGCTTGAGGCGCCTTGCTCGCTTGAAGCGATCGCTCCGCTTGCTGATTTAAGCAACGAATTTTACCGCGAGCTGGCGGACGACTACGCGCAGCAAGATGAAGCGCGCGAGGAGCCTGAATATAAATATTTCAGCGTTTTTATCGAGGATCTGGGCGCGGACAAGGTAAAAACGCTCGTATTTTTAAAGAAATTTTTTGAAGATGGGAGCTTTGCGGCGACTAAAGAGAGGGCGCAAAATTTACCGCTTTGCCTTTTTAGCGGCATAGAGGAGTCGGCGCTAGCGCTACAAGACAAACTCGCCTCGCTCGGAGTTAAATTTTACGCCCGCGAGATAACTTTTAGCGAAATGATCGCGCTGCGAGGCAAAATTTAGCTAAATTTCGCTACCATACGCTGCATCTTCAAAAAAGGAAAGACATGAAAAAATCGTTATTTTTAGTCGCGCTTTGCGTATTTGCCGGCAATTTGGCGGCCGAGGAAACTCCTGCTGCTTGCAAAGAGTACGAAAAGGTTTCTTACGAGTTCATCGACGCGATGGAAAAACAAGCCAAAGCTCAGGGCAATAAGGAATTTAGCGCGGAGGCGACGAAAAAAGAGTTTGAGGCCGACTACGCTAGCATAAAAAAGCTAAGCAAGGAGGAGCAAGAAGTCGCTTGCCATAAGGGTACGGCCGAGGTTAAAGAGATTACGAATATGCTAAAATCAAGCGGATTGCTAAAATAATTCGCTTTTTTGGCTAGGATAGGCTAGGCGACGCAAATCTCGCAAAACGCTATGGTTAAGCGTCGCTACGGCCCATCTAAATTTGCGCTTAAGAAAGCTAAATTTGCCGCTTGGTTTAAATTAAACGCGGCGACAAACGTCTAAAGCCCGCGCTAAAGCAAATAGCGCGATATTTTAGCTCTTAAATTTAGCGTCTTTTTCGCCTAATTTACGCTAAAATCTCACTTCTGCGCCGTAAAAATCTCTCCGCTAAATATCGCTTTTACCGTATAAAAGCCCACGATACCTATAAAAACGCATAAGATAGCAAAACCTGCCGCTCCCGCAAATAAGAAAAATTTGATCCCGCAAAGCTCAAATGCCCGTAAAAACGCGACGCTTGCCGCTGCCGTAGGAAAGGTAAACGCCCACCAAGAAAGCGAAAATTTAATCCCAAGAAAGCTTTTAAACATATAAATGATAAAAAGTACGAAAAATAGCGTAACGTAAAGCATGATTTTAGCCGCCGCGTCAAAGCCGCCCGTTAGCTTAGTATAGCCTAAAAACGCCATCGCGGGCGGAGCTACCGTGATAAAAAGCGTCGGGATAAATTTAGGCGGCATCAAGGCGCAAAAAATGAGACGATAGAGCAAAATAGCTAAAATTACTGGCCAAAAAAATATCCCGACCGAAAAATAATACCACGCAAACTCGCTCGTAGCAGGCGCGGCTAACGGAACGAAAAGGTTGCCTACGATAGGCAAAAACCACGCCGGGCTAGCGTGCTGCGGCTCTACGTCGCTACGTATCCAAAAAGACATAGCGTGCAGCGTGATGAAGGTCTGAAATGCTACGCCCACGCAAAAAAGCGTGTCGTAAATGGACGCAAAATCCCTCCAAAGCGTCGCTACCAGCAGCGTGCCGATCGAAAACGCGGCGAAAAAATTTACCTGCACGGGATGAAACAGCTCGGCCTTGCAAGCTTGTGGGTGTTTTATCAGCTTAGCCGCGTAACAAGCGCAGATGAGCGCGTAGGCTAGACTCGCCGCGCCTCGCAAAATCTCAAAAACCGCACCTGAGATATCAAAGATCAAATTTAGTCGCTCGTAAGCAAGAGCCAGTCCGCCAAGCCCCATAACTACGGTGTAAAACATGATCGGAAAGTGCTGCAGCCGGCTTGATTTTTCTTTTTTTGTCTTTTTTTCTTCTTGAGTTTTCATCGTCTTCTCGGTTTTTCGTTAAATTTTAGTCCGATTTTAGCGCAATTTCGCTGATAAAGCCGCAAGATAAATCAATTTTTAGAGCTTTGGCTAAAGGCGCGAAATTTAGCCGAGCTTGAGGTTTTTTAACTCAGCGTCCAGCATTTTTAAGCTAAAATACGCCAAATTTTAAAAAGGACAAACGTGAACGATTTTAAAAGATTAAATGAGCTAGTAGCCGCAGGCAAAGACGAGCTAAACGCGATGTATAGGCAGCTGGATAATCCTAGCGAGGTCGTGCAAAAGATGCTAAAAATCGCCGGCTTTAAGGGGCAAAAGAGCGAAAAGGTCGCAGTTTTGCGCCGCATCGTCGATCTAAAGGTTGAGCCGCTAGAAAACGAGCTAAAAAAACAAGGTCGCGAGGAGACCGAGATAGGGCGCATAAAAGATGAAGCTTTTGAACTCGTGCGCGAGTTTTACGAGGCGCGCTTTGAAAAGCTGTTGGCGCGAGTAAAAGAGGAAAAAATTTTAGACGAGTTTTATCTGGCGCTACTTAGCGGCATGCACGGCGCGGGGCTAGCGATGAACGCGTGGCAAAGCGCGTGGGACAAGCAAATCCTGCAAACGACGAATAAAGAATTCGAAGCTAAATTTGCAAGCATGGCCGATGCGATCAAATTTATCGACGAAAACCGCCTCTATCAAAAAGACGGCGAGCAAAAGGGCGAGCGAAGCTACGGCGCAGTTATGAAAAACGGCGAAAAATACGCCTTTGCGCCCTATGCCGTGGCTTTTGAAAACGAAGTAAAACGCGTGGCGGACGCTCTGGATGCGCTAATCAAAAATCTAAAATCGCTAGTTGCAAACGACGAGCAAAGAGCTTACGTAAAGTACTTTGAAAAGCTAAAAGCAGCGTTTTGCGAGCGAGAAAACGACCGCACGATCCCCGCGTGGCAGGACGCCGAGCGCGCATGGATGGATGTAAAAGGCCCGCTACAGCCCGGTCATCCGCTCGAGTACTACGAGGACGCCTACACGCATGCCGTCGCGCTCGAGTGGGACGTTAGGCTAGCGGGTGCGAGCGACTTTGACGAGGCGAAGTTTAAAGCCAGCGTCATCCGCGCCTACGAGCAAATTTGCCGCGAGTGCGGGATAGAGGACGCCCTGCTCGCGCGCCAAGTTACGCAAAACGTCGCTAGAACGCAGACATACATCAGCGTGCCGATGATCTACTACGGCGCCGAGCTAAACGGGCTATTTTCCGCGCAGGTCGTGCCAAACGACGAGACCGTGAGCAAGGAGCGGGGCAAAAAGATATTCGCCTTCGTCGAGCACGTTTACGAGAGCGCCAAGGCGCGGCCGTTTATGAAGCTTAGCGGCGAGATTTTTTCGCGCGAGTTTTTGGACTACGGGCGCGAAATTTTGTTTAAAAAGCCGCAAATTTGGAAGAAAACCTACGAAATCTCCACGATCGGCCACGAGTTTGGGCATATACTTTTCGTCGGTACCGACACGGAAAAGACGATGAACGCGGACGGCGAGTTTAAATTTATCGAGGAGTATAAGGCGACTACGGGCGGGCTGGTAAATTTCTTTATCGGCGGCGAGGCTGGCTACGAGATGAGCGTATTTCACGAGCTGATCGCCCGCGCGGTCGGGCTCATCGCATGGCGCGAGGTCGATGAGGTGCGGGCGTACTACTGCGAGGGGCTTATCCATCTTAGCTTGCTGTTTGACTCGGGCGCGCTTAGCTTTGAGGGCGGCGCTTTGGTCGTCAAATTTGACCGCGAGCATTACGCTAAATTTAAAGAAATCTGCCTCGCAAACTACAAAAATTTGGCGCTTCACTACGCAAGGCGCGCTCCGGCGGGCGAGTTTTTGGCGAAATTTTGCGACAAAGAGGGCAAAAGCTACCTGCCTAAACACGCGCAGGCAAGGGCCTTTGTAGAGCACTACTGCGCCCGCTACAAGGCTATCGGAAACGAGCTTGACGAGAGCGGCGAATGGGAGAAATGGCAAGCTGGAGAAAAGTAGTCCGAGGCAAATTTGCGCTAAATCTGGCGGCCCCGGCATACAAATTTAACCCAAATTTTACGTCAAATTTGCCTTTTTCTAGCGGCCTAAACCCGCACCTTTTTGGCGCTGAGTTTAGCATTTTTAGGATACGGATTTTGCGGGCTAAATTTGTATGTCGCGTTTCGCAAATTTACCGAATTTGCTGCAAGTCCTGGTTTTTTGCATCAAATTTGCCTTAAATTCGGGCGTAAAATTTAAAAAGTAAAATTTGATAAAATCGCGGTAAATTTACTTGAGGGCAAGCAAGCCAAACGCGGCAAATAGTCGCTAAATTTACGAATCTAAAACGAAAGGATAAAAAATGGAAGAAATGTTAGAGGGTATGGGCGAGCCGCGCATAAAACAAGTCGCGCTACCAAAGGACACAAACTCGGCGGGCAATATATTCGGCGGCTGGATACTAAGCCAGATCGACCTAGCCGGCGCGCAGGCCGCGCGGGAGCTCTCGCCCGAGCGCGTCGTGACGATCTCGATGCAAGAGATTATATTTAAACAGCCCGTTTTCGTCGGCGATGTCGTGAGCTGCTACGCCAAAATCATCGCCGCGGGCAACACCTCGATCAAAACTAAGATCGAAGTCACGGCGCTACGGCTAAACGCGGCGGGTTTTCGCGAGCGCATACACGTTACCTCCGCGATCGCGACCTACGTGAGCGTAACTAAAGACGGCGCGAAAAAGCCGATCGATCCGCAGCTAAAAAAGGCGCACGGTTTTTGACGAATTTGCCTTGGTCGGAGCGCATTTTACGGCTCTAGTTTGCATGCGGCAGGATCGTGAAATACGCTTTGCCGTATGATCGAGCCGTTTTTTAACTTATAAATTTTGCGTTTGCGCCCGCAAAGTGCGTATTTACCGTCTAAACGGCGGTCAAATTCGATCCGAATTTACGTAGGCGACGGCTCTTGCGCGAATTATACGCGCCAGGCGCCTGCTAAATTCGGCCGAGCTAGATTATCTGGCTCGGTTTTAGCTTTTGGTGCATCGGAAAATCAAAATAAACGCTTAAAACCATTAAAACCAAATCTACCCTGCTTCGCGCAATAAAACCGTAAAATCGTTTCCGGCGCTTTGCGGGATTTAAAATAGCGGCGCAAAACGCATTTTCTAGATTTACGCTCGTAAATTTCGCGGCTGAATTTTGGATATTTCGGGCGAATTAAGTTATATTAAGCATTAAACTATTTTTTTAAGCCGTGTTAATACTATTACAAATTCTAATCTTAATAAAAGCTCTTAAGTTATTCTTATTCATAAATAATACGATATAGCTAAAATAACGATGTAGCAGCATTTAGAGTCCCATACGCTACATAAAATAATTAACAAAATCTTAAATCAAAATATTGATTTAAAGTATTAAGGATTTTTATTATTTTTTAAGGACAAATATGCAAATATTTCATATTTAATAAATATGCAAAATCTGCATATAAAAAAGGAGAAAAAATGACGAAGACCGGCAAAGTCATATGCCCATACTGCGGCACGGGCTGTCAGGTCGAGCTTCACGTCGAAAACAACGTGATAAGAAGCGCGCTAGGAGTGCAGGATAACCCCGTAAATCAGGGAAATCTGTGCTTAAAGGGCTTTTACGGCTGGGACTACGTGGGGGCGCCTGATAGATTAACAAAACCGCTAATCCGCAAAAAAGATGGCGTATTTAGCAAAGACGGAGATCTCGAGGAGGCTAGCTGGGACGAAGCGCTCGATCTAGTCGTCGCAAAGATGAAAGAGGTCAAGGAAAAATACGGCCCTGACGCGCTAGTAGGCAACTACTCGGCTCGCTGTACGCTAGAGGACAACTACGTCGCGCAAAAGATAATGCGCGCTGTAATCGGCACGAATAACGTCGATCACTGCGCTAGAATTTGACACGCTCCGACTGTGGCAGGTCTTGCCAAAACAATCGGTAACGGAGCGGCGACAAACAGCTTTACGGAGATCGGACCTTATAGTAATTGTATCTTGATGATCGGCTCAAACCCAGAAAACGGCCACCCGATCGCGGCTATGCACATACAGCGCGCGCTAAACCGCGGCGCTAAGCTCATCGTGGTAGACCCGATAAAGACGGAATTTGCCAGCCGAGCGGACGTGCATTTGCAGTTAGCGCCCGAGCATAACATCGCTGTTATAAACTCGCTTCTTTACGTTATTTTCGAGGAAAATTTAGTTAACTGGGACTTCGTAAACGAATGCACCAAGGGCGTAGAATACGTACGCGAAGCGGTCAAGGACTATTCGCCTGAAGCCATCGCTAGCTACACCAACCTAAATCCTGAGGACGTGAGAAAAGCGGCTCGCATGTACGCGACTATCCGCCCGGCCGTCATCACGCACGGTATGGGCGTTACGCACTTTAACCACGGCGTAGGCGCGGTTTGCGATATCTCAAATTTATTTCTTTTAACGGGAAATATCTGCGAGCTAGGTAGCGGCGACCTACCGATACGCGGTCAAGAAAACGTCCAAGGCTGCTGCGATATGGGCGTGTTGCCAAATATTTTCCCAAATTTGGGCTCGGTAACCGATCCAAAACAGCGCGAGTGGTTTGAGCAGGTTTGGCATCTAGAGCCTGGCTTCCTAAACGGTAAAATCGGCATCCATAAAACCGAAGTGCCAAACGCCATCCTTGACGGCAGGGTGCACTTTTTCTGGACGATGGGCGAAAACCCGGTTATGACCGATCCAAACACCAACCACTTCCTAAAAGCGATCTCTAAAGTAGATATGTACGTGGTTCAGGATATATTTTTAACCGAAACGTCGCGTAAAGCCGACGTCGTGCTACCTGGCGTGGCAAGTAGCGAAAAAGAAGGCCTCTACGCCAACGCCGAGCGCCGCGTACAGCACAACGAGCACGTCATCACGCCTCCGGGAGACGCCAGACAAGACTGGTGGATCATCTGCGAGATCGCCAGAAGGCTCGGAGCGACGGAAGGGTTTAACTTTAACTCCCCTGAAGAAATTTGGGAAGAAGTACGCAAGTGCGACCCTAGAAGATACGGCGGCATGAGCTACTACCGCATCAAAAAGCACCACGGCTTGCACTGGCCGTGCCCTGATGAAAACGACATGGGCGGACAGAGCCTATATCTAGATAAAAAATTCTTTACGCCCGACGGCAAAGGTAAATTTATCCCTTGCTTGCACGTAAAGAGCGTCGCAGATATCGAGCCGGCAAAAGCGGAGTTTGCTAAACGCGTAAATTTACCGCCTGAATACGAAGTGATGGCCGGCAGCGTGGACGAGCCGACCGATGCCGAGTATCCGATACAGCTGCTAACTACGCGTAAAGTCTATCAGTACGCCGGCGGCGTCATGACTAGACGATCAAAAGCTATCGAAGAGGGCGGCGACAGTATCGGACCAATCGCTGAGATGAATCCTGCGCTGGCCGAGCGCTACGGTATCAAGCAAGGAGACTTCATCAAGGCATGGAGTAGATACGGCTACATCGTCATCAAAGCAGACGTCACAGGCATCGTCCCGGACGGCGTCATACAGATGACCTATCACTACTGGGAGAGCTGCTGCAACGAGCTAACGAGCAACGGCTGGGACTTCATCAGTAAGACCCCGACCTTTAAGGCTGCCATCCAGATCCAAAGGATCGATGAGGAGGAGTTTTTGCGTATTCGCGAGCTAAAACGCATCAAATTCCAAACCAACAAGGTCATCTACGACGACTATCACCACGAGTGATTTTTAGCCCCGCTTGCTAAACCACGGGCGGGGCTGCTTAAATTTAGCTTTTAAATTCGCTTCTTGATTAAATTTTAAAAAATATATCTTATTTTAATATGCTTTTCTGTAATATTCCACAAATTTTAATATGCATTTTTGTAATATTATAAATTTATACTTCACAAGGAGCAAAAGATGAAAAAATTTCTCACGACGTTGCTTTTAAGCGCTATCGTCGCGCTAGGAGCCGAGGTCAAAACCATCACCGATATGACGGGTAACGAGGTCAAAATCCCGGCCAAAACGCAAAAGATAGCCGCGCTTTGGCACGCAAACAACCAAGTTATCTTGGTGCTAGGCGGCGCGGACAAGATCGTAACTACGACCGATCTCATCAAGAAAAATAAGTGGTTTGCCGCGATTTACCCTCGCATCGCAGAGGTGCCGGCTGCGCTAAACGGCAACGACATCCAGATCGAGGAGCTAGTTAAACTAGCGCCCGACGTAGTCGTCGTGTCAAACAAAAATTTCCAAGAAAACCTTACTAAAAACGGCTTTAGCGCGGCGAATTTGATCTTTCGCGACTACGACGATATGAAAAAAAGCGTGCTACTAACGGCCCAGATCATCGGTGGCGACGCGGCTAGCAAGGCAAAAGAACTAAACGAAAATCTAGATGCCAACATCGCGCTAGTTACCGAGCGCACGAGCAAGCTAAAGGACGCTGCGCGCCCTAAAGTGCTACACATCGTAGGCGGCGCAAACTTGCTAAAAATCGACGGTACCAAAACGATCATCGATACGTGGGTAAAATACGCGGGCGGTAAAAACGCGGTGCAAAAAGAGGGCAGTATGATAGAAATCACGGCCGAAGAGATCGTGGCGGCAGACCCTGATATCATCATCGTTGGCGGTGCGGACAATCAAAAAGCGGTTGAGAAAATCTACGCCGATCCCGTATTTGCAGGACTAAAAGCGGTTAAAAACAAAAAAGTCTACGGCAACCCAAAAGGCGTATTTAGCTGGGATAGATACGGCGCGGAGTCTGCGCTGCAAATTTTATGGGCGGCTACGATCGTTCAGCCGGAGCTCTTTAAGGACGTCGACGTAAAAGCCCAAACTAAGGCGTTTTATAAGAAATTTATGAACTACGACCTTAGCGACGCGGAATTTGACTACATCCTAAAAGGGCTAAATCCGGACGGCAGCAAATAATCAAATTTGAGCGATTTTGCCGGTAAACCCGGCAAAATCAAAAGGAAGCAAAGATGAAAAAAGGGACGCTTGCATTTGGCGCGGCGGCTTGCCTGTGCGCGGCGATTAGCGCGCAGGCGGCGGATCTGAAATTTGACCCGGATAAATTTGAAACTCGCTCTATAAAAGCGGGCGAAAAAGAGGTCAAATTTAGAGCCTACGAGGGGATAGTTTACGTAGCAAACCCCGTGGATAGCCGGTTTCAGAGGCTAAATTTTTACGTCCCGGCGCAGTATTTTGAAGGCAGCAAAAGCGAGGCGGGCAAATTTGACGCGGCAAGCGCTCCGATCTTTTTGCCAAACTCCATCGGCGGATATATGCCGGGCAAGCCTTTTACGCCCGCTCTTGATAAAAACGGCAAGCCAAACGCGGTACTAGCGGCGCTTGAGCGCGGTTACGTAGTCGCAGTGCCCGGAGCTAGAGGCAGGACGCTCAAGGACGCAAACGGCAAATTTAGCGGCAAAGCGCCCGCCGCCATCGTCGATCTAAAGGCCGCCGTGCGGTATCTAAAATTTAACGACGCAGCTATGGCCGGCGACGCAAATAAAATCATATCAAACGGCACGAGTGCGGGCGGAGCGATGTCGGCGCTGCTTGGCGTCTCGGCGGACGCGAGCGAGTTTGAGCCGTATCTGGCAGCACTCGGAGCCGCAAAGGTTAGCGACGAGATATACGCCGTCTCCGCCTACTGCCCGGTTACGAACTTAGAAAACGCCGACGCGGCCTACGAGTGGATGTTCGGCGCGCAGACTAAATACGAGAAAATGGACTTTAGCGCGCTTGACGGGGCTGGATTTAACGACCGAAGCGGTAAGCCAAAAACCGTCTCAGGCGAGCTAACCGCAGAGCAAAAAGAGCTCTCCGCCGCGCTAAAATCAGCCTTCCCGGCTTACGTAAATTCGCTAAATTTAAAAGACGCCAAAGGCCGCGCGCTAACGCTTGAGCCTAGCGGCGAAGGTAGCTTTAAAGAGTATGTCAAAAAGACGCTAGCAGACTCCTATGCCTCCGCAAAAAGTCGCGAGAAAAGCCTGCTAAAGCCCGAGTTTTTCACGCTTGAAACGCAAGGTTGCACGCTAGGATATGATTTTAAATTTGAAGACTTTGTTCTATCTATGCCGCGCGCTAAGGCTGCGCCCGCATTTGACGGACTAGAGCTACAAAATCCCGAAAACGACTTTTTCGGCGATGCGGACGCGGCGGCGAAGCACTTTACCGAATTTAGCGCAAAACGCGGTGGAGGCGAGAGCGCGGACGCTAAAATCATAAAAATGGTAAACGCGATGAGCTATCTAGGCAATAAAAGCGCAGCCAAATTTTACCGTATCAGGCACGGCGCAGCCGACTCCGACACCGCTCTAGCGGTGCCGCTTATCTTGGCGCTGGGGCTACAAAATGCGGGCAAAGCGGTTGATTTTGCGGTGCCCTGGGGGCAAGGTCACGGCGGCGACTATGATCTGGACGAGCTTTTTAGATGGATGGACCGCGTCGTAAAGTAGCCGAAATTTGACGCGGCGGAAGCTTGCTTCCAAATTTGGCTTGACAAAAATTTGCGGAAACGTTAGATTTAAATTTGAGCGCGGCAAGGGGTGCCAAGCTCAAATTTATCGTTAGCGCCAAGCCTTAAACGCAAAACGGCGGGCGAATTTGACCCAAGCGGCATAAATTCGGTGCTTGGCGCGGGCTATCTAGATCGCAAAAAACCGCCTTTTGGCTCGCTGTTTTGCGTGGCGATCGCAAATAAGAAACAAAAGCTTCGCTCGCCAAGTTAGCGGCAAGGCAAATTTGGTCCTTTTGCAAGCGATTTTCGTGCGGGGCTACTGCGGACGCAGATTTTATTTTAGGAGAAAGATGAAAAATATTAGTTTTAAATTTACGCTGATTTTGCTAGCAGCGCTGACCGTGTTTTGCGGCGTAGTCGCGCTTGGCGTCGGCAGGTTTTACGTGGCTCCGGGCGACGTGCTTAGCGTGATCGGCGGCTTTTTTGGAGTGCCGACGGACGTCGCGGCAAATATCCAAAACGTCGTCGAAAACATCCGCATACCGCGCATCATCGCGGCTATCCTCGTCGGAGCCGCGCTTAGCATCAGCGGAGCGGCGTATCAGGGCGTCTTTCGCAACCAGCTAGTTAGCCCCGATCTGCTGGGCGTTTCGGCCGGAGCTTGCGTCGGAGCCGCGGTTGCGATCATGTTTGATATGCCTCTTTTTTGGGTGCAGGCGTTAGCTTTCGTCTGCGGGCTCGCAGCCGTAGGCATGACGCTATCCATACCGCGTCTGATGGGGCGCTCTAGCACGCTGATGCTGGTGCTCTCAGGCATCATCGTTAGCGGTTTGATGGCTTCTGTTATCGGCTTTTTAAAGTACGTCGCCGATCCCGAGACCAAGCTACCCGACATCGTCTACTGGCAGCTAGGAAGTCTAGCTAAGATCGACGCGGGCAATCTTAAATTTATCGCGCCCGTGATGATAGCCTGCGCGGTGCTGCTCGTAGCGATGAGCTGGAGGATAAACCTACTCTCGCTAGGCGACGAGAGCGCAGCGAGACTAGGCGTAAACGTAACGCTCGAGCGCGGCGTCATCATCGTCTGCGCGACGCTGCTAACGGCATGCAGCGTGTGCGTGAGCGGTATCGTGGCGTGGGTGGGACTGCTGATGCCCCACCTGGCGCGCATGCTGGTGGGTGCGAACAACGCCCGCAGCCTGCCTGCTAGTATATTTATGGGGGCGATATTTTTGCTATTTGTCGATACCCTAGCGCGCACGATCAGCGTGAGCGAGGTGCCTCTGGGCGTACTTACGGGCTTTATCGGCACGATATTTTTCGTCTGGGTTCTCTGGCGAAACAAAAAGGTCGCGTGATGCTTGAGGTTAAAAATCTAAATTTCGCCTATCCAAACGGCGCAGGTAGGCTAGAAAACGTAAATTTACGCGTCGGCAAGGGCGAGATACTAACGATACTGGGGCGAAACGGCGCGGGCAAATCGACCATGCTAAGCCTAATCAGCGGCACGCAGGCGCCGCACTCGGGCGAAGTTTGGCTAAGCGGTAAAAATAGCGCCGAGCTTAGCAACAAAGAGCGCGCCAAAATCATGGCCTACGTCGCGCAAAGCGAGATCTGCGAGTACGACTACACGGGGCTTGAGTTTATCACGATGGGGCGAGCGGCGCATCTGGGCATTTTTGCGCGGCCTAGCGAGGAGGACACGGCGATCGCGAAGGAATTTACCGCAAAGCTTGAGATCACGCATCTTGAGGATAAATTTATCACTCAGATGAGCGGCGGGCAAAAGCAGATGTGTTCTATCGCGCGCGCGATGGCTGCAAAGCCCGAGATTATCGTATTTGACGAGCCGACCTCGGCGCTGGACTTTGGCAATCAGTATAAATTCCTACGCACAGTTAAGCAGCTAAAAGAGCAAGGTTACACCATCGTGCTAACGACTCACAATCCCGATTTTGCCGTGCTTCTAGGCGGCTACGTGGCTTTGGTTAAGGGCGGAGGCGAGGTGGCTTTTGGTAGCGTGGACGAGATCATAGAAAGCGAGCATCTAAGCAAGCTTTACGGGTTAAATTTGAGCGTAGAGTACATCGAGCAAGTAACTAGAAAGTGCTGCCTGACGCATCCGCTGTGAGCCACGGCGCGCGAGAAGCAGCGTAAATTTGCGCTACGCAAAATCAAAAAGGCGCAAGCGACGCACGGCGGCGGGGCGGGTAAATTTATGCGCCTTGGGACTCAAGGCGTGCGTGCCCGCCTTGTCGTTTGGTAAAATTTGCTCTCAAATTTAGCTCAAATTTGAGGCTTATAAAATTTAACCAAGCCTTGGTGCGTTTTTAGTCGGCGCGGCTCTACAAATTTGACGGCCCTATGTTTGCGCCGCCTGTAAATTCGCCGTTAAATTTAAAGCTTGTAAATTTGGGCGGCTTTTATTTTTCTCCCGCGTTGCGCGCCGGAAATGATTAAAATTTGCTTCGTTAAAGCGGTCTTGCTAAAGCGAAGCAAAATCCCTCCAAAATTTAGGGCAAATTTACACGTATCCCTGATCTATCATCGCGTCGGCTACTTTTCTAAAGCCCGCGATATTTGAGCCAAGCACCAGATTTCCCTCGTCGCCAAACTCCTTGCTAGTCTCGTAGCTAAGCTCAAAGATATGATTCATGATGCCGTGCAGCCTATGATCGACCTTTTCAAAGCTCCACGCGGTCATGCCGGCATTTTGCATCATCTCAAGGCCGCTTGTGCCCACGCCGCCCGCGTTTGCCGCCTTTGCCGGAGCGAAGTAAAAGTCCTTTTGCGCTAGCATGAAATTTATCGCATCAAGCGTACTTGGCATATTTGCGCCTTCAGCCACGAAGCGACAGCCGTTAGCGTAGAGCGTCTTTATGTCGGCTAGATGCAGCTCGTTTTGCGTCGCGCACGGAAACGCTCCGTCGCAAGGCACGTCCCACACGCCGTTTCTACCCTCTTTGTACTCGCTCACGCTTACGTATTTTGCGTTCGGTCTAAATTTAACGTATTCGCTAAGGCGCGCGCGTTTGACTTCTTTTAGCTCTTTAAGCACCGCTAGATCGATGCCCTCTGCGTCGTAAACGTATCCGTTTGAATCAGAAACCGTGATAGGCAGCGCGCCTACTTGATAGAGCTTTTCTACCGTGTATATGGCGACGTTTCCGCTACCGCTTATGCTGCACTTTTTGCCCTCTAGTCCAAGGCCCGCTTTTTGCAGCATATTTTGCGTAAAATAGACTAACCCGTATCCAGTCGCTTCCGTGCGAGCTAGGCTGCCGCCCCAGTTTAGCCCCTTGCCCGTTAGTATGCCGTCAAATCTACCCGTGAGTTTTTTATACTGCCCAAACATATAGCCGATCTCGCGCGCGCCCACGCCGATGTCGCCTGCGGGTACGTCTACGGTGTTGCCGATGTGGCGGTATAGCTCGCTCATAAATGCTTGGCAAAAGCGCATTATCTCGCCCTCGCTCTTGCCTTTTGGATCAAAGGTGCTGCCGCCTTTTGCGCCGCCGATATTTACGCCAGTGAGCGAGTTTTTGAAAATTTGCTCAAATCCAAGAAATTTTAGCACGCCAAGATCGACGCTTGGGTGGAGCCTTAGACCGCCCTTGTATGGGCCAACAGCTGAGTTAAACTGCACGCGGTAGCCGTTATTTACCTTTGGTCTGCCATCATCGCCTGTGTATGTCACGCGAAAGATCACCGTGCGCTCAGGGATGACGATGCGCTCTAGGATCGCGTGTTTTTGGTACTTGCTCTCTCTTTTGATAAGCGGCTCGAGGCTGTTTAGCACCTCGGTCGCAGCCTGTACGAACACGCCTTGGCCCGGATTGGTTCTTTTTATCCACTCCATCGTTTTTTCGATGTACTCGCTCATCTTAACTCCTATTCGTCAAATTTTCGTAGTTGAATATTAACTCTCC
>NZ_CAJPQR010000029.1 GCF_905372745.1 uncultured Campylobacter sp. | reverse complement strand
CCTTTAAATTTATTTTTAAACGGCTTGTTAAATTTAACTGCGCAAATTTGCAAACCGCGGAGTTTGCGTCGGCGACAAAGTTCAAGACGGACGGGCATTAAAGCTCTAGCGCCGAATTTAGCAAGGCGCGGAAGACGTTTTGCGCATCCGCCAAATTGCGGTTTAAAATTTCAATCCGCCGCGTTTTAGCTTTAGATTTTGCAAATTTTACAATTATCAAAAACGGTTTAAATCTCAAATTTAAGCGGTTAAATTTAATAGACGAGCAAAATATCGCGACTAATTTAACCGAGCTAAATTTAGTCAAAATCCCTTTATCCAAAGAAACTCGGTTTAAATTTAGCGTCATTTGCCTGCGTAGTCAAATCTCGGCTTGCTTAGGCTAAATTCGAAACTATCGCGATTAACCGCACCGACGCAAGCATCGCTATCGTAAAGCGCGAGCAAAAACTCCGCCATCTCCCCGCTTGAGTGATAGCGCTTAAAAGCCGCGTCGTAGTCGTAGCCCGCGTCATCCGTCGCTACGGAGCCGAATTCCGTCCTAGTCGCGGCGGGCGCTAGAACTTTAGCCTGCATTTTAGCCTCTTTATCTTGCGCCAGCTCGTAGTGCAAGCCCTCCGTAAAGGCGCTTACGAAAAACTTGCTCGCGCAGTAGGTGACGGCGTTTGGCACCATGCTGTAGCCGCCCGCGGAGGAGATATTGATGAGCTGAGTGGGCTTATGCTTGTAATCGCGCACGAAGAGGTGGCTTAGCAGCGTGAGCGAAATGATGTTGAGACGTAACATCTGCGAGACTTTGGATAGATCGCGCTCGCCGACCGCGCCGTAATCTCCGAAGCCAGCGTTATTGATGAGCGCCTTTAGCTCGTAGCTTTTTAGCTCCTCCCAAAGCGCCCGGACGTTCTTGCTGCGCGCAAGGTCGCAAATTTTAATCACGACGTCCGATTTGGGCGCGATCTGCGCGATCTCGTCCTTTAAGCTTTGCAGCAGCTCCGCTCTGCGCGCGATTAGGATTAGATTTTCTCCTCGCCCGGCAAAGGCCTTCGCCGTAGCTGCTCCTATACCAGAACTTGCACCCGTAATCGCGATATATTTTTTCATTTTTTTCCTTTTGATAAATTTTTTATTATGCGTTTTTGCAGCCTTTAGGCAAAGTTTGCGCTATGCTTTGCCGCGCAGCCAAAACGGCAAAAACTCATAAAAGCCGCCGGCAAAACGTGCCGTTATTTTTCTAAAATTATCCTAGTCGCGGCAGGATCTACGCACTCTTTATCTATTATAATTTCGCCTATTTCTTTTGCCCTTATAACACCTGAAAGCGGGTTTTTCACGCTAGCTATGCCGCCTAAAATTTCTACGTCCACGCTTGAATACTCAAAGGCTAGCGTGGT
This sequence comes from uncultured Campylobacter sp., assembly GCF_905372745.1. Taxonomy (GTDB): domain Bacteria; phylum Campylobacterota; class Campylobacteria; order Campylobacterales; family Campylobacteraceae; genus Campylobacter_A. The sequence goes on along the minus strand of NZ_CAJPQR010000029.1, from coordinate 26,982 downwards.
ATCTAGCGTCCGGCAGCCGCGCATCACGAGATTTTGCACGTAGCAAAGCCCTTGCAAGCTTTCTATCACGCAGTTTTCAAAGGTCACGTTTTTGCTGTTCCACGCGAGGTATTCGCCGCTTATAAAGCTATTTCGCACGGTCACGTTCTCGCAGTTCCAAAAGGCGTCTTTGCTAAGCAACTTGCTATCCTCGACGAGCACGTTTTTACAGCCGTCAAAGCCGTAGTTCCCGTCCAAATTTAGCCCGTAAACGCGCACGTTTTTGCAGTTCATCGCAAAATAATCCCCGCGCGCGCAGACGTTTTTTATCTCCACGTCCGCGCAGCTCCACAGCGTCTCCTCGGCCTTGGTCAAATTTACGTTTTCTAGCCTTACGTTTTGGCACCTGCGAAAGGATTTTGGCGCCTGGATTAGCGTATCTTTAAAGCTAACCTCCTGCGCGTACCATATGCCAGCGCGCGCCATCTGCATCAAAAACCCGTCCTCCACGGCGACGTTTTTAGTGTACCACAGCGGATATTTCCACTCGAAAGTGCAGTTTTTCAGGCGCAAATTTTGCCCGTGCTTTAGCGGCGACTCTCCCGCCGCAAACCCGCACCGCTCAAACTCAGCGTCCTTTGCGCCAAACATCGCGCGCTCGCCGATAAATTTTTGCTCGACAAATTTTTGCATATTTCGCCTCCGTCGTTTTTGTTGATTATATCGGTTTTACGGCAACAAGGGTGTAAATTTTAAAAATCGGAGCGAAATTTATGAAGCAAACGGGTAAATTTAAGCAGCAGTAAAAATCCAAGCGTTTAGGCATTGCTATTGTCTTTTGGAGTCCTATTTTCCCAAACGCTTGGCAGGAAAAGGTAAGATTTAGACTAGCGCAAAGGATGGAAACGCGAGCCTAAATTTTACCTCTTACAAGATCGAATTTGATCTAAATTTAAAACCTGCGACCCATCAATTTGAGCGGGCAAATTTAACCGAGTCGCAAGCGCAAAATCCAAACTTACCAAAAAGCGGCCCCCAAAGCGCACCGGCCGGGAGCCGCTAAATTTTAAATTTTACTTCTCAAACGCTTTTTCTACGCTAAACGGAAACGCCTGATAGCCCATCGCGTTAGTCATTTTTATCTCGATCGACGGCTCTTTTGCGCCCCATTCAAACTCGTTGATGTGAGGGCTAGGCACGCCGACTGGGCGACCTTTGGCGATGTCAAACTGCATGCCTGCGACCGCTGAGTAAACCATCACGCTATCTAGGTCGTCTTGATACTGCGCTAGCGAAGTAACCGAGCTGTACCACTCGCTGCCGCGCTGTTTGCCGTACTCCCAGACCTGCTCGACCGTTTTGGCTTTTTCGTCGATTTTATAGACGACCGCGCGGGAGTATTTCATACCCGCCATCGCAGGCTGCTCCATGCCGCGGGTGTCGCCGTTATCAAAGACGGTGAGATAAACGACGCCCTTTTTAGACTTGCTATCGATGCGAAATGCCGTGTGCTGCGTCCACTGCCAGTCAAATCCGCCCTTCTCGCTCTCATATCCTGGGCATTTTGAGTACTCGTCCTCGCAGACGATCTTTTTGCCGTCTTTATCTACCGGCTGGAGCAAGTAGCCCTTAAACTGATCCTTCCAGCCCTTGTGCGCGCCCATTATCCATTTGACTTTTTTGTCGCGGCCGATCTTGATGACGGCGTCTTGGTGGCGGCTGGAGATGATGATACTATCGTCGCTTGGGTCGTAGTCCACGCTATTTACGTGCGCCCAGTTTCGTCCAGGGCCAGAGCCTACGATGTCGCCCCATTTTTCGTTCGTATCCATCGCGGCTAGCTCGTCCGTGCTCGCGGTGTGGCCAGCCTTGCTAGCGTCGATATTTAGGCAAACCGCACCCTGATCGAGCGTTTTTAGCACGATGTCGCGGTACGGATCGAGAATTTCATACAGCCTAAAATCATCCACGACGTTGCCGTCTCTATCGACCTCGACGATGACGTCGCGCACGGTGCGGACGTTTTTACCGTCAGCGCGTTTATAGTTGGCGTTTGCCGCGCGCAGGAAATAGTGCCCGTTTTGCGCCACATCTAGCGAGTGCGAGAAGTCGTTGTAGCCCGCAGGCAGCTCGCGGTTAAAGATTTCGCGGCCCATTATGTCGTATTTGGCGTATCTTTGGCCGTATCCCCACGTCATCGCGCCGTCGTCGTTTTGCTTAAAGCCCATCATGACGCCCGCGCTAAACGGCTGTTTGAGGTCGTAAATTTTACTCGGCTCCAGATACCAGCGCACTTCGCCTTTGGTGTCTAGCACGAAGTTGTTTGGGCTGTAGTTCCACTCGATCGCGCCGCCGGCCGGGTTGTTCCACACGACTTTGGTGCCCTTGCCGGTTTTATTTACGAAGTTATTTACGTAGTAGAGGCGGTTGGCAAATTTCGCGCTCGGAGCCTTTACGACTTCGATTTTATCAAACAGCGCGCCCTTTTGAGACGGCATGCCAGAGCTCTCTAGATAAATCGCGGGAGCATAAATTTTATAGTTTTCTTTTATATGCTCGGTTTGTTCCTTGTAAATTTTATCATACTCGACCTCGACGGTGTTTTGATAGTCCGGATAGAGCCCGAAAACTGGAATTCCGCCGTGAGTGCGAAGGTGTTTGTCGGCGACCTTATAGCTGATAACCTGACCGCCGGGCTTTGGTACGATAGTGACTTTAGCGTTTGATAGCGTGTATCCGCCGTTTTTGATCACCGCCGTTAGAGGCGCGATGTCGTATGGGTTTACGACTACTTCGCCGATCTTGCCTGGGACGGCGTAGTCGATGTGCGAGCCGCTAGGTCCACCGATAGCAAGCGCTGCCGTGCTTAGACCGCCGAGTAACGCCGCGGCTAGGGCGACTGACGAGAGAGTTCTTTTCATCTTTTCTCCTTTATAATGATAAATCGTTTCATTGCCGTAATTTTAGTGAATATTTCTAACGTGAAAATCATGCTATTATTATAAATAGCTTAAATCCAAAAAATAATTTAAATTTTTATATTTTCCGCTAAAATTTAACCCAAATTTTACGAATTTAATCTAAAATTTATCTTAGCGTGAGTTTTGTGGCGGCGAAAAGGTATAAAATTAACTCAAACGAAATCATTTTAAGGAGTACTCCATGAACCTACTTTCTAAATTTAGCAAAGGCTTTCTAGCAGTCGCGATGTTTGGCGCCATAAGCACAGCCGCGTTTACCGAGGGCGAGGACTACGTCAAGCTAGAAAAACCGCTACCCGTAGAGCAAAACACGCTGGTTAAGGTTTTTAGCTACGCTTGCCCGTTTTGCTACAAATACGATAAAACCGTCACGCCAAAAGTCGTAGAAAAAGTCGCTGGGCTAAAATACGTACCGTTTCATCTAAAAACCAAGGGCGAATACGGCGAGGCGGCGAGTAAAATTTTTGCCGTTTTAGCCGTGATGGACGAGGAAAAAGGCGTGAGCCTGCTAGATGAAAACTCGCTGTTTAAAAAAGCAAAATTTGCCTACTACAAGGCCTATCACGATCAAAAGCAGCGCTGGAGCGATGGTAAGGACGAGGCTGCGTTTTTAAAGACGGGGCTTGATGCGGCGGGTATCAGCGAAGCGGATTATCAAAAGAAGCTAGAGGATCCAAAGGTCGCCGAACTGCTTAAAAAATGGGACGAGAGCTACGACGTAGCGAAAATCCAAGGCGTGCCGGCGTTCGTCGTAAACGGCAAATACCTCATCATGACGAAGTCCATCAGCTCCATCGACAGCATGGCGCAGCTAATTGAAGAGCTGCTTAAAAAATAGGGCGCGGCATGAAATTTGCGGAAAAAATAGCGAAATTCGGAGGTAGCCGCCTGCCGTGGGCGATCCTCATAGCGGTGAGCGTAGGGGTTGTTATCCTCGCGCACTCGCTGTTTCAAAACTACGTCTATATGCCGCCTTGCGAGCAGTGCGTCTATATCCGCTTTGCCTTTTTGTGCATGGCGCTAGGAGGCCTGGTCGCGATCGTAAATCCTAAAAATTTGCTTCTCGCCGCGGTAGGCTACCTGCTAGCCTTTTGGGGCGCGATCCAGGGCATAATGTATAGCGCCAAGCTAGCCAAGATCCACGACGCCGTGCACGGAGACGATCCGTTCGGCGTGCAGGGCTGCTCGACCGAGCCGCACTATCCGTTTGGCCTGCCGCTTGAGCGGTGGGCGCCTGATTGGTTCTTGCCTACGGGCGACTGCGGCTACGATAGCCCGCTGGTGCCCGACGGCGTCACGCTAAGCGGCTTTCAGAAGTATCTGGTGGATCTTTACGAGGACGGCTGGTATCTGATCCCATCAAGCAAATTTATGTCGATGGCCGACTGCACGCTGATCGGCTTTGGAGTCTGCTTCGTCGTGCTTGCCGCGATGTTTATTTGCAAAATTTTAACTATCAAAAAAGCTTAAATCGGTCTAAATTTAGACCGATTTTGCTATACTCGCCGCATGAGAGCCTTACGCGAACATAATTTTAAAATCTACTTCATCATCATTTTCGCAAGCCTTTTCGTGGTGCTTTTGGGCGTGAAAAACTACGAGGACGCCAAGGCGCAGATTACGGCGCTCGCGGATAAAAACAAGATCGCCGCGAGCGAAAATATGGTCGGGAATTTCTCGTTTTGGCTGGACGAGCGACTGCACTCGCTGGTGCGCGCGGCTAAATTTATACAAAACGCGGGCATCTCGCAAGATAGCGAAAAGCTCGGCGGTTTCATACGGCTTTTTAAGGAAAACTCCGCGGAATTCGACGCCTTGCAGTTTTTGCGCGAGGGCGGGGATATCTTCGTGGACGGCAAGGAGCTAGGCGAGAACGAAGCTATGCCAAAGAGCCTGCGCACGGGGCTTGTGTGGTTTGAGGAGACCAAAAACACGCTCACACCCACGGTAAATTTTATGCAGCGCCATAAAATTTTAGGCGAGCCGACGTTAAATTTATGCGTGCCCGTGCTGGACGGAAGCTCGTTTGCGGGGGTGTTTTGCGGCGTGGTGAAGCTGCAAAACATACTAAAAAATATGGAAAAATTTAAACTAGCGCCCGATACCTACGCCTTTATCGTAACCCACGGCGGCGAAATTTTAACGCCGATGAAGGACGCGGCGCTAAAAAAGCAGATCGAGGATAAATTTAAAGAGCTTTTCCTGCGCGACGAGGACATCACGAGCCTAAATATCGGCTCAAATTTCATCTCCGTCGCCGAGATCCCCACGCTAAACTGGTTTATAGGCGCGGGTACGGATAACGAAAAGGAGCTTGCAACGCTGCTTAACTCCGTGCTAAAAAACGCTCTCATCTTGCTTTTTGCGTTCGCGGCGCTGGCGCTGGTGGCAAATTTCCTCCATAACTTTATGTACTCAAAAATCAAAAACCTACAAGACGACTACGAAGCTCTGCTCAAGCACAAAGCCCGTATGAGCGAGGCTGGCGAGCTAATCAGCGGCATAAATCATCAGTTTATTCAGCCGGTTAATTCGCTAAATTTAATGATCTCAAGCCTGCTCATGCTGCAAAAAGACGGCAAGCTAGATGCCGCTACGCTAGAGAGTATGCTGCAAAAAGGCCAGGCTGCGACCGTGCTCTTGAGCGATACGATCGAGATTTTTAGAAATTTTTACAAAAGCAGCGACAGTCCGCAAAAATTTAGCGTGCAGCGCTGCATCAAAGACCTGCTAAAGCTCATGCACACCGAGCTTAGCAAAGCAAACGTCGCGGTAAGCTTGCGCGAGTTTCAAGACGAAGAGGCCACGCAGCGAATGGGCATCGTGCAGCAAATTTTACTCATCCTCATTCACAACGCCAAAGACGCGGTCGTGGAGCGATACAAAGACGAAATCGCCAAGCGGCAAGTTTTTATCGATGTCAAATTTGAAAACGGCATGTGTAAAATATCCGTCACGGACTACGGCAGCGGCGTGAGCAAGGAGCTTCGGGATAAAATTTTGACCCAGCCAAAAACCACCAAAAAGCAAGGAAGCGGCATCGGGCTGTATTTTGGCAAAAAGCTGGCAAACGAAAAGCTCGCAGGCGATATCAAACTACTAAGCTCTGGTGATCCGACGACGTTTGAGCTCGGCTTTGAGATAAATTTAAAGGAGTGAGATGCAAGAGTACTTAAAGCTGCTTAAAGACCTGAGCGTCCTCATCGTCGAAGACGACGAGATCGCAAGGGAGCTGCTAATAGGCGGGCTAAAGCCATACTGCCTTAGCGTCTGGGGCGCGGGCGACGGGCTAGAGGGGCTGGAGCGCTTTAAAAAGCTAGCCCCTACGGTCGTCATCACCGACATCCACATGCCCGCGATGAACGGCTTTGAGATGATGAAGGAGATGATACGCATAAAGCCCGCGCAAAAATTTATCGTCTTTACCTCCTACGACACCGACGATAACCTCATCAAAAGCATCGAGCACGGCGCGGCATCGTTTCTAAAAAAGCCCGTCGATATCGCTGCCCTGTGCCGCCTGCTAGTGGCTCTAACCTACGAAAAGGACGAAAAGCTCGTGCGTCTGGGCCCGCAAACCAGCATAAATCTTGCTAAAGAAAAGATCTACAAAAACGGCGAGGAAATTTATCTATCATTTTTGCAAAACAAGCTCTTTTGGCTCTTTGCGTACAATCTAAACAAGCTCGTGAGCTACGAGATGATCGAGGAGTTCGTCTACGAGGGCGAGCAAACGAGCAAGGGCGCGATACAAAATGTCGTACTAAGGCTAAAGCGGGAGCTGGGGGTTAAATTTAAAAATATTAGCGAGAGTGGATACATCTTACTAAGCGGCGAATAAATTTGATTTGCGGCTTGGCTTTTGAGCGTCTTTGAATGAGTTTGAAATTTTAAGTCTGCGGCAGACTACTTGTCTAGCCTTGACTTAAAATTTCTGCACAACATTCAAATCCATCTCAAAATACTGCGCCTTATCTTTTTACGTTCAAATTTGAAGTCAAATTTATAAATTTCGGCTTCAAATTTTACTCGCCTAGACCCGCCCATCGAAAATGTCAAATTTGAGTTTTTAAATTTGTAATTTTAGCAGAATATGAGATAAATATTCCAGACGTCGGTAGGCGTAGTTTAAATAGTTTTTGATTAGGCGTGACGGGAGCATACATATAGTATGTGACCGAGCGCCTTAATCAAAAACTACTTTTGAAATCCGTCAAGCGCGGGGAATTCAAAATCTAAATTTGATTGATTTCGCTGCTACGCGCATTATACACAAACCAGCTTAGTATCATCACAAGACAAAACGCCCCAAACACCGCAAAAAACGCAAAATTCGCCCACGCGTAAATTTTGATAAATACCGCTTCGTTTGCCGCGCTCAAATCAGGCGCAAAAAGGCTCGGGCAAATTTCGTTTAGCGGTAGCGCAAAAGGAAAACTAATCTCGCTAACGCCGCTAAAATCGCTCGTGGAGTAATCAAGCCCGAATATCGCGCCCAAAAAAATCAGGAAAAATCCCGCGAGCTTGACGCCAAAAAACTTGGGCGCGCACATCGCTACGCACACGCCAAACGCCGCAAACAGCGTCGCAAAGCGCAGCTTCACAACAAGCGCATCGGCTGCCTCGCCGCCTAAAAACAGCTCGCACAAGATAAATTTGACCGCCAAAACCGCAAGCAGCCCCGCCCAAAACGCTCGCCTTCGCTGCAAGTTATATGCAAAGCAGACAAAGCCCTTGTTTTCGATATTGTAGTCCATTATCTCGCCGATAGCTCTTTGACGGCGGCGGCCATGGCGTCGATCGAGCCTAACGCCTGCGCGTTTAGCAGATATTTACCGCTAACGACGTATGCCGGCACGCCCTGAACCTTGGCTACGTCGTAGCTCTCGTCCCATGTTTTTAAAATTTCTTGCGCGCGCGGGCTAGCTAGAGCCTTGTCGTAGTCCGCCTCGCTCACGCCCGCTGCACTAATGGCGGTTTTGATAAATCTAACCTTGTCCTTGCCGTCTTTAAAATCGTCGTTTTTGTCGTGAACGGCGTTATAAACCGCAAATTTAGCCTTTTTAAATTTAGACTTCTCGCTAAGCAAACTAACGTCGTTAGCCTCGTCCAGAGCGATCATCGCGGCAAAAATTTTACTCGCCGTTTCACCGAGCTTTCCTTTGGTTTTTAAGTGATACGGGATAAATTTAACTCCGTCTAGCTCGCTAAAGAGTTTGGGCGTGACGGTTTTGTCGAATTTATAGCAGTGCGGACACTCGTAGCTAAAGACCTTTACGACGCTGTTTTTAGGTACGTCTAGAGGTTTTTGTAGTATCTGATACTCCTTGCCCTCCTCTAGCGCGTTTGCCATAGAGCCAAGCAGGCAAAAGACGGCTAAAATCCGCATAAATTTAGAGATTATTTTCATAGAAATCCTTTGGATTAAATTTTAAAAATTGTATAAAATAAAGGGTAAATTTGAGATTAAGCGGGCTAAGCTAGGCAAATTTGACGAGTCAAATTTAAACAAAGCGGCGAGTCAAATTTTCATTTCAAATTTAACCTCGCCGCACAAATACCGAATCCAGCCGCGCGTCTGATTTTAACGGCGGCTAGAAAAACTAAACCGGAAAAGGTCAAATTTTAATACTCAAAGATATTCGGATCGATCACCATCGCGCGGTAGGCTACGTCATCTCTCGATGCAGACTCCACGTCCATCTCAAATTTGATGTCGTTTGTTTTCGGATCGATCTCCACGAGCACCATTTTGATCGTTTTATCAGGCTTTAGCAGATAGACGTTCGAGCTTGACATAAAATACGTGCTTTTATCCTTTTGCCACTCCACGACGCTAGTAACCGCGCTATAGAAGTCAAATCCACGCTCCTTGCCAAACTCCCACGTCTGCTCGACGGTGCCCTTTTTCTCGTCGATCTTGTACTCAACCGCGCGAGAGTATTTTTCCTCTTTTAGCGCAGGCTGCTCCATGCCGCGGCCGTCGCCGTTGTCAAATACGCTGATGTGCTTTACAGGGCCCTTGTTATCGTAGCGCGGAGTGAGCCACGCGGTGTGCTGCGTCCACGACCAGTCGAAGTCGCCCTCGCATTTTGAGTTTTCGCATTTGATTTTGTTGCCGTTTTTATCGACAGGAGTAAGCACTTTTTCTTTAAAGTCCGCACTCCAGCCCTCAGGCGATGCCAGGATCCATTTTACCTTTTTGTCGCGGCCGATCTTAACTATGCCTTGGTGGCGAAGCGAGAGGATGATGCCGTCGTCGCTAGGATCGTATGAGATCGAGTTTACGTGCGCCCAGTTGCGTCCCGTGCCGGTCGAGGTCACGTCGCCGAAAGGCAGATCGTCGCTGATTTTGATCTCTTTGGCGTCCATGTCGATATTTAGGCACACGGCGCGAGCGTCAAGAGCCTTGATGAGGCTGCTGCGGTAGACGTTTTTGCCGAAAATTTCATTCAGATCCCACTCGTCCACGACCTTGCCGCTGCCGTCCACTTCGATGATATGATCTCTGATCGTGTGCGAGATCCTGCCGTCTGCGTGGTGGTAGTTGTATTTACCGACGCGAAGCAGTAAGTGATCACCCTTTAGCGGCATCACCTCGTGGCTAAGGTCGATGTAGCCGCGCGGCAGCTCGCGATTATACACCTCTTTGCCCATCATATCGTAGCGCATATATCGCTGCGCCATACCCCAGCTCAGATCACCGTTTGGCAGCTGATGAAAGCCCATCATCATGCCGCCGTCCATCACCCTACGCTCGCTGCGGTCGTAAAATTTCTGATAATCCAGATACCATCTGACCTCGCCCTGCGTATCGACGACGAAATTTTCGGTAAAATCATTCCAGCTAGCGGCACCCCCATTTTTCCAATCAAGCGGCTTATAAACGCTTGTGATGGTGTTGTTGATAAGATAGAGCCTGTTTTTAAACGCAGGATCGACCTTTTTGACCTTCATCTTTTGCATGTGGCTAAATCTATAATCGCGGCTATACGTCACGATCGGCTGAGCGTAAATTTTATACTTTTCGACCTTCTTTTCGCCGTTAAAAACGTAGCTTACTTCGACCTCGTTTAGATAGTCCGGATACAGCCCCCAGATCGGCACGCCGTCGTGCGTCAGCAGCGCATGCTCGGAGACGTTATAGGCGATGTCGATACCGCCGTTTGGCTTACCCAGCACCTGCACGTGGATATCCTTGATGTCCTTGCCCGCCCTATCGATAACGGCGGTCAGCGGCGCCACGTCGTATGGGTTGATAAACACCGAGCCAAGCTCGCCCTGCACCTTCACGTGATGCGCCAAAACGCCCGCACTCGCAGTCTGCGGCACCGCTATAAACGCGCCGCCCGCCAAGGCCGCAGCCAAAACGATAGAACCGAAAAAATTCTTACGCATATTCGCTCCTTTTGGATAAATTTAGCTAATTTTACTACCACCAAATCACATAATAATCATACTAGCTTTAAATTTTACTTAAATATTAAATTTAAAGATAAATATTAATATGAAGGCTTAAATTTTAGAATGAGGTCGAGCCGGATAACGAGTCAAATTTTGATATAATTAGCCCGATTTTATCAAATTTAAGGAGAAAAAATGCCTTTCATAAACGTCAAAATGGCAGGCCCAGAGCCGACAAAAGAGCAAAAGCAAAAGCTGGTCGAGGAGATGACCGACACCATGGTGCGCGTGCTGGGCAAAAATCGCGAGCGAGTGCAAATTTATATCGAAACATACGACGCAAGCTCGATAGGCTCAGGCGGCAAGACGCTTGAGGAAATCAGAAAGGAGCAAAAATGAGTGAATTTTCTAAAGAGGATTTGGAGCGAAAAATCACGCTAGTAGCGGGCGATACGGCGCCGGAGTTTAGCCTAGAAAACAGCGACGGCGTAAGCGTCAGCCTAAAAGACTTCGTCGGCAAAAACGTCGTGCTGTACTTTTATCCAAAGGACAACACCCCGGGTTGCACGACCGAAGCATGCGAATTTAGCGCGCTTTACGACGACTTTATAGCCAAAGACACCGTGATCGTCGGCGTTAGTCCCGATAGCGTCAAGTCGCACGCCGGCTTTGCGCAAAAACAGAGCCTAAAGCACATCCTGCTAAGCGATCCTACGCACGAAGTCGCCAAACTCTACGGCGTCTGGCAAGTGAAGAAAAATTACGGCAAAGAGTATCTGGGTATCGCGCGCTCTACGTTTGTGATCGGCAAAGACGGCAAGATCGCGAAGGTGTATAAGAGCGTGAAAGCTAAGGAGCACGCGGCGAAGGTTTTGGCCGATCTTGTGAAGTGATTGCGGCTTGTCTCGCGAGTGCTTTTTGCAGATTTCGTTAAAATTTGACTCAATAGGCTATATGCCTTATTTTCGTTAAATTTTAACTTCAAAACACCAAAAATCATCTCGCGATACTTTGCCTTGATTTTTTGTACTCAAATTTGAAGTCAAATTTGCGAATTTCGGTTTCAAATTTTACACACCGAGACCCGCACCGCAAAAAGCTAAATTTAGCTTAGTTAAGTTTTTGGGTTTCTTTGAGCAAAAGCAACCGCTCAAGGGTTGTTTTTGCTTTATTGTAAAGGGGGTGGGGGCTTAAATTGCGAAGTCGCCCCCCCCTTTTTTTTTAAATCCCCATCCCCCTACGCCGCTTTTAAGGTGGCGACATGGCTTTGCTAACGCAAAGCGTCGCGAGTTTAAGCGATATGGGTCTCGGTGCGTTAAATTTAAAATATTCCCCGCAAATTTAACCTAAATCCCGTCAAATTCCCGCTCAAATTTTTGATAACGATTATTTTCTAATTATCAAAATATTTATAATGGAGGAGTAATATTTCAGTTATTAAATAATCTTTCAAGGAGAAAAAATGGTTAAGTTACAAGAAAAATACGGCCTTTTTATAAACGGCGAATTCGTCCCCGCAAGTAGCGGCAAGACACTAGATACCTTTGATCCCGCCACCGGCAAAAAGCTAGCCGCGATCGCGGACGCGAGTAAAGAGGACGTGGATGCGGCGGTTAAGGCCGCGCGAGAGGCGTTTAAGACGTTTCGCCACAGTACCGTGAGCGAGCGAAGCAGAATTTTGCTCAAAATCGCCGACATAATCGACGCAAACAAAGACTTTTTAGCCGCAGTCGAGACGATGGACAACGGCAAACCTATCCGCGAGACGCTAAACGTGGACGTGCCGTACGCGGCGGAGCATTTTAGGTACTTTGCCGGCGTGATCCAGGGCGAAGAGGGCAGCGCAAACGTGCTCGAGGAAAAGCACCTCTCGCTAATCTTACGCGAGCCTATCGGCGTCGTAGCGCAGATCGTACCGTGGAATTTCCCCTTTTTGATGGCGGCGTGGAAGCTAGCCCCGGTCATCGCAGCCGGCGACACGAGCGTGCTAAAACCGTCGTCTGAAACGAGCCTGAGCGTGCTCGAGCTAATGCGCCTCATCAAAGACGTACTACCAAAAGGCGTCGTAAACGTAATCACGGGCAAAGGCAGCGGCGCCGGAGCGTTCTTGCAAAAGCACAGCGGCATCGACAAGATCGCATTTACCGGCTCGACCGAGATCGGACGCGAGATCGCTATCTCGGCAGCTGAAAAAATCATCCCGGCAACGCTCGAGCTAGGCGGTAAGTCAGCCAACATCATCTACGCCGACGCGGACTTTGAGCTGGCTCTAGACGGCGTTCAGATGGGCATTTTGTTTAACCAAGGACAAGTTTGCTGCGCGGGCAGTAGGATATTTGTCGAGGAGAAAATTTACGATAAATTTATCGCCGCGGCTGTGGAGAAATTTAAAAATCTAAAAGTCGGCGATCCTCTGGATCCAAAGACGCAAATGGGCTCTCAAATCAACGCCAAACAAGCAGCCAAGATCGTCGAGTACATCGACATCGGCGTCAAAGAAGGCGCTAAAATCGCCGTCGGAGGCAAGCTCGCGGCTGCGGGAGATAGCTTCGTCGAACCAACGCTGCTAGTGGACGTGAGCAACGATATGCGCATAGCCAGAGAGGAGATCTTCGGCCCTGTGGGCGTCGTGATCAAATTTAAAAACGAGGACGAACTCATCAAGATGGTAAACGACAGCGAATACGGCCTGGGCGGCGGCGTCTTCACGCAGGACATCACTCGTGCCATCCGCACCGCTCGCGCGATGGAAACGGGCCGCGTGTGGATAAACTGCTACAACCAGATACCGGCGGGCAGCCCTTTTGGCGGCTACAAGAGCTCGGGCATCGGCCGCGAAACGCACAAAATCATCCTTGAGCACTACACTCAGATGAAAAATATCATGATAAATTTGACGGGCAAGGTTAGTTCGTTTTATTAGAATTTCGCTTAATGCAACTTTGAGTCGGGCGCTTTGCCCGGCCTTTTACACGGTTTTTTAATTTTTTGAATTTGACGAAAACTCTCGTAAATTTGAATAAATTTAGGACCGATTTTATCCGCGTAAATCTCAAATTTAATGCCGAGTCGCCTATTTTGCACAGAGATAAAACACTCTCTAGGCCCCAAATTTAATCACCAAATTTGGCCGAATTTAGCTTTGTGTTTTTACATTGCTAAATTTCTAAATTTTAGTGTACTGACCCTCGCGACTCATCACGAGTTTTTCGCAAATTTGCCAAAAAAACGATACTCCGAACCGGCCTGCGCGATCACGTCCAAAAGCTCATCCGCGCGCATAGTATAAATGCCGTCCGCGTAGCTCACGCCTCTATCAAAAAGCGCCTTGGATGCATCGAGACGGTCAAACCGACGACAATGACGTCGGCACCGCTCTTTTTTTATACTCAATATCTCCTCCAGTGTGTCGTTTAGTAACGTGACGACAGTTATGCTGAGATTGTCGGTCACCCCGATCGCGTCCACGGCCCCTTCTTGCGGGATAATATAAAGCTCTTTTTAACTTAAGCTCAAGCAAAGGAGCAGTAAGTTACGACGAGAGCCGTATATAAATATCTGTTAAATATTTATATATTTCATTTAAAGAAATTACTTGTACTTTTTGCTACTTGAGCAACAGTTTTTACCGCTACCGCAGCCACAGTCTTTTTGTTTAAATTCTTTCGCATAAACAAAATACCCCGCACCGACTGCTAGTACGATCAAAATCACAGCTTCGTACCAAGCCATATTTTTCATTTAAAGGGCAAGTTGTCGCGCCAAATTTACATCAAAATTTAACTGGAGACAACCCGCTGAAGTTTTATTTAGAGATATCTTTAGAATCAACGATTACTTCATGTCCTTCGCCCGCAAACATCCTAGCCTTATATTCGCCCTCGGGCTTTTTAAATGTGTACATACTGTCTTTGTCAAATTTGCCCTCGATAATAACCTTGCCATTTTGCAAAACCTTAAACTCCACACCGCTAGCACTACTGCCGTCGCTAAAGCCGGCCTCGCATGTGACGCTACCGTCGCCGTTATCTATGCAACTCATGAGCGCCGTATGCGCAAAAGCCGGTAGGCTCACAAGAGCAACTAAAGCCGATGAAAATAAAATCTTTTTCATTTTCTCTCCTTTTTAAAAAGTTAAATTTACCTATTTTCTTAAGCCACCGCTCCAGTTCAAGCGCTTTTGCGGCATAAATCCTAAAATGATTACAAAAAACAAAAGTATAAAATAATATATCCCCATAGCCGTTAGACCGCCTACGCCAAAGCTATTTGCGAGAGTGAAAAATAGCGACGAAACTACGAGAGCTAGAGTAAAAGGGAAAAATATTCCAAACGCCATCCATGCATAACTATTTGTTTGCATTTTTACTACGATCATTGTAGCTATGCAAGGAGGCGTCAAAAGCATAAATATAATGATTGAGGCCGCATGTAGCGGAGTATAGCCGCTACTTTGCCTCATCGCTTCTTCAGGCCTCATCTCTTCACCGCTACTTGCTTCGGTGGCTCTACCGCTTTCGTATATACTACCAAGCGTCGCAACTGCGGACTCCCTGGCGGCAAACGAGCTTAAAAATGCTACATTTATCCTCCAGTCAAACCCTGCAAATTTTGATATAGGCTCAAGCGCACGTCCAGCCATACCAAGAAGCGAGCTTTCTATCTTGTCATTTTTTTGCTCTCTTAGTATCGTCTTTCTTTGCGTCGATAGCTTTCTAAGTGCTGAATTTATCGCTTTTGCGTCTTGATCGGTTTTTGGCATTATAAATTTGTAAAACTCGGGGTTCTCGGCCTCATATTTTTCGTCTACGCCTTTGCCTCCGCCCATCTTTTTAGCTTTGTATCCGTCGTAGAAATTTAGTAATTGCGCGACCTTTTCTCTGCTGTCTACACTCGCATAATAGCTTGATTTTCTTGCAGCCGCTTCAAAATTCGCTAGAGCCTTGGCCTCTTCGTTTGCATAATGCTCCTGCTTTTCGTTTGAAAGTCCCGGAAACTGCAAAAGCGCAAAGAGTATCACGGCTACTGCGATGACGATCGTACAAACCTTTTTGATATACAACCACACGCGCTCGCACGCTCTTATTACGACGCCCTTAAACGTCGGCATATGATAGGGCGGCAGCTCCATCACAAAGGGCGCGGTCTCTCTCGTCTTTAAAATCGTCGAAGTTAAAAATTTCGCTATCAAAAGCGCGGCTAAGATCGTAACCGTCGAGATATAAAACATCATCACGCTCATTTGCGAAGTATCTATGCTTTTGCTCCCGTCTGCCGCCACGATCGTAGTCGTATAAAACGCACCCAAAAGCAGCGTGTAAAAAGGCACCTTGGCTAGGCAGTTCATCAAAGGAACAGTGAGAATGGTAGCCATCCTAGCTCTATCGTCGGCGATACCCTTGGTAGACATGACGCCCGGCACCGCACAGCCTCCTACAAATGCCCCGCCAAGTACCAGCGGCAAGGTACTTTGTCCGTGTAGGCCGAATTTTTTAAAAATTTTATCTAAGACAAACGCCATCCTTGGCATATATCCGACATCCTCTAGAATCGCGATCATTGCAAAAAGTATAAAAAATATCGGTAAGTAGTTTAAAAGCGCGACGGCAGAATTTACCAGCCATATAGCCGCATCGGTAATGAGCGGCACTTTAGCAATATCTGCCGCAGGCGTAATATCTACCACAAAGTTTTTAATAGCCGCAAGCAGCGGCCAAGTGTAGTTCGTGAGCTTATAACCAAAAACTATACTACTCTCGTAAATCGCAAAAATAATGGCAAAAAGGATCGGAAAACTAAGCCAGCGATTTAGGATTATTTTATCTATCTTGTCCGTTAACGTGGCTTGATTTTTCTTGGTCTCTTTTACGCACTCGCTAAAGACTATGCTCGCGTTTTCGTATCTAAGCGAAGCCAAATAGCCCTCAATGCTTTTGCCAGTTTTTTCGCTAAATTTAGCCCTTTGCTCGGCCGTTAAATTTTCTATCTCGGTGTTAGAGTTTTTTAGCAAATTTAAGGCCGAAGCGTCGTTCTCAAGGGCTTTTACGCAAAGCCATCTCGTACTTATGCCTTTATCTAAAGATACGCTATTTTGTAGCTCTAAAATAAAAGGTTCCAGCTCTTCGTAATTTACCTTAAATTCTTCGTAGTTTTGTTTTAGATTTTTAGCGTTTCTTAAAACGTCTAAAATTTCAGCCTTGCCTTCGCCTTTTGACGCGCTAGCACAGATTACGGGACATTTTAAAATTTTAGCTATTTTGCCGGCATCTATGATTATGCCGCGTCTTTTTGCTACGTCTAGCATATTTAAGACGATGACGACGGGAACGTCGATTTCAAGCAGTTGAAAGGTCAGGTATAAATTTCGCTTTAAATTTGAAGCGTCGATGATGTTTAAAATGACGTCAGGCCTTTCGTTTACGATAAATTCTTTTGCGACTTTTTCTTCAAGCGAATACGAACTAAACGAATAGGTGCCCGGCAGGTCAACCATCTCGACATCCACGTCTGCTACGCTAAAAAAACCCGATTTTTTATCAACGGTAACACCAGGATAGTTCGCGATGTGCTGACGTATGCCGCTTATCATATTAAATACGGTGGATTTGCCACAGTTTGGTTGCCCTGCAAGAGCTACTTTTATTTGCAAACTTCAACCTCCACCAAAGTCGCCTCGCTTTTTCTAAGCGATATCAAACAGTCCTGAATTTTAAACTCTATGGGATCAAGAAGCGGAGCGAGTCTTACCGCCTCAACGACTGCTCCGTTTATAAAGCCCATATCGAGCAACTTTTGAAGTAGTTTGCCTTCAGCTTTGAGCTCTTTTATCTTATATAAAATTCCAGCCTGTGCAGAGCCAAGATTCATACGCTTTTCCTTAAATATATAAATTTGACCGCCTCTGTTTTGCTAAAGCGGTCAAATTTAATAAAACTCATTTTATCTCAAAAGTAAAAGAGGCTATAGCTGTCTCTTCGTCACATTTTTTAGCGTCTGCGTAAGGGAATTTATGCACTACTTTTAGCACCCATTTCCCTGGTCTAAGCGCTAAAACCTCGGTTTCTCCTTTTAGATCGGTTGTTGCATGAAACGCGCTTTTGTCTTTCAAAAATCCGTCAAACGTGCCGTCAATGGTAGCGACTTTTAAAGGTTTTCCTTCAAATAGCACCTTTACTTTAAACGGCTCACCGACTTTAAATTTAGCCGGATTTTCCAAAGGCACAATCTCAAGGCGTTGCCCTGTTGATTTTGTTATAAAGTCATCTCCTGCGCCGACATTTATGACACTCTTTGCGCTCATTGTAGCGCGGCGGCAAAATTTAGCATTTTTTATCGTCTCTTTAGTGCCACCCATGTGCCATTTGCCATCGGTATCTTCCGTCCAAAACGTAGGCTTGTATTCGCCTGTAACCGCGTAGGTGCCCTCTTTTAGCTTCGCACCCTCGTAGTGATAGTTCTCTCCGCTTTGCTTTAATGCGATTTTGCCGTCTTTGCCAAGGATTACGGGTGCTTCAAAGTTATTTACGCGCTCGGCGTCTATGGGTTCTGATTTTGGAAAATCATGTCCGAAACCTATATTTACGCTAGCTTTTTCGCCGTTTTGTCCAAATAGCCAAAAATCATGAGCACTTGCTACACTAAATGCGCCTAAAATAGCTAGTAGAGCTAAACTCTTTTTCATTTTATATCCTTTTTAATGAAATTCGTTAAAATTAAAAACTATATCTTACGCCGACACCAAACATCCTGCCCTTACCGTAAGTTGCTAAGACGTTGCGAGCCCTATCTCTGATATGCGAGAAATACTCTTTGTCGGTCAAGTTTTTGACGTAAAAATATACATCGAAGCCATCTTTTAGATAGCCCACTTTTGCATCTGCCGTAAAATAACTCTTTTGGGCAAGTTTATTTTGCGCGTCAAAATAGGTCTTACCTATCATATTTCCGTCAAGCCTTGCATAAACGCCCATTGGAGCATAGTAAGACGCACCCAAAGATAGCTTATACTCCGGGTTTTTCTCGATTTTATTGCCTTTATTATTCGTACCGTCTTTGTTAATATAGTCGCCGTATTTGGTCTTTAGCAAACTTGCGGCTAAATTTATATCAAGCTCTTTACTGGCCCTTACGATCCCCTCAAATTCGGCACCCATCGATGTCGCTTTATCGGCATTTGCAACGTAGTAGATATTAGTATTGTTCGGGTCGGTGTAGAATATATGCGTACCTTTGATGGCCATATAAAATAGCGCCGTAGAAAATCTAAAGTTATCGTATGAGCCTTTTACGCCGATTTCATAGTCGTCACTTGTCTGTGCGTCAAATTTATTATCTTCTCTGCTACCGCCAGTGGTGTAGAAATTAAAGCCGCCCGCCAAATAGCCCTTTGAATACATCGCATAGATGTTTAGCTCATCGGTAATATCATATCCGAGCGCAAATTTAGGCAAAAACGTTCTAAACGTCTCTTTTTCATCCATCGAAAATACCGGTGCGCCAGGGTTTCGTCCAAGCTCATACGAGAAATAATCGACCTTAGTATGTTTTTTGATCTGCTGGTATCTACCTCCGAGCGTCACATCAAATTTACTCGTAACGGGATAGATTATTTGGCCAAATGCGGATACCGTTCGCGAGCGGTTTATTGACGGCCAGTCCTCCACTATCGTCCTACCGCTATCGCCATACTGATCGCCGATAGGACCGAATACTTGTTTTTCGTTTTCAAAATAAAGCCCGCCGACCCATTTAAAACTTTGCTCGTCCGTGCCGCTAAATCTAAGTTCTTCGGAAATAGTATCGTTTTTGGCGTTTAAAAATGTAACTAGTCCGTAGTGATCAGGATCGAGATAGGTTGCTTTGCTACCGAAGTCTTCGTCGTAAAGTCCGTCTTTTTTAACATTGCGATAAGTTGTGGATGAGGTCACATCAAATTTGTCAAATTCGTATTTTAAGTCCAGAGCTCCTGAAGTTGAGGTTTGCTTAACGCGAGCTGGAGTTTCTAAATTTATATGCTTGGCCTCGTCTTTTGATATGCTACCCAATTTTGATTTCGGGATAAAAAGCTCATCTAGCGAGTCATCCTGGCGATGAAAAAGGTCGCCGCGAATTTTAACGGTAAGGCGATCAGTCGGCACTATCTTTAAATTTAGTCCGAAATTATAATTTTTCTTGTCATTGGCTTTTTCACCATTTAGATCGTTTATGATCCAACCATCCTCTTTAGACGCCGAGCCGTTTAGGCCTAAAAATAGCTTATCGTCTATAAGCGCACCACTGGTTTCAAAAAGCCCTAGCATATATTTACTAGAACCGTATTCTGCGCCTACGCTACCGCTCCACTCGTTAGTCGGCTCTTTTAGGACGATATTTATGATACCGCCGATCGAATCTTTGCCGTAGATAGCGCTGCTAGGACCTCGTAAAACCTCGACGCGTTCGATATTTGTAATAGGAATATAGGCTGCGTCTTTGTTGCTTTGAGCTACGCCGCCGACGTAGACCGTGACGGGATTAGAACTCGTATATATAGAAGGATTAAGCCCTCTTGTACTTATACCCTCATACATTCCACCCACGCCCGTGATGTTTGGTATGGTTTTTACCAACTCCTCGACATTTTTCACGCCTCGCTCCTCTAGCTCGGAGCTATTCACTACGCTGATGCTCTGAGGCACATCCTTTAAATTTTCACTGATTTTATTTGCGGTTACTGCAACTTCGCCAAGCGTTATATCTTCTGCGGCTAGAGCCGAATTAGTAAGAACTAAAAGAGCGGCTGTTAGTCTAGATAGAGAAAATGCTTTCATATTTGCTCCCTAAACTTAAAAAATTAATGGCGGCATTATAACAAATAAGATAATCGTTGTCAATACTGTAATAAGATTTTTTATGATAAAAAATAATACTAAATGGTTTGTAATGCCTATTATAACGCTACTCTTATTTATAAAATAGTTTTTATATAATAATACGTAATACTAAATACAAAAATTATTGGATTATCTATTATATAGATTTTGAGATTTTTTATTAAATTTAGCGATTTTAGGTAAGATTTTTACATTAGATTTATTCTTTAATATCTTTGCAAGATTCTATATATTTTAGCCAAAGTGACGTCGGCGCGCTTTATAAAGTTAGATAATATTTTAGATAAATTAAAAGAAACAAAAAGATCAAAGACCTCTGTTTTTGTTTTTAAATTTACGCGCTTAGCTAGTCTGATATGCGGCCTATCAAAATTTAATCCTATGCGCCGTTTACGTTTAACGATAGTTAAATTTATGCCTTTACCGGAAAAACGTCATCAAAATAAGCGGTAGGTTAAGATGAAAGCTATATTTTTATAAGTAGCAAGCTAGGCAAAGATACAAAAAACAAATAAGGCGCTTACAAAGCGATATCTCTACAAAAAAACTCTATCGTATTTTGCTAAAATCAATAAGATACGCTCCGATTAGGTTTCATTGAGCCGATTCTAAACCCAAAACACCGCCAAAATAAAACTAAAAACGAGCCAAATCCGCAAAGCCCTAAAAATCCAAAAACGAGCCGATGCTATCTACGGCAGTTTTTACAGTCCTTGACGGTTGCTAGCACGTTCATCTTTTCGATTAGATTGCCTAATTTTCTCTCCAAATTTTCCTTATACGCATCCAGCGCCTCGCAAAAATCATAGTCCTCTACGCTCCCGCAGCTCTCGCAAACCACGTGTATATGAGGATGGCTAAAGATATCATAACGCGCCTTTTGATTTGGCATATTGACCTCGACGACTAGCCCCTCGTCTTTGAGCATATTTAGGTTTTTATATACCGTCGCTAGCGATACGGAAGGATTTTCGGCGCAAATCTCTTCGTATAGCTCATCGATCGTAGGATGAGAGTGGCGATCTAGGATTTTTAGTACGCTGAGGCGTTGCGGAGTGGCTTTAAGGCCGCGATTTTTAAGAAGTTCCATATAGTTCATCGTTTTTCCTGGTATTTTTTCCTAAATATACAAAAAAATTATTTAAAACTTCTTTATAGTTGGTAATATAAATTATTATCTGCTAAAATTTATGTTAGATAGAAGCAAAAATAGCTCAAATTTGATCCAGGCGATATTCTTGTCTTGGATCAAAATCCGCATTACGTTTTGGTATTTTTGCTTAAATTTGGCGGTATTTGAGCTAAATTTAGCAAACCAAAGGCGCGATTTATAAACCCGCTTAAGTCTCTTTAGCGTAAAAGGTCGCAGCAAGAAAAACCAGCACAAATCAAAATTTACAAAGCAAGCCGTAGTATAAATTTAACCCAAAATCCGCAGCAAAACCAGTCCGATAAAAAGATAAACGAAGATAAAAACAAGTAAAGTATACCTAGCGCGCGCAAATTTGCCTGTGACGCTTAAGGCATGGTAAATCAAAGCAAGAGCGGCAAGCCCCAGCATAAAAAGATTTGTTTCGCTCAAGTTTTTCGCCTTTTTCGTCCGAATACACTCACTAAAACGCATAAAAACGCTTCAGCTCAAATTTAATCCGCCATTTCGGATAAAATTTTCTCGCAAATGCTTGCCGCATCGATACCAAGAGCCTTTTCGACGTCGGCCGTAGCGCCGTGGGGGATAAAAGCGTCGTCAAACTCAAAGCTAACGATGCGCACGTCAAAAATGTGCCGTTCCTGTAAAAACGCGGCCAAAATCTCGCCTACGCCGCCTTTTTTTGCGGTATCGGAAAAGACGTACCAAATCTTATGCCTGCGCGCGAGCTCTTGTAAGAGTTCGCAATCAAGCGGCTTAACAAACACTAGATCAACGAGACTCGGGTCAAATTTGCCGTCCGTTTTTTCTAGTAAAATTTTACGCGCGACATTTGCCTTACCCACGGCGTTGCCGTAAGCGATAAAGGCCGCTTCGCCGCTGCCCTCGACTAAGATTTCGCCCTTGCCGAGCCTTAGCTCTCGCGCCTCAAATTCGCCCTGCGCCAGCGCAAAAGCTCCGCGCGGATAACGAAAAGCGCAAGGCCCCTCGTGAGCGTAAGCGTAGCGCATCGCGAGCCTAAAACTATCGGCACAGCGAGGCGCGAAGATCGTCAAATTCGGGATCAAATTTAGATAGCTCACGTCAAAAGCACCCTGATGCGTTTCGCCGTCCTCGCCGACGATGCCAGCGCGGTCCATCGCAAAAACGACGTTTAGATTCATGATCGCGCAGTCGTGCACGACCTGATCAAACGCTCGCTGCAAAAAGGTCGAATAAATCGCGATAAAGGGCTTAAAGCCCTCCTTAGCCATCGCGGCCATAGAGGCCACGGCGTGCTGCTCGGCGATCGCGACATCCCAAAACCTATCCGGAAATCTCTCCATCAAAGCGTCTATGCCCGTGCCGGTAGGCATCGCGGCGGTTACTCCGACGATATTTTTATGCTCGCTAGCTAGCTCGGTCAAATTTTCCGCAAAGAGCGCGGTAGCCGATTTGGCAGCTGATTTTTTGATAGCTTCGCCGCTTTGTAGATCAAACGGACTCACGCCGTGCCAGCTGGCTAGATGTCCCTCGGCCTTTTCGTAGCCTTTGCCTTTTAGCGTCTGCGCGTGCACGACGACGGGCTTTTTCATACCTTTTGCGACGCTAAAAGCCTCGATGAGCGCCTTCACATCGTGACCGTTTACCGGACCGATGTACTCAAGCCCAAGCTCCTCGAAAAACATCCCCGGCGTAAATATCCTGATGCCCTCCTCCATCCTGCGCGCCATATACGCGGCGCCGTCCGGCATATAGCTTAAAAATTTCTCGACTCGGCTTTTAAACTTCTGATACAGCGGCCCTGCCATCATCTGCGAGAGGTAGTTACTAAAGGCGCCGATGGGCTTGCTGATGCTCATTTCGTTGTCGTTTAGGATGATGACGCAAGGATTTTTGATATCGCCCAGCTCGTTTAGCGCCTCGTACGCGATACCCGCACTCATCGAGCCGTCGCCGATGAGGGCCACGGGGATGCGATCCTCGCCCTTTAGCTTGATCGCCTTTGACGCGCCCACTGCTAGCGAGATAGAGGTGGAGCTGTGACCGGCGATAAAGTAGTCGTATCTGCTCTCGGAGGGCTTGGTGTAGCCGCTGATACCGCCGAATTTTCTAAGCGTGTCAAATTTATCCCAGCGTCCGGTGATTAGCTTGTGCGCGTAGCTTTGGTGGCTGACGTCAAATATAAACGGATCTTTTACGGCGTCGAAAACATAATGCATCGCAACGATAAGCTCGACCGCGCCGATGTTTGAGCTCAGATGCCCGCCGTTTGCGCTGACGGTTTGTAAAATTTTATCCCGGAGCTTTCCGCAAAGCGCTTCCAGCTCCTGCACATTCATAGATTTTACGTCTATCATTGCCCTATTATCTTTTTGATTTTTTCTAGTCTAGCTTCGATCGTGCCTTCAAAGTTGCCCGCGTCGCTAAGCACTATCGCTCCGCCCGCGCTGATTGCTTCGTCGGCGGAGATTTTGACGTTTTGGCCGGAGAAATTTTCTTTGATAAACTCGTAATCTTTCGGATTTACTTTAACCTGCACCTCTTTGGCGTCTTTTATCTCGCCAAAAAGCTCTTTGCATATTGCTGCAGCGATGTTTGCCGAATTTAGCGAAATTTCTTTTTTCACGACCTCTTTGGCTATATCAACTGCGGTAGCGGGCAGCTGCGTTTCGCTAGATGCGATGAGACTTTCAAATTTAGCCGCCTGCTCCTCTAGCTTATTTATAGACCCCAGATACCTGCTCTCAAGCGCCTTTAGTTCTTCGTTAAATTTAGCCGCCGCTTCCTCTGCGCCCTGCCTTATGCCGTCTTCTTTAGCGCGCGCGGTCTCGCTTTCTAGGCGTTTAGCAAATTCGTTTTCTTGATTTTCGATTTGCATTTGCAGCTTTATCATATTGCCGCTCATCTCGTCGGTGCGTTTTAGCAGCTCCTCGATAAAGCTTGATTCAGGCTTAAAATGCGCACCCTGCTCTTTTGCGTCGTTTAAATTTGAACTCTCTTGCTCGCCGGCGTCAGATTTTTGATCCTCGAAGTCTTGCCCACGAGCCGGGTCTTGCTTTTTTTCTTGACCCAGCACCTTAAATCTGTAATTTTCTATAAAATGCTCTTTGGCTTTTTCGCTTGATATTAAACTACTTTTCATTCTATCATCTCATCGCTTTCGCCTATTTGGAACGCTCCGCTCTCGGCTAGAGCCTGAACCTGCTCTACTATGCGGCGCTGAGCGTCCTCGACA
This sequence comes from uncultured Campylobacter sp., assembly GCF_905372745.1. Lineage (GTDB taxonomy): Bacteria > Campylobacterota > Campylobacteria > Campylobacterales > Campylobacteraceae > Campylobacter_A. The sequence goes on along the minus strand of NZ_CAJPQR010000029.1, from coordinate 2,379 downwards.
TCTTTTACGCGCACCGCGCCCAAAAATTGCATCTCTTCTTTAAACGAATCGCTGGCGCGCTGGGACATGCTGGAGAGAAATTTCTCTTTAAGCGCGTCTCCGCTACCTTTTAGAGCGATCATAAGGTCTTTTTTATCTACGTTTTTGAGTATCTCACGGATAGCTGCTTGGTTGAGGGTATTGATATCCTCAAAGGTAAACATAAGCTCTTTGATCGTCGTAGCGAGCTTCTCATCGACGTCTTCGATGTATTCGATCGTAGATTTAGACGCCTTTTGACCGAGACGATTTAGCACCTCGGCGACGGCTCTTGGACCGCCGACTTCGACCTTATAGGAGGTTAGGCTCTCTAGCTTGCCCTCAAGCACGGTTGAGACGCGCTTGATGATAGAGGGGCTGATGTCGCCTAAATTCGCCATCCTAACTACAACCTCGCTCCTAAGCTCATCAGGGAAAAATGACAACGTCTCGGCTGCGCTGGTTGAATCCATATGCGCCAAAATAAGCGCGATGGTCTGAGGATGCTCGGTAACGATAAAGTCGGCAAGCTGCTGAGGCTTAACCTTGGTAAGATAGCCGAAGCTCTTTGAGTTTTCCATGCTTTTGGCGAGTTTGTCGAGGATCTTTTGCGCGGCTTCCGGACCGAAAGTGCGGTATAAAATTTCCTTCGCATAATCAAGTCCGCCGCTTCTTATGTATTGATTTGACTGCATCAAGGCGTAAAATTCGTCCAAAACCGCCGAAGCAACAGCCTTATCGACGCTTCTTGCCGTAGCGATGTAGCGTGAAATTTCGGTTATCACATCGACTTCCATATGCGAGAAAAGCTGCGTCGTGGCATCCTCGCCAAGCTGTATGAGCAAGATAGCGACCTTTTCTGGCATCGACAGATCGTCATAAGTCATCTTTTGTTGTTCCGTGAGTTTAATAGAAGCCATCAAATATCCTTACGATTACTAAATTCGGCGTCGTTTTTTATCATATCTTGGAGTAGTACCGCGATCTCCTCGGCGCGCTCTTGAGCCACTAGCTTCATCTTTTCGAGCATCACGTCGTAGCGCAGCTCATCCTCGTTAAAGTCGCCTCCTACGCCCAGCTGCTCTTCAACCTTTTTCTTAGCGGCCTTAAATTTCTCCAGCGTATCCTCGCTATCGTCAAGCTCGACGATATCTGGCATCGGCTCCGGTTCTTCTTCTTTGACGTCCTCAAGCATCTTAGACATAAACGGCACGATAACTTTTTTGTAGAAAAAGTAGAGCAAAATCGCTACGAATATATATTTTAGCAGCGGCGCAAAAGGCAAGATATAAAGCTCAAAGAACGAATTTACCTTGCTAGCAGGGGTCTGTCCGTCTGGGCGCTGGAACTCGAAGTTACTAACCGTTACCTCATCGCCTCTATTTTGATCAAAGCCGATAGACTGGCGGATGAGAGCGTCGATTCGACTTAACTGCTTTTCATCAAGCGGGACGTAGACTACCTCTTTAGTCGGATTTCCGCTTTCGTCTTTTTTATTTTCGTATTTTCCGTCTACTACGACTGCGGCGCTTAGGCGGTTTATCTTAGCAAACTGATCCTTGACGCGCTCGACCTTTTTTGAGATTTCGTAGTTCGTCGTGGATGAGCTTTTAGAGTAGAGTTCTTTCATTTTGCCGTCTTGCAGACCTTCGACCGGACCGATGTTGCTTACGGCTCCAGGTACCCCTTGCACTTCGGCTTCTTTGCTGCCTTGGCGCTTTTCTTCGACGTTTTGTTCGCTTCTAGCGACCGAATTTGGATCAAAGGTCTCGCTTTGGCTATCTTTTCTGGCAAAATCAAAATCTATAGTTACCTTAGCCACGACCTTGTCAGAACCGCCCACGATAGGCGATAGGACGTTTATGATCTTTTCTTCTAGGCCTTGCTCCGCGTCGCGCTTATATTTTATTTGTTGGGTGATTTGATCGCTGTCGTATTCGCCGTCCTCTTCGCCCAGCGGAGCTCCGTCTTCGCTCACGATTTTTACCTGCTCGGGTTTTAAATTTGCTACCGCGGCGGCGACTAAATTTTTAATACCCGTAATTTGCTTTAAATTTAAGCTCTGCCCGTCCTTTAAATTTAAAACGATCGATGCGCTTGGCGGCGTAGCTCGCTCTGTAAAAAGCGTCTCTTTGGGTATCGCGATACGAACGATAGCTTTTTTAATAGGCGCCAAACTCTCGATCGTGCGCGCTAGTTCGCCCTCCAAAGCGCGCTGAAATTTAACTTTTTGTTCGGCATCGGTCGCGCCGAATTCTTGCTTATCGAAAATCTCAAAACCGACTTTGCCGTCTTTTAAAATCCCAAGCGACGCCACCGAGATTCTCTCGCGGTAAACGTCGGCATTTGGCACTAAAATAG
>NZ_CAJPQR010000028.1 GCF_905372745.1 uncultured Campylobacter sp. | reverse complement strand
CTATTAAATTTGTCAAATTTTATTCCGAAAATAGATATTAAACGGCGATTATATGTTAAAAAAGCTTTGTTTTTGCAAAATTTTAGTATCATCGGATAAAATTTACACAAAAAGACGGCGGTAAAAAGTGGCTTTAAAAGGAAATTTAAACGGCGTTTTAGGAGGCGCAAATTTGGCCTCGCAGCTAAAAAAGCTTCAAGGCAAGGGCTTTGCAAATTTCATCGCAAAGCAAAGCGACGAGCTCATAAAAGCTCTATGCGCGCGGGTTTTGGACGAGATTTTCGCGGACTTTAACCCAGACGTCGATTTTATCCCGTTTTGCGTCATCGCTACCGAAAAATACGCCGATAACCTCATCTCTACAAGCTCGGTTTTAGAGGTTTTACTCGTTTTTAAAGAAAACGCGGGCTTTAACGTCAAATTTATCCTAAAAAAGCTAGTCGCCGCGCTGGAGGACTCAAATTTAAAGCTAAATATCAAAATTTGCGAGCTGGACGAGATTTTCGAATCTCACAAAAACGACCACAAAGCAAAGGCCGCGTTTAGCCGTATCCGCTATATCTGCGGCTCGCGCACGCTGTATAAGGCCGCGCGCTCACAGATCTACGAAACGCGCGAATTTAACGCGCAGGAAAATCTCAAATTTTACGCCAAAAATTTGGGCGCTTTTAACGAGATCCCAAATATAAGGCAAGAGCCCGATCTTAAAAACGACCTTGGCGGTACGAACGACATATACTATCTAAACTGCGCTCTAAACGGCTTTGAAAACGAGATCAGCATGCGCTCGCAGGCTCTAAAATTTATCGACGAAAAGGAGCTTAGCGCGCTAAATCTGGCGACTGATTTTATCCTCTGCGTAAAATCGGCGCAAAATTTAACCCTAGGCTCGGACGTTTTTGCCCCCGCTAAGCTAAACGAGATCACCGCGCTCATGCAAACCAAGTCCAAAAAAACGCAAGAAAACAGCAGCGTCATCTCGCAAAAGCTCTTTTCATGCATGCACTCGGTCGCGGTTTTCTCGCGCTATCTGGTTTCTAGTTTTTACAGGAGCAAATTTACGAGCGGGGTTAAATTTAGCCAGCTACGAGCCGCGCGGCTAAAAAACGGATTTTATAGGTTTGAAAATACGATTTACGTCCCGCTACACGTCCGCCCTCGCCCTTTAAACGCCGTACTAAAGCAGCTTTTAGCTCTCGGCGATGCGGAGTATAAATTTGACGTTGGAACGATTTTTTACCTAAAACGCGCGCAAATCAGCAAAGAGGACGCCGAGGATTCGCTCGCGCTTTTTAGAAAAATTTTGATGCGAAACCACGCTCACTACATCATCAAGGCGCTTTTGGACGCGGAGATTTTGCCCGTTTTAGTTAAGCCGCTCGAACACGCCGTAAATTTGGCCGAATTTGACGGCTACCATAAATTTAGCGTCGGCGAGCACTGCGTTTTAAGCGTCAAATTTGCCGAAAATATCAAAGATAAATTCGTAAAATCGCTTTACGACGAGCTCTGCCTCGAGGGGCGCACGCTGCTCAAGCTAGCCTTGCTGCTACATGACGCAGGCAAAGCGCTAGGCGGCGATCACTCGGTCGTGGGCTCAAATATTTTCCGCGCCTACGCCGCAAAGTTAAATTTGAGCGCAAAGGCCGTAAATATCGGCGTTACGCTCGTGCGCTACCACACGCTGATGAACGACGTGGCAAACCGCGAGGACATCTACGATCAGCGAACGATTTTTAGCTTTATCTCAAAGCTTGGCGATCCGCAAACGCTAAAACTCGCCTACATCGTCGCCTACTGCGTGATAAACGCGACCGACGAAAAGCTCTATACGCCATATCTAGCGCGGCTTTTGCGCGAGCTTTACGGCATTTGCCTGCAAAGCTTCGAGGATGAAAATCTGCTCGATGAAGCCGCAAGGCGCGTAAAAAAGGAGCTTAGCATCAGGCGAAACGCCAAATTTGCCGCCTTAAACGAAAATTTGAAAGAGAAAATTTTTGCCATCCCTTCAAATTTGCTCTTTGCTAAATACCAACCAGCAGACATCATTAGCATCGCCTGGGCCGCGCAAAACGCCGATAAACTAAGCGTGCAGATACAAAATCACCAAAGCCTGAGCATCGAAATTTACGCGCAAAACTACCCGAATTTAGCGGTTTTGCTCTCGTCTTTGGCGCACCTTGATCTTGGATTTATGGAGATTTTCGAGCTGTTTGACGGTAAATTTTACGTCAAGCTAGAGTTTAATAAAAACGTAAAATCAAGCGAGCTAGAAACCTTAAAAAACCTCATCGAAATCTCGCTAAAAAGCGGCGCCTCAGCGCAGATAAATCGCCCGATAATACTAAAAGGCGAGCTAAATTTTGACCCAAACCACTCGCAAGAGTACGCGAAGCTTGGCATAAACGCAAAAGATCAGCGCGGGCTGATGGCTTACGTATTGGGAGTTTTTAAGGAATTTGATGTAAAAATAGCCAACGCCAGAATCCAAACCGTAAAAAATAGGACGCGAAATTTGCTGCTTATCGAAAAGCGCGAGGGCGTGGATTTGGGCGAAATTTTAAAATTATTAGAAAGCGAGTAAACATGTGCGGAATCGTCGGTTACGTCGGCAATAGAGAAAAAAGAGAGTTTATTTTAAACGGATTAAAAGAGCTTGAGTACCGCGGCTACGACAGTGCCGGCATGGCGGTGATGAGCCTAGATGGCGGTTGCGACAAATGCGCGCAGGGAATCGCCTTTTTCAAAGCCATCGGCAAGCTTGAAAATTTAGCCAAAAAATCAGAGGGCTTTAGCTCTAGCGGCGAAGGCGTCGCGATCGGTCATACGCGCTGGGCTACGCACGGTAAACCTACCGAGATCAACGCTCACCCACACCTGGGCGAGCACTCGTTCGTCGTTCATAACGGCATCATCGAAAACTACAAAGAGCTAAAAGAGGAGCTTGAGGCAAAGGGCGTTAGCTTCCTTAGCCAAACCGACACCGAAGTCATCGTGCATCTTTTTGAGGAAAATTTAAAAACTATCGGCGAGCCTTTTAAAGCATACGAAGCCACGGTAGCGCGCCTGCACGGAGCATACGCGACGCTGCTTATCACCAAAACGGCTCCGGGCAAAATATTTTTCGCCAAGGACGCCGCGCCGCTAGCCATCGGCAAAAGCGAGGAGAAAGAGGTATTTTTCGCCTCCTCCGACGCCCCGCTAATCGGCCTAGCCAAAGAGGTGTGCTACCTGGACGATAAAAGCTACGGATTTGTTAGCATTGACGAGATCGCGGTTTTTAAAGACGCAAAAAAACTAAGCCCGAGCTTTGCCGCGCTGCCTGCGGATAAAAGCTACGCGCAAAAAGAGGGCTACCGCTTTTTTATGGAAAAAGAGATCTACGAACAAAGCGCAGTCGTAAGCGAAACGCTAATGGGACGCGTCAAAGAGGATGCCGTCGGGCTTGAAAATTTGACCGATGAGTATCTACGAAATATTGATGATATCGTGATCTGCGCATGCGGCACGAGCTATCACGCAGCCCTTACGGCTAGCTACCTTTTCGAGCGTCTAGCAGACACGAGAGCTAAGGTCGAGATCGCGAGCGAATTTCGCTATAGACGCCCGAAACTAAACAAAAACGCTCTTTTCATCGTCATCTCGCAAAGCGGCGAGACCGCCGACACCCTAGAGGCGCTAAAAATCGCCAAGCAAGCGGGGCTAAAGACGCTAGCTATCTGCAACGTCGATAACTCATCGATCGTGCGCCTAGCGGACGACACTCTGTTAACTCGTGCCGGTATCGAAAAGGGCGTAGCCAGCACCAAAGCCTTCGCCACACAGGTCGTGACGCTATGGATGCTAGCGCTGCAAATCGCGCAGGCTAAGGCATCAATAAGTAAAGACGAGCTAAAAAATGAGATCGCAGCACTCCTGCACGTTCCGCAAATTTTAAATATCAGCAAAGAGCCGCAAGAGCGCATCCGCCGCCTAGCCAAGCACTATTTGCACGGTCACGGCTTCTTTTTTATCGGGCGAGATATATTCTACCCGCTAGCACTCGAGGGCGCGCTAAAGCTCAAAGAGATCTCCTATCTGCACGCCGAGGGCTATCCAGCTGGCGAGATGAAGCACGGCCCTATCGCACTTGCCGATGAGAGGCTCTTTACGATCGCGCTAATGCCTAAAACCGTCCTCTACGACAAAACCAAGAGCAACGTCGAGGAGCTAGCCGCCCGCGATGCCTATATACTTGCGATTAGCCCCGATGAGTTCGAGCTTAGCGACGATTTTATAAAGACTAGCAAACAAGCTCACCCGATGAGCGAGTTTTTCGAGATGATGATCATTCTGCAGCTTTTTGCGCTAGAGATCGCCGTGAGGCTGGGCAACGACGTGGATATGCCGCGAAACCTCGCTAAAAGCGTGACCGTAGAGTAAATTAATAGGCGAAATTTGACGGGCGACGACGCTAAATTTCGCTTTTAATCCTAATCTGTAAATTTGGGCGAGAGGTTACTCGCCCAAATTTCTCTCAAATTTTATTCTAAATCTAATTACAAATTATCGGCAGCCGGGAGTATCATGCAAAATTTAAACGAAAAATACGAAATTTATCAAAAAAGACTAGATAAAAAAGCGCGCCGTCTCACGTCGCTGATGAACGACGCAAAATGGCTCAAGCTCTGCGAAATTTTAGAAGCCTCGGGTTGCAAGGGCTTACGCACAAAACTGCTTTCAAGCGACGAGGAGATCGCGCTCATCTGCGGTTTTGGGTGTTTAGGGGACGGGTATTTCGACTGCGCCAACGGAGCTATTTTGTTTAAAGACTTGCGCTGGGTTTTCGTGCCTAAATTTTACGAGCAAACGCGCATGAACAGAGCCGAAAAGCTCACATCAAATTTTATCCCAAATCCGCTTGAAGCGTTACTAGAAGCCGTTACGAAGGCAGGCAAATTTGACTACGAAATAGACGAAAGCGGGCTAAAAATTTACAGATATAGATAAATTTGGCGCAGGCAAACGAAGTCAAATTTAAAGCCGCGCTTGCTCGCCAAATGCAGCGAAATTTGATAAAATTTGACGAAATTTAACTAAAAGGAGCAAATATGGGCGCTCATCTATGTCCAAAATGCGGCGAAAACACGATCTATTTCGACGGTATTTGCCACTCGTGCAGCCAAAGGCAGAGGCGGGATGAAATTTTAAATTTAAGCGCCGACGAAGTAGAAGCGATGATCTTAAAAATCGCGGAGCGAATCGATGAGATCGAAAAATGGGATGAGATTTGCAATGATTTTTGGGCGCTTTTTAGCCTGCTGGATATCCACGATCCAAGGATCGCGCGAGCTGCGGTGGCGAAGGAGATCTACTATCCGCCCGAGCTCTACTTCAGTGCGCCGGACGACGTAAAAGACGCACTCATAACAAAACTAAACTCGCTAGAGGACAACTCCAAAAACGTGCTAAATCACCTTCTTTGCGCGCTTGCGTGGCAGGGCGGCGAGCAGACGGCCGAGCTCTTTTACGAGCTGTATAAAAACCCGAGGCCGTGGCGTAAAAAACTCTATGTGGGCACCGAGTTTTACGCAAAAATCGGCGGATGGGCGTTTGACGAGACGGGTGAGCGAAAATCGCTCGTTTTTGATAAATGTCTTACCGCGGTACGCGTAAAAGATGGCAAGCGCGCGGGCCAAGGCGCAAATTTAAACTCAAACCAAAACACGGACGATGCCGTGCAAATCGGCGAGCCTACGGGGCAAAAGTGCGAGTTTTGCGGCTGCGAGATGCTCGATATGCTGCGTCTTAAGGCCGACGAGCCGCGACTTGCGTTTTTAAATTTAAAGCATGACGCGATATTTCGCTGCTGCCCGACCTGCGTCGGATCGGTCAGATATTTTTGCAAACGCGGCCCAGACGGCGGAATAGAGCTAAGCCATGATGGCGAAGGTTTCGATGAAAACTACTTTTCGCAGGAGGATTTTGCGCATCTGTGCGGTATGAGATTTAAGCTAGGCGACGAAGTATCGCCCTTTTACGGCTGTTTTAGCGAGCTTGATGTGACCGTAGGCGGCTTATCCGCAGTGGGTGCAGGACGCTGAGTATCTAACCTGCCCTAGCTGCGGCGGGACGATGAAGCACCTAGCGCAGATCCCATTTGGCGAGATGATACAGGGCGAGGGGGTCATATACGTGCAAATTTGCGAGAAATGCGAGGTTTTGGGCGGCTGTTTTCAGTGCACGTGAGGCAAGTTAATCAGCTATAATGTAAATAAAATTTGATTTAAGGAGAAAATATGGGGTTATTTAGTTTTGGTAAAAAGGCTGAAAAAGCGCAAATTCCAAGCACGTTTGCCGGCAGGGTGGATAAATTTTGGGCGGAATTTAGCGGCGTGATAGATGAGATCAAGGCCGATCTGGCGGCGAAGGAGTTTGAAAAGGCGATGCAAAAGACCGATGAGAAGCTTCGTATCTGCCTTGCAGAGCCTTATTTTATGACGGGGCTTGCGGGCGATAAGCTTGATTTGGTGCTGACTCCCGAGGGTATGAGACACCGATTATTTTGGCTAAGCTTCATCAAAAACGCTATGCCAAAACAGCTTGAGGACAGAATGCTCTGCACGCTCGGAAAGCCGCGTGCGCCGCGAGGTATCGGCGGGATCGAGATGTACGATACGCACGTAAACGCCGAGGAGTCGATGATCTACGCGCAGTTTAACGAAAGCGACGTGGATATTAAAATTTACAACGAAAACCTAGCGGCTCTACTCGCGCAGGACGAGGGCAAGGCCTACAATCTTAGCTTTATCCTGCTTGACAATATGATCGGCGAAACGGCAATCATAAATACGCTAGGCGAGCTTGAGGTACTGGCCCAGCCCGAAGAAAACGGCGTGCCGCTAAGCGAATTTGCCGATCTGATCGATGAGAAATTCGGCGAAAAAGCCGCGCGCGAACCGCTAAAGAATTTTTTCAGCTACGAGATGGAGCCGCGCGGTAGCGAGGTGCGCGAGGACGTGATCGTGGGCACCACCTGCCTGACGGCCATCATAAATCAATACCTAAACGGCGAACGCGACATCTATGATGAAGCTTTTGAGCTTGGTATCAAATTTTGCTTTCTTAGCATCGATAACGGCGGCGATGTACAGAAAGGCTTTGATCTGCGAAACAAGATCGAGGACGAGGAGCTAGAAAGCTGCGGCTCGTTTTTGGAGATAATCGGCGGCGCAACCGGGCAGAGGCACGCATACATCGATCTCATCTGCTATGACGAGGAAAGGCTAAAAGAAAAGGTAAGCGAGCTTTGTAAAAAATACGGCGCTAGTATCGAAATTCATGACTTTAAAAGATAAATTTAGCTGCGAGCGTCAAATTTATTTTGGATTTGTACGCCCGCACTATTTTAATTTTGTTGCTAAATTTTACTTTTAGCACCGATCATGGCGGAACTATTTTCTTACTTGAGTTAGCTTGAAAATAAAACTATCACCAAAATGGCGGCGTGGCAAGCATAGATCGGCACACGAGCGGTGCGGACTTTAGATGAGTTTTGCGCCATGCCATGCTCTAGCTACCTGCTATGCCGTGCGCAATTTTCAAATTAAAACGACAAGGTTTGTTTGCTCACTTGCCTCAACGCAAATTTTTTAGATACTGGCATGCGTTAAATTCTCCGAGCTTGCAACCTCTATCGTAAAGTTCTTTGGCGGCGTTTTTATTTTTTTCTACGCCCATGCCTTTTTCGTAGGCAAAGCCTAAATTTGCACAGGCTAGCGCGCTAGCGCCCGAGCAAGCGTTAGTAAAAAGCACAATGGCTCTTTCGTAGTCTTTTTCCACGCCCTCGCCCTTAAAATAGCAAACCCCAAGATCGGCGCAAGAGCCCACGTATCCGCGCTCGCAAGAGGCCGCAAATATCTGCGCCGCCTTTGCCGCGTCCTTTTGCACTCCGTCGCCCATCGCGTAGCTTAAGCCAAGATTGTAGCACGCCGTTTCCTCGCCTAGCTCGCAGGCTTTAGCAAACAGCTCGTTCGTCTTTTTGCCGTCGGGATAGACGCCAAGCCCCTTGCCGTAACTATACGCCAGGCTCGCGCACCCCTCGGCGACGTCCTTTTCGCATGCTCGTCTAAAAAGCTCGTTAGCTTTATCGCGGTCTTGCGTCGCGCCCTGCCCGTTTTGATAAAGCAGCCCAAGATACACGCAGGCTTTGTCCGCGCCTAGCTCGCAGGCCTTTTCGTAGCGCGCGACGGCTTTTTTAAATTCTTTGTCGGATTCGTAAAAATAGCCAAGCCCCGCGCACGCCATCGCGTTTTCCTCGCCGCCTTTCTTGCAAGCGAGTTCTAAATTTTTAATCGCGTTTGACAAACTCTTACAAACCTCCTTATTTCCCCTCTCGCACTCATCGCGCAGATCGGCCAGCTCGCCGCCAAAAGCCAGCGCCGCAAAAAATATGAGCGAAATAAAACGTTTCATAAGCTCAAATTTCCTTTCAAATTTTATAAATTTACCGCCGTAAAGCGCCGAAGCCAAAATGTCCGAAGTATAAATTTAAAAAGATTAAAATTCAAATTTGGCTAAAATCGCTATCAAAAAGGAGCGTAAAATGATTTTTGAAGACGAGCTGATTTTCGTCGAGCGGGAAATGAGCGAGATACCGTGGGTAAAAATTTTTACCAAAACGCCGTTTAAGGAGCTCACCGACTGCGACGAAGCGACGCAAAAAAGGGTTTTTGAAGTGGTTTTGACGACCGAAAAAGTAATGAGAAAATTTTATAATCCAACCAAAATAAACATCGCAAGCTTTGCCAACTACGTGCCGCGCGTACATTTTCACGTGATGGCGAGGTTTGAGAGCGATAGCTTTTTCCCGGAGTCCATGTGGGGCAAAAAGCAGCGCGAGGGCGAGCTAAATTTACCAGGTTTTGCCGAATTTTCTCAAATTTTAGCGCGCGAGCTAGGCAAAAAGCGTGAATAAAAAAATACTTCTAACGCTCGCAATCATCGTAGTAGCAGGCGTTTTGGCGGTTTATAAGGCGCGCTGGGACGAGCAGACGCAGACGGAAAATATCAAAAAATTTCTCGACTTCCAAACACAAATTTTAAATAAAAATATCGAAGAGGAAAAACTCTCCGCGATGACGGTGGCGGCGCTACTAGCGCAAAACGAGTACGTGAAAAAATGCATGAGCCAAAACGACCGCCAAATGTGCCTAGAGACGCTTGGCGAATTTACCAAAACGCTAAGCAAGGTGCCGATCTACGAAAATGCAAAATTTCACATCCACACGCCCGAAATGAGGAGCTTTGCTAGGAGCTGGATACCGATGTATAACGACGATCTAACGAACTTTCGCCACCTGCTAGCCGAGGCCAAAAACGGCGTAGCCGCAGGCATCGAGGTCGGTCGCGCGGGAGTTTTCATTAGGTCGGTCGCGCCGATATTTGAGGATAAAAAGATGCTGGGAAGTATCGAAGTACTACTTGATTTTAAGCATTTGAGCGACTTTTTCTCGCAGCAAGGGCTTGATCTTTTCGTATTGCTCGATGCAGGCGGCGATCTGCCCTATCAAAACAGCAGCGACGAGGGCATCATAGAAGGCTTTCATTTCGTAAATAAAAGCTACGCGAATTTAAACGTCTTGCCGATGCTAAAAGATATCAAATTTAAAAGCGGCGGATTTTATCAGACGGATTCGCACGCCTTTACCGTACAGCCGATGAACGACGCAAAGGGCGAGCGAGTGGGATATTTCGTGATTTATTTTAACTCCGACTCAAAGGAGCGAAATTTAGCAAAGCTTAGCGTTTGGTTTGATTAGTCAAGCAGGCTTTTTGAGTACGGCGAAAATTTGTAGGTAAAGACGCTGCCTTTGCCCAGTTCGCTTTTCACGCCGTACTCTACGCCGTTTTTCACGCAGATGCTTTGCACTATGTTTAGCCCAAGGCCAAAGCCGCCCTGCACGCCCTCGTCTCTAACGTAGCGTTTCCAAATTTTACTCGTGTCTTTTATGCCTTCGCCCTCGTCCTCGACTACGAGCACGATTTTGCCGCTTTTTTCAAAAAGACGTAAATTTATTATCCCTCCTTCGCGGCTATATTTTACGGCGTTACTTAGGTTGTTATCGATCAGTCTGCCCGCCTCTATCTTGCTCATGAAAATTTGCAAATCAGGCTCGACGAAGTCGTAAATTTTGATATTTTTCGCCATCGCGATACCGCGCATATACCGCGCTCGCTCGAGGCAAAATTCGCTCAAATTTAAAATCTCGGGCGGAAATAAAATATACCCGCGCTTGATGTAGTACTCGGTGTCCTCGTATGTAACTTGCATTTGCTTTAGGGCCGAGCGCATGCGGGTGACGTATTTGTTATCAAGACCCAGCATCTCAAGGTTTATGCCGATGATGCCCAGCGGCGTTTTTAGCTCGTGCATCGCGTCGTTAAAAAAGTTATTCATATATTTTTTAGCGTCTTTATACGGCTTTATCCCGCTAACAAACGACAGATAAAGCGCGAAAAATACGACCACGAGCGCAAACGCTAGAGTTAGAGCCGTAACGAATAAAATCCTAGCCGCGTTTTGCTTTTTAGCTAGCACGAGATAATAAAACTCGCCGTCCGCGCTAAAATAGGTCTTGTAAAAAAGATAGCCGTTTTCTTGACGGGTGATAAATTTTAAATCGCTCGGGCGCGCGTCTAAATTTGAGACGATCTGCTTTTCCTTGAGATCAAAAACGCCGTATCTATAGGTGAGCGAAATAGGCAAAGTCTCGTTTTTATCGAGCGCTTTGCGGATTTTGCCCTCGTACTCCAGCAACTCGAACATATTTTTCGAGTATTCGTCTTTGGAGCTTAAATTTATAATCTCGTAGCTTTGAAATATAAACAAAGCCATGATGATAAAAGTGGCTAAAACAGGGATTTTAAGATTTTGAAACATCTATTTTGTAGCCTAGTCCGCGCGATGATTTTATAAACTCGGGAGTCGTTTTTTGACGGATTTTTAGTATATGCATGCGTACGTCGGCGGGGTCGATCTCCTTGTCGTTCCACACCTCGGCTCGCAGCCTTTCGATACCTACGAAGCTGTTTTTATGAAACAGCAAGCACTCGATGATGTCGAATTCTCTCGTACTTAGCTCAACCGGCTTGCCTTTAAATTTTAGCCGTTTTTTGGCGGTATCGAGGCTAAAGTTTTCATCGATCGCGATCAAGTTTTTATCGTCTCTGCCGTGATATTTTCGCATTAGCTCGTTTACTCTAAATTTTAGCTCGGCTAGCTCAAAGGGCTTTTTTAGATACTCGTTACAGCCCAGCTCGTATCCGACAGCCATATCGTCTATATCCACGAGCGAGGTCATTATCATTATGGGTGTTTCACAGCCGATATCTTTGGCGTATTTTATCACCTCGTGTCCGCTGATATGCGGAACCTTGATATCAAGGATCAGCAGGTGATAAAAGCCCGCCGCTATCTTATCGCAGGCTACTTTGCCGTCTGGCGCCTCATCCACCTCGTAGCCCAGGCTTTCCAGGTATTCGCTAACGCTCTCACGATATACGAAGTCGTCTTCAAGCAGTAAAATTTTCATAAATTCTCCGAATTTTATCGCAATATTTTAAGGGAGATGATAGCTAAAAATGATTTTGGATCGTCTGAATTTAAAAAAGGCTCGGCGAGTTTACCGAGCCTAGTGCGTCTAGTTTAGTCTAAATTTCACGCGCCCGTGAAAACTTGACCCGCATAAACGATGTAGTATCTTAGCATCACGACGCCGCAGATAACTACAAGAGAGTTTGCTATGATGTAGCCCACTCTATACGCGTGATTTTTTAGAGCCGTTAGCGCTATGGTGATAGGCGTTAAAAGTCCGATACCTACAACGCCTATCCAAAAGATTAGCGCGTATTGTCCAGTGCTTAGAGCTTGTTTTGCGGCGACCGCGCTAGCTCCGCCCTCGAAATACAAGCCCAAAAATAGTATAGCTATAAGCGGTATCTCGAAAAGCACGGCGCGCAAGTCCATAACCAAAAGATACTTCACGTTGTCTTCGTTAAGAAGGTGCTTGAAGCACAAAAGTCCGACCAAGATGTTTGTCGCTACGCCCGAGCTAAAGCCTGATGTTAGGAACAAAATCGGCAGAATAGGCGTATTCCAAAGCGGAAGCTTCGTAATCGCGCTAAGCAAAAAGCCCGTATATATACCTACGCCGATAGCAAGGCCAAAAAGCGCCATCTCGACTATCTTTGAAAGCGGTGCGAAAGAGCGAATCAGCCTAGAAATAGGACGTAAAATCGCTAGAATTTTATACTTTTCTATCTCTTCTTCGAAAATAATCACCGCAAAAAGGTAAGCTAGCGGCGTATAAAGCAGCAGTAGCGCAACGCCGATAGACATAACCGAACCGAAGTTATACTTAATCAAAATCCAGTAAAAACTAAGCGGTTTGCCAAGGTCAAGCACCAAAAGCGCAAGGCCCACGGTAATCGTTATAGGAGCCACTAGAGCGCCCGCCTTTACCATCGCGTCCCAGATGCTGCCGTCTTGTTTTTTGTGGTAGTTCCACTTAACTAGCAACGCAACCATCATCGCGCCTGCGGACAAACCCGCCAAAAATAGATAAACCGCTATCGGCCATGGCCAGTAAATTTCATTATATTGCGCTACGCTTCCCCACATATTATTCATGGCTTCCTCCTTTGCGGTTAGCTATCATAGCAAGCTTCGGTTTGGTTTTAAGCTCGGCTTTAGGATAGTAGTGAGCTTTATTCTTTAAAATTTTACTTGCTTCGCTGCTTGGATCGTTTATATCGCCGAATGCCAAAGCATCGGTCGGACAAACGGTTACGCACGCAGGCTGCTCGCCAATGCTCACTCTAGTCTCAAAGCAAAACGTACATTTGCCTATCTCGCCGGTTTTCGGCTCGACGTAGCGAGCGTCGTAAGGACAGGCCAGGATGCAGTATTTGCAAGATACGCAGGTAGAGTGGTCTAGCAGCACGATGCCCTCCGCCGTCTGAAAGCTAGCTCCCGTAGGGCAAACAGTCACGCACGGAGCGTCCTCGCACATCACGCAGCTATGTCTGCTAAAGTCGGTTTTTAAATTTGGAAATTTGCCCTTTATCTGCGAATGGACTTGAAGTCTAAAAACGCCTCTAGGCACTTCGTTTTCGCTCCTGCAAGCCACCGAGCACGCTTGGCAGCCTATGCAGAGGTTTTCGTCATGTATCATTCTATACGCTTTTTTCATCTTTTTTCCTTTACGCTTTTATTATCTTGACGCCGACGTTTCGCACCATAGTAGAAGCCACGGGGCCGATCACGGTAGGATCTAGCAGCTTGCTTTGATTCGTTCCTACGCCGTTCGTGCGCTTTAGTCCCGCGCTTTCGTGGCCGAAACCGTGATAGACGAAAAGCGTATCCTCTCTGATGCCTTCAGTCAGCATCACGTTTGCCTTTTCCTTCGCGGTTTTGCTTTGAAGGGTTATTTTGTCGCCGTCTTTTAGCCCGTATTTTTTCGCGGTATTAGGATGTATCCAAACGGGCGCGCTACTCATCAAGTCGTTTAAAAATTCGACGTTTTGCGTGTGTCCGTTGGTATGTATCGGCGTTTTGCCGCTCATTAGACAAAGCTCCTCGCCGAAAAATACGTCCATGCCCTCGGAATTTAGACAGCCGTATCCGGGAAACTGTTTTTCCACTTTTTCGCTAAAAAGCTCTATTTTGCCGCTATCGGTTTTAAATTTTACCTGCGACTCCATCAGCCCGTCTTCGCCGACAAACTGCGCCGCGCTAGGAAATTTTTTAGTAAATTCTTTTACGCTATCTTTTTCTCTAAACAAAATCCCCGGTACCTTCCACGTGACGTAGCCGTCTTTAACCAGCTTTGCTAAAAGCTCGGCGTTTCCCTTTACTTGTCGCATTCGCCACTCGTCCATCGTATTTGAAGTATATAGCTCGTCTATTTTCATCCTGCGGGCTAACTCCCTAAAGATATCGTAGCCGTTTTTAGTATCGCCGACGGGATCTATGACCTTATTTCTTATCATATACGCGGGTTTTAGTCCTGATTTATCCTCGATGCCTTCGTCGCGCTCAAGGTAAGTACTCTCAGGCAGTATCACGTCCGCCCATATCGCAAAATCGCTCATATAAATATCCGAGCACACGATAAAATCAAGTTTTTTAAGGCTTTCTATCGTAGTTTGCGTACCTGCGACGTTGATCGGGTGGTTAAACCTTATGCTAAACCAGCCTTTTACGGGATAAGGCTTTTCGCTTAGTATAGCTTGCGGAATTTGCATCAAAACGCCGTGACTCCTGCCGACGAATTTATTTGGCCCGTCCTCGCCGGCGCCGTCTATCCTAGGAGTTTTTGGTACTTTTATCGCGGCGTCCGGGTTCGTGATCTCGGGGATTAGCTCCTCGCCTACTAGCTTGTTGTAAAATTTAGCGTTCTTGCCGCCGAAAATTCCGCCCTTTTTCTCCCAGTTGCCCATCATCGCGTTTGCGGTCATTATGGCTCTAGTGCGGATGTATTCGGCTCTAGTAGTAGTCGTGTTGTGGCCGAAGTCGATGATGACTTTAGGTGTGGCTTTCCAGATTTCGCCAGCGATTCGCTCAACCGTTTTTGCAGGTATTCCCGTGATCTTTTCTTGCCATGCGGGCGTCGTATCTTTAGTCGCTTCTACGACTTTATCAAATCCAATCGTAAATTTTTCTATAAATTCTTTATCGTAGGTGTCGTTTTTTATCCACGTATGGATGAGCGCCAAAACGAAGGCCAAATCGGTTCCCGGTTTTACCGGTAGCCACTCGTCGGCTTTTGAGGCCACGACGCTAAAGCGTGGATCTAAAACTAACAGCTTCGTATCTTCTTTAGCAGCCATCTTAGCCAGTTTTTTAGCGTCGGCGATGACGATGCCTTCAAAGAGATTGTGCCCGAAATTTACGACGTATTTTGCGTTGGCGAAGTCTCTTTTTAACTTCGCATCGCCGTACATATGCGTACAAACCATCTGATAAGTCACGGGACAACAGGATAGGTGCGAGAAGCAATTAGGTGAGCCGTATGAGCTGGCAAAGGTCGTCATTAGCTTGTGCGTTTGGCTTGATTTTGCCGTAAACACAAAGCTCTCGGGACCGTATTTTTCCTTGATTTCTAGCATTTTCTTAGCCACAAGATCAAGCGCCTCATCCCAGCTTGCCTCGCGCCATTTGTTTTCGCCGCGCTCGCCTACTCTGATGAGGGGTTTTACGATACGCTGCGGATCGTAGAGCTGGTTATGCCCGCTGCCGCCCCTTGCACACACGGAAGTCGCCGTGCCGCTTACCTTGCCGTTGCCTTGGATGAAGACGTTTTTACCGTCTACGACCTTGGCCTCGATAGGACAGCGAGAAGAGCACATCTCGCAAAAGCTAAATACGCTTCTGTCGCCGCCTTCTAGCGCTTTAGCGCCGATCGCGCCCAGGGTGCCCGGCGCATACGTCATCGCAAGCAAGCCCGTGGCGGTGGACGCTTTTAAGAAATTTCGCCTCGAAGTATCCATTTTTTCTCCCTTTTTGAAATAAATTTGATGAAATCTTAAATAATCAATGTAAATTATACGTAAAATCTTTATATCAATATAAATTTTAATTGATAACCAATATCCGTTTTTTAGGGAAATAATTTAAATTTAACTTCAAATTTGCCGAATTTACAAATATCAAATTTTAACAGATGATGATATTTTATCTGCCGTTTGCTTAAATTTATAATTTAAAAATAACTCTTGCGATTTTTGCCAAAAATTATTTTAATTTTATTTGTATATAATTCGCGTATTTTTTTAAAAAGGCAAAATTAATGAAAAAGCAAATTTATATAATTCACGGCTACGACGCCTCGCCGCAAAGCCACTGGTTTTCTTGGTTTAAAGAAAAGATGCGCGGCCTTGCCGAGGTGGAAATTTTAAAGATGCCAACCCCGCAAACGCCAAAGCTAAACCAGTGGCTAGAAACGATGAAGCAAAACGTAAATTTAGGCGAAAATTCATTCATCATCGCGCACAGCCTAGGCACGATAACTAGCCTAAATTTTCTTAGCAGTTTTGCAAATTTGCCCAAATTGGGCGGTCTGGTTCTCATCTCGCCGTTTGACGAGCCGATTGAGGAATTTGCGATTTTAGATGAGTTTTGCGAACCGCAAATCGCCTACGAAAAGATAAAATCAGCGACGAATTTTATAAAAGTAATAGCCGCAAAAGACGACTATATCGTGCCTTGCGAGCTTAGCCTAAAGGTCGCGAGAAATTTAGGCGTAACGCCCGATATCTTTGAAAAAGGCGGGCACTTTTTGGGCGCGGACGGCTTTAGCGAATTTGAGTTTATGCTAAATTTATTTAGGGATGCAGCTTTACCGAAAACGGGCGATCAAAAGTAAAATTATTTAAAAAATGTTACTATAATGCACACTTTGTTTTCGATTTTGCATTTTTAAGGATAAATTTTGAGAGAATTAAAGTCCATATTTTTTAGTATGACCTCGGCGATTGTTTTACTGATAATATTTGCGGTCGCTAGCGGCGCGGCGACGATAATAGAAAGCTACTACGATACCAAAAGCGCGTGGGCTGCGGTTTACGGCGCGAGCTGGTTTGCTCTAGTGCAGGTGCTTTTGGGTATAAATTTAGCTTACAATCTTTTTAGATACGACCTTTTTAGAAATGAAAAACTACCCGTTTTGATATTTCACGTTAGCTTTTTATTTATGCTTTTAGGCGCTGCTATGACGCGATATATGGGCTTTGAAGGCACGATGCGCATAAGAGAAAACGAAGCTTCAAACGCCGTTTTCGGGTCGGCTTCGAGAATAGAAATCGCAGCCGAAAAAGACGGTAAAATTTACTCGGATTCTATCCAAAAGTACATCACTTCTTTTGGCTTAAACGGTTTTAATTTACCGCTTAAAATCGAGGATAAGAAGGCAAATTTAAGCTTTGAAGGCTACTACAAAAATGCCGAGACCGAGTACTACGAAGCAGACAAGGGCGAGCCGCTCGTTAGGCTTGCGGTCTCAAGCCCAGACTCAAAAGAGGAAATAAGCCTACAAGCCGGCCAAACTCGCGAGGTGGGCGGCGTTAGCTTTGCATTCGACGCGCAGCCGCTACTTGAAAATTTCGTCAAAATCGAGCTAAAAGAGGGCAAATTTTATCTAACTTCGAACCAAAATATCGGCTACTTTACGATGGCGACGAATGAAAAAGGCGAGTACGCCAAGGATAAAGAGACTGAGTTTTTGCCGATGAGGCTTTATACGGTTGCTGAGGTAAATTTCGTCCCAAAGTCCCTACTAACTAAGGCCGCACAGCGTATCGTTAGCAAAAACGGAGAATTCGACGCGCTCGTGGCAAATTTAACCTACGACGGGCAAACCGAGCAACTAACCCTATACGAAAACAGCTACGCGCCGGCAAAAGCGAAAATAGACAGCGTGCTTTTTAACGTCTACTGGGGCGCTAAAATGATCGAACTTCCTTTTTCTATAAAGTTAAACGACTTCGAGCTTAAGCGCTATCCGGGCTCAAATTCGCCGATGAGCTACTCTAGCGACGTCATCGTCGAGGACTCACGCACCGGCGATTTTCCTTATAAAATTTACATGAACCACGTACTAGACCACGACGGATATAGATTTTTCCAAAGCAGCTACGATATGGACGAGCTTGGCACAGTATTATCGGTAAACCGCGACCCGGGCAAAATCCCGACCTACGTCGGCTATTTTTTACTGGGACTCGGGCTATTTTTAAACGTAATAAATCCTCGCTCGCGCTTTAGAAAACTAGCCAAAATGATAAACGAAGACGCCGTCAAAAAGCTTGCCGCAATCCTTTTGGTAACGAGCGCGGCAGCGTTTTCGCCGACTAAAATTTACGCTATGGACGAGGCTTTAAATATCGACGCAAGTCACGCCAAAGAGCTTTCTACGCTAATAGTTCAAAGCGGCGACGGCAGGATGAAGCCTTTTGATACGGTCGCAAGAGATATCTTAAACAAAATCCACCGTAGCGATACGCTTGAAGGGCTAAATGCCGACCAAGCCGTGCTTTCGATGATGACGAACGGTTTTTACTGGCGCGACAAACCTATAATCTACGTAAATAATAAAGAGATAAAAAAGCTAATCGGCATAGACGAAAAGGACAAATTTGCAAGCTACAACGACTTTTTTGAAAGCGACAAAGACGGTAAAATCGCCTACAAACTCTCCAAATTCGCCGAAGCCGCAAACCGTAAAATGCCGGGCGAGCGAGGCACGTTTGATAAAGATATACAAAAAATAGACGAGCGGCTAAACATCCTTCATATGGTATTTTGGGGCGAAATTTTCGCCGTATTTCCAAAGATAGACGACCCAAATAATACCTGGTACGGCATAGCTTCTGCGATGATGTATCTGCCTAAAAACGAGAGCGAACAAATCGTCAGGATGCTAAAAGATTATTTTACCGGCGTCGCCGACGCTACCGAGAACAATAACTGGCGCAAAGCAAACCAAGCTCTAGCCGAGATAAAAACCTATCAACAAGAACACGGCAAATCCGTCATCCCAAGCCAAAAACGCGTCGAAATGGAGCTATTTTTTAACGAGTATAAAATTTTCGAATCGCTCACGCTCGTATATCTTTTAGCCGGATTTGGGCTTTTGTGCTTCATTTTCGTCAAGATGGCGCGCCCTAAACTAAATATTAAGGGGCTATTTAAAATCGTCTACGGCATAAATATCCTAGCCTTTTTACTACATACTTTCGGTATCGGAGTGCGCTGGTACGTCGCCGAGCACGCTCCTTGGAGTAACTCTTACGAATCGATGATTTACATCGCTTGGGCTTTGAGTTTATCCGGCATAGTTTTTTCTCGCCAAAGCCCGGTGGCTATGGCGCTAACGTCGATTTTATCGGGCGTTACGCTATTTGTAGCGCACCTTAGCTGGATGGATCCGCAAATCACTACTCTAGCGCCCGTGCTTCAGAGCTACTGGCTAACGATCCACGTATCTGTTATCACGGCTAGCTACGGATTTTTAGGACTTTGTTCGCTGCTCGGTATGTTTACGCTCACACTTTTTATTCTGCAAGGCGATAAAGAAAATAAAGAAATTTCGCGAAATATCCTTGAGGCTACTCGCATAAACGAGATGGCGATGATACTGGGCCTTAGCCTGCTTACGATGGGAAATTTCCTAGGCGGCGTGTGGGCTAACGAGAGCTGGGGTCGCTACTGGG
This sequence comes from uncultured Campylobacter sp., assembly GCF_905372745.1. Taxonomy (GTDB): domain Bacteria; phylum Campylobacterota; class Campylobacteria; order Campylobacterales; family Campylobacteraceae; genus Campylobacter_A. Next base: position 10,389 of record NZ_CAJPQR010000028.1, on the reverse strand, counting down.
GCTGGGATAGTAAAGAGACCTGGGCGCTAGTTTCCATCCTGATATACGCGGCCGTTTTGCACGTTAGATTTATCCCTAAGCTAAATAGCCAGTACGTCTTTGCCGTCGCTTCTATGTTTGCTTATTGGTCGATTATAATGACGTATTTTGGCGTAAATTTTTATCTCAGCGGCATGCACTCCTACGCTGCCGGCGAGCCGGTGCCGGTGCCGCCTTTCGTATGGATAGGCGCGCTTTTGATGGTTTTGATCGCCGTGTTGGCGTATTTTAGAAAGCCTATAAAAGGAGTAAAACTATAATGAATCAAACCGCAGTAGTAATCATTTTAGCGACCGTTATTTTAATACTCGTAGCTTCTCTTATTTTTCTAGCGGCAAAACTCGGCGGCGACAAGATCGCAGCCAGCGCCGCAGCCAAAGAGGCCGCTGAGCGGGGCGTTACTTTAGACGACCTATTTACCGTCGCAAGCGATCCTAGTACTAGTAAAAATAAACTTTTTTCTATATTAAGGATGTTTTCTACGAATTTTAGATTACCGCCCAAAAAAGATGGCGTAGCTCCCGACGAAGCCAAAGAGTATCTAAATTTTATTACAGCTTTAGCCTCGCACAAAAACGCCGACGCTAAGCTAATCGCATTTATGAGCAACGAATTAAAAAAGAAAAATCCCGAGTACGTAAGAGAAATCGAGGCCTACGAGCAAAAAGGAACCTTAAAAAGTAGGTCGTAGCTCGTAAATTTTAAAGACCCAAAATGCTAATTTCGGTAGATAAAACGCTCATCTCGCACCGCTGCCATAAAACCCTCGTTTACTGATTTTATGGGCCTAGGATTAATCTAAATCGCCTAATTTAACCGCTCTTTTATCAAGCGGTAAAAACGACACTTACGGCATTTAAGCTTGGCCTGAAAGCGCGCAGACCAGGCGCAGTCGAGCGATACGCATATTTTAGCGCCGTTTTAAAGATAAAGGAGCGCAAACCGCTTATTCGCCGATAAGATACCGTATTTTTCAGGTAGCTATAACCCGTTTGGTTAAAATTTAACGCTTTAAATGCGCAAAAACGGGTATCGCCGAGGCTAAAGCTTAAATTAGGCGGTTTTTACTCGTAGGCCGAAAGTACTTTTGCGCCCGCGCTTTTACAAAGCTAAAATCGGCAATCTCAAATTTAGTCTTTTATGCCCCAAAAAGCGACTCGGCTAGCTGCGCGATACCGATAGATTTACGCTAAAGCGTCCCTATTTGCCCGCCGAATTTAGACTTTGGGCCAAATTCGGCGCCCTTTAAACAAGACGACGCTTATCTGCGTTAGCTTACTTCACAAACGGCAGCTCAAATTTGACCCACTCGTAGTCAAGCCCGATCTTCGTCACGGCCTCGTAGCAAATCGCGCTAAGAAGCCCTGCAAAAAGCCCTGCTAGCATATCGTCGCCCATCACGCCGAGTCCGCCCTTGACATCCCTATCGATGCGTCCTATCACGGAAGGTTTCCAGATATCAAACACCCTAAAAAACAAAACCGAGAGCGCAAACTGCACCGCCGTAGCACCGCTGATAGATATCGCCAGCCAAACGCCCGCAACCTCGTCTATCACGATGCTGCCGTGATCGTGCACGCCGGTTTTCGCCTCATAATCGTCGATAATCTTTATGCTATATAAAAAAAGGCAAATCGAAACCAAAAATAGCGTGGAAGCGGGCAAGATCATCAAAATCCCAAACGCCGCGACCGCGCCCGCTATCGAGCCCACCGTGCCGGGAGCTTTGGGGCTTAGGCCGGCGCCGAAAAACGTTAAAAACAACCTTTGCATAATATTCCTTGAAATCAAATTTAAATCATCATCGGCGCATTTTTACTCGCCGATTTTTAGCGCGATTTTAGCAAATTTAGCTTGCAAATTTCAAAATTCAAACGTCAAATTTGCGCCAAGCTCGGATATTTTCAAATTTGCAGGCGCGAGCCGATAAATTTGAAGCAAAAGCGTAAATTTTACCCAGGCTTTTGACTCGTAAATTTTGACGGCAAGCACGACCGCACCCTGCGCAAAAACCGGCGCCGAAAAACGTCAAATTTGACGCCAAATGCGGCAAACGCCTCTCGCTGGTAAAGCCGCAGCCTCGCGTCATAGATAAATAGCATCGAATTTTAAAGTTTTGCGGCGCGGGTCTAGGCGAGTAAATTTAAAGCCAGAATCTATAAAAAGCTCGGTTGTAAATTCAAACGTAAAATTTTAGGCGCACTACGCAGGGCAAATCCAAATACCTTACTTCGCCTACGGCTCAAATTTAGCAAAGCTAAGACGCGTGCTAAATTTACCGACTCCGTTAAAATGCTCGCAAAACAAGCCGCTTTACCAAAACGGCAGAAAGCAAATTTAGCTTAGCGACGTCGTCTGATAAAGCTTCATTAATTTTTCGTAAAATTCCCTCTCCGTCTGCTTTTCGAGCAGCCCGTTGCTAGGGAAAAGATCGTCGCAAAGCTTTTGGATATTTTCAAATCGGTTCGGGAAAAGCTCGCTTAGCACCATCGCCGATATGTCGCGTCGCATGAGGATCGCAGGCGGCAAGATACCAGCTAGCAACAATGTTTTTAGCGTCTGGGCGTGGTATTTGATGTGGTGGTGCTGGCCGTGCGGGCAGGTCTTGGTGCTAACTAGCGTTTTGCATTCGTTGCAATAAACAAGCTCCGGTAATACGACTATCTCTAAATTTAGATCGTTTTTGTATCGCTCTAGCACCGTGTGAGCGACGTTGTGATCGTAAAACATCCCGATACCCGAGTGATTTTGACCGACTACGAGCTTATCGGCGCCCAGCCTATGCGCCGCGATGCACTCTAGCGTCGGATTTAGGTGCGAACTAAAGAGGCTGGAGTTTTCAAACGGTACGATGATTAGGCGATTTTGCGGGATGTAGTTTTGGATGAAGTATTCAAGCACCTTTTTTTTGAGCGCAAAGCTCATCACCTCGTCCGCGCCGTGGCTTTTTAGCAAAAAAAGCAACACCAAATCAGCCTTGTCTATCGTCATCCTGATTAGGCGTTCGTGCGCGCGGTTAAACGGCTCTGCGGTAAGCATGATAGCCGTGATTTTTTGCGCGTTTTGCTCCCTTTTAATGGACTCGATACGCTCTTTTACCTTTTCTAGCGCGCTGCCGTAGATTTTTACCTCGCCGCTTATAGCCAGCTTGCCGCAGCATTGCTGCGCCAACTCGGTTTCGTTAGCGCGAAAGATATTTTGCGCGCTTTTGGTTTCGTCAAATTTAAACGAGCCGCTTACGTTTATGTGTCCGACAGGCTCGCCGCTAGAGTTTATCAGCTCTATTTTCTCGCCTTTTTGCGCGTTTTTTATCGTTTCTTGATTGCGCTTGCCTTGCGGCGCGAAAACGAAAGCATAGGGCATCGGCTCGCCGCCTAAAAAGCCCGTTTCATAGACCTCGTTTGCCTCTTTTTCGTTCATCAGGCGGTTAAATTTGCTAAAAATTTGATTTTCTATGAGATCAAGCGCGCCGAAGGCCTCGTCGTTTATCAGTATGCTATTTTTTCTTGGCGACGTCATATTTTTTCCTCTTTTCCCAAAGCGATTTGCGCGAGATACCTAGCTTTTTGCTAAGCTCGGTGTCGGGGTATTTGTCCTGATAGTTTACGATGATGTGCTTGATGTAGTCGTCGATCGTCAAAATTTCGTCGATTTGGAAATTTTTCTCGTCGCTTGTGATATTTAGCGTCTCCATCGGCGTCTCTTCGTTAGGATTGGTCGAGCTTGCGATGAGTTTGCGTTTGGCGGCGAGAGATACGATCTGATTTTTGGCCTCTTGGCGTAAAATTTGAAAATTTGAAAAATATAAAAGCGTGCGCGGATTTGCCGCAGCTACGGCCTCTACGTCGATACCTGGCTCTAGCGGGACGTATTTGAAGCTCAAATTTAGCGCCTTTGCGTATTCGAAAACAAAATTATCGGCGTTTATCATTTTATTGCACTTGATGAGAAGCGGCAGCTTTATGCGCTTAAAGTCGAAATTTAGCGCCGATACGGCCTTAAAATGATAGTTTAGGTAGTCCTGATAGGTTTTTATAAATGTTTGCAGACGCCTAAACTCCTCGAAATGCTTTATCTTTCGCACCAGCTCCTCGATCATAAACGGCTTTTGTATGTAGTCGCTAGCACCCGCTTTTATCGGGATCGAGACGGTGTCGTTGCTGATGTACGTGATGAGCAGGATGACGACGGAGTCTTTAAATTTATGTATGATTTTTAGCGTGTCGTCGCCCGCAAACGCACTAGAGAGCAGCACCACGTCAAAGTGTACGTCCTTGGCGCCCTCCTTTGCCCTCTGCTCGGGCTCGCTTTTCATCGCCTCCGCCGCGCTCCTTGCTATCTCGCACTCATAGCCTAGATTTTCTAGCTTTGATGCGATGCTTTGGGCTAGGTAGATTTCGTTTTCTATTATCAAAACTCTCATTTTTTTACTTTCGTCGTTTTATTTTTGCGTCCAGTCGTAAATTTTTAGACTCGCCGACGCCGTAGCAGCTATACCCTCGCCTCGCCCCGTAAAGCCTAGCTTCTCGGTCGTCGTGGCCTTTACGTTTATGCGATTCGGGGTTAAATTTAGCGCATTTGCGATATTTATTTCCATCGCGGATTTAAATTTACTAAGCTTAGGTCGCTCGGCGATAACCGTGACGTCGGCGTTTACCAGCTCAAAACCGACGCTTTGTACGAGCCTATATGCTTCTTTTAGTAACATAGCCGAGTCCGCACCCTTAAATTTATCGTCGGTGTCGGGGAAATGCTCGCCTATATCGCCGAGTCCAGCCGCTCCTAGTATGGCGTCTATGAGCGCGTGGATGGCCACGTCGCCGTCGGAGTGAGCCTTTAAATTTCGCTCGAAAGGAATTTTTTCGCCGCCGATTGTTACGAAACTTCCCTCTTTTCTCTCTTCTTCAAAGGCGTGCACGTCAAAACCGTTTCCGACGTAAATTTCGCTTGAGGGCGCGCCAAGGCCGCAAATTTTGGCTAGATCGTCTTTAAACGTGATTTTTCTAGCGTTTTCGTCGCCTTGCACGTACCAAATTTTACCGCCCGCAGCCGCTATCGCCGAGCTATCGTCGGTGTAAATTTGACCTGATTCAAGCGCGCTTTTTAGCATTGCCGTGCGCGAGAGTTGCGGCGTCTGGATGAGTTTTATCTGCTCTCTATCGACGGCCTGGGAGCCTAGATAAACGGTATCTGGCACTTTGAGCGCAGGCACGACGCAGTCGGCGTTTTGGATGCCGCCTATTATACGCGAGAAAAGCTCGGCGCTAATCATCGGACGAGCTATGTCGCTAACTAAAACAAATTCGCTTTGAACGAGTTTAAGTGCGTTTTTTAGGCTCTCTTGACGCGTCGCTCCGCCTTTTACGAAGCGATACGACGGGGCAAATTTACTCATATATTTTTCCTCGTTTGAGGCGATGATTATCTCTTTAAAAGCGTAGTGCGAGCTTAAATTTTTAGCCGCAAAGAGCCATAGCGGATCGCCTCCGACGCGCAACCACTGCTTTTTAACGGGCATTTCAAAACGGCTGGAGCTTCCGGCTCCGAGCATTATCAGCGTAACGTCTAGCAAAATTTCTCCTTTGGCGAAGTGTTACGATATTATACATCCTAAAAGCTTGTTTTTATCTTTTTTGAGTAATATTAGAACCAAAAATTTAAGGAGCGAAATATGAAAGAATTTCGGGTCAAATTTGACTCCGCCGACAAAACTCCGACGCAGATGTACTACGCTAAAAAGGGCGTCATAACGCCCGAGATGAACTACGTAGCGCAGGCTGAAATGCTAGATCCCCAGCTCGTTAGGAGCGAGGTCGCCGCAGGCAAGATGATAGTCCCGGCCAACATCCATCACGAAAATTTGCTCCCGATGGCGATCGGCAAGGAGGCCAAAACCAAAATCAACGCAAATATCGGCAACTCAAGCCTAAGTAGCGATATCTGCGCCGAGCTTGAAAAGCTGCAAATTTGCCTAAAATACGGCGCCGACACGGTCATGGATTTAAGCACGGGCGGCGATTTGGATGCCATTAGAAGCGCTATAATCGCAAACTCCACCGTCCCCATAGGCACCGTGCCGATGTATCAGATCATCCACGACATAAAAGAAGTCAAAAATTTGACTACGGATGACATCCTAAAAACACTTGAAAAGCAGGCTCGCCAGGGCGTTAGCTACTTTACGATACACGCGGGCTTTTTGCTCAAATTTATGCCGCTGGTCGCAAAGCGCAAGATGGGGATCGTTAGCCGCGGCGGCAGTTTAACTGCTAGCTGGATGATGCACCATCATAAAGAAAACCCGTTTTACGAGGCCTTTGACGATATTTTAGGAATTTGCGCCGCTCACGACGTCGCGCTATCTCTTGGCGACGGGCTGCGTCCTGGCTGCCTATACGACGCGACTGATGAAGCTCAGCTTAGCGAGCTACGGGTTTTAGGCGAGCTAACGCTACGCGCATGGGAGAAAAACGTGCAGGTTATGATCGAGGGGCCGGGTCATATTCCTTTAAACCAAATAGAGTATAATATGAAAATCGAACGCGAGCTGTGCCACGGCGCGCCTTTTTACGTGCTAGGGCCGCTGCCTACGGACATCGGCGCAGGGTACGATCACATCACTTCGGCTATCGGCGGGACGATGGCGGCCTTTTACGGAGCCTCGATGCTGTGCTACGTGACGCCTAAAGAGCACCTTGGTTTGCCAAACGCAAACGACGTCAGAGAGGGTATCGTAGCACATAAAATCGCCGCTCACGCAGCCGACGTCGCGCTAGGCAAAGCACGCGCGATAGAGCGCGATCACGCGATGAGCGACGCTAGATACGCTTTTGACTGGAACAGGCAGTTTGAGCTAAGCCTAGATCCCCAAAGAGCGCGCGAGCTGCATGATGAGAGCTTGCCGCAAGAGTCGTTTAAAAAGGCGGAATTTTGCTCGATGTGCGGGCCTAAATTTTGCGCGTATAAAATTTCAAAAAATCTAACGAAGGAGAAAAATGTTAAGTAAAGAGGATGTCTTAAATAGACTAAAAGGCGTGATATATCCAGGCTTTGAGAAAGATATCGTGAGCTTTGGATTCGTAAAAAACGTCGAAATCGGCGATAAAATTTTAATCGAGGTCGAGATCGTAAGCTCAAATCCGGACGTAGCAAACGAGCTGCGAACCGACATAAAGCGCGTGATGGGCTCAAACGAGTGCGTCATCAATATCATCCAACCAAAAATTCCCGAGGAAAAAAGCAACACTCAAAGCGGTAAAAACATCGCTCCGCAGATCAAAAATTTCGTAATGGTAAGCTCGGGCAAAGGCGGCGTGGGCAAGAGCACTACGACGTTAAATTTAGCTATCTCGATGGCAAAGCTAGGCAAAAAAGTAGGCATCCTAGACGCCGACATCTACGGTCCAAACATCCCTAGGATGCTAGGCGAAGTAGGCACTCAGCCTCAAGTCGTCGGCAACAAACTAAAACCGATCCTAACTCACGGCGTCGAGATGATGAGTATGGGCGTGCTAATGGAAGAAGGCATGAGCCTCATCTGGCGCGGCTCGATGATAATGAAAGCTATCGAGCAGCTGCTAAAAGACGTATTTTGGAGCGAGCTGGACGTGTTGTTTCTGGATATGCCTCCGGGAACGGGCGACGCACAGCTAACTCTAGCTCAAAGCGTACCGGTGACTGCGGGCGTGTGCGTCACGACGCCGCAAGTAGTAGCGCTTGATGATAGCAAAAGAGCACTTGATATGTTTGAAAAGCTTCACATACCAATCGCCGGCGTGATAGAAAACATGAGCGGATTTATCTGCCCTGAAAGCGGCAAGGAATATGATATATTTGGCAAAGGCACGACCGAGGAAGTGGCAAAAGCCTATAGTACCGAAGTGCTAGCCGAAATCCCTATCGAGCCTGCCGTTAGAGTCGGCGGCGACAGCGGCAAGCCGGTGAGCTTTTACGAGCCAAACTCGGTCACGGCTAAACGCTACGAAAAAGCGGCGGCTAGGCTGTGGGAGATAATCGAAAATATCAACAATGACGGCGGCGCGGACAACTCGTCTATCCAGCCCGTGATGGACGGCAAGAGTGCTTGCTCGAAGTAAAATTTAAAATCTAAAGCCCGAATTTACTCAAATTTGGGCTTTAACTCTCGCAAATTTACAAATTTAGGAGAACGACGATGAAAGCGATCGTAACGGTGATCGGTAAGGACAAAGTTGGCATTGTAGCGGGCGTTTCGGCCAAGCTCGCGCAGCTTGGGCTAAACATAGATGACATCAGCCAGACGGTTTTGGACGAGTTTTTTACGATGATGGCGGTGGTTTCCAGCGACGAAAAGCAGGACTTCACGGCTCTGCGCGAGGAGCTAAACGAGCTAGGCGAAAAGCTAAAAGTTAAAATCAACATCCAAAGCTCGGCGATATTTGACGCCATGCACAACATCTAAGGTGCCGATATGGACATCAAAAACGTAACCGAAACGATCGCGATGATCGAGGAGCAAAATTTCGACATCCGCACGATAACGATGGGCATTAGCCTGCTTGACTGCATCGATCCCGATATCGACAAAGCGGCAGAGAAAATTTACGCCAAGATCACCGATAAGGCGCGTGATCTGGTAAAGGTCGGCAATGAAATTTCAGCAGAGCTCGGCATTCCGATCGTAAATAAACGCGTCTGCGTAACGCCGATCGCCATCATCGGCGCGGCGACGGATGCCGTGAGCTACGTGCCGCTTGCTAGAGCGATGGACGAGGCGGCGCAAAAGGTCGGCATCGACTTTATCGGCGGCTTTTCGGCGCTCGTGCAAAAGGGCTACGCAAAGGGCGATAAAATTTTAATCGATTCCATCCCCGCCGCGCTCGCCGCGACGCAGAAGGTCTGCTCGTCCGTAAATATCGGCTCGACAAAAACCGGCATAAATATGAGCGCGGTCGCCGACATGGGGCGCGTGATCAAAGAAACGGCGCGGCTTTCCGATCTTGGCGCTGCAAAGCTGGTCGTGTTTGCCAACGCCGTCGAGGATAACCCCTTTATGGCGGGCGCATTTCACGGCGTAGGCGAGGCAGAAGTCGTCATAAACGTGGGCGTATCGGGCCCCGGCGTCGTTAAGCGCGCGCTTGAGAAGGTGCGCGGAGCAAGCTTTGACGTGGTCGCAGAAACCGTGAAAAAGACGGCGTTTAAGATCACGCGCATCGGACAACTCGTAGGACAAATGGCGTCCGAGCGCCTTGGCGTGAAATTTGGCATCGTCGATCTATCGCTGGCTCCGACTCCGGCGGTGGGAGATTCGGTCGCGCGCGTGCTTGAGGAGATGGGCTTAGAGCGCGTCGGCACGCACGGCACGACTGCGGCTTTGGCACTGCTAAACGACGCGGTCAAAAAGGGCGGCGTGATGGCGTGCAACCAAGTAGGCGGGCTTAGCGGCGCGTTTATTCCCGTCTCGGAGGATGAGGGCATGATCGCCGCGGTGCGCGCAGGCTCGTTAAATTTAGAAAAGCTCGAAGCGATGACCGCGATCTGCTCGGTGGGGCTCGATATGATCGCGATCCCGCAGGATACGCCCGAGCAGACGATCGCCGCGATCATAGCCGATGAGGCCGCGATCGGCGTGATAAATCAAAAAACGACCGCCGTGCGCATCATCCCAAAAGGCAAAGAGGGCGACACGCTGGAGTTTGGCGGGCTTCTAGGCAGCGCGCCCGTGATGAGCGTAAATAAAAACTCATCGGCGGACTTCATCGCCCGCGGCGGCCAGATACCGGCTCCTATCCATAGTTTTAAAAACTAAATCTAAAAGCCCGCTAGAGAAGTTTTAAAAACTAAATTTACAAAGTCCGCACGAAAAGCTTTAAGAAACGCTTTAAAAGCTAAATTTACAAAGCCGGCCGTAAAAAACGGCGGGCTTTACTCTTGTTTTACGCTTAGAGCCTAAATTTAATCTTTGCTTTTTTACGTTAATTTATCCTTTGCCTAGCCTTTATTTTTACAGCCTTATATCTAATATTTACTCCGCTAAACTCCGCTTTTTATCGCAGCCTAATCTTGCCGCTTAAATTTACCCCTTTTCATTTTTTACGCATACCGTCGTAAATTTACTATAGCGTTAAATTTAAGCCCGGTCTTAAATTTATCCCGGCTTAGCCGGTCCTAAATTTATCTCTAAATTCGCTTTTAAATTTTACTTAGGATTTTTTGGCTAGATAAAAATTTATCTGTGTTTTGTCCCTTGTTTTAGGCTATTTCCGCGGGCTCTTTATCTGCTTACTTAAAAATTATAAATAATTACGCTATAATCCCAAACGCAATCCTAACGGATTAATCTTGGCTTATTAGGGACGGCTGCGGTTGCCT